>NZ_AP022584.1:3353685-3658566 GCF_010731675.1 Mycobacterium marseillense
CTGGCGGCAAGGCCTGCTTCGTGATGCTCGATGAAGAGACACAGGGCCTCGCGCGTCAGGCGGGTCTCGAGGTCATGCATCCGCCGGTGGAGCTGCGCAAGCGCCTAGGTTCCAAGCTCGTCATGACGCGCCTGGCCGACGAGGCGGGCATACCCAGTGTGCCGCACGCGATCGGGCGGGCCGGCTCCTACGACGAACTGACGGCGCTCGCGCAAAGCGCCGGACTGGGAGATGACCTCGTCATCTCGGTCGCCTATGGCAACGCCGGCAGCGGGACGTTCTTTGTGCGCGGTCAGAGCGACTGGGACGAGCACGCCGGCGACCTGACCTCGCAGCAAGAAGTCAAAGTCATGAAGCGCATCCGCAATGTCGAGGTGTGCCTCGAGGGTGCCGTAACCCGCCACGGCACCGTGGTCGGTCCCGCGATGACGAGTCTCGTCGGTTATTCGGAGCTGACCCCGAGCCGGGGCAGCTGGTGTGGCAATGACATCTGGCGCGAGGTGCTGCCGCCCGCCCAGACCCACGCCGCGCGGGAAATGGTGGCAAAGCTGGGCGACGTCATGCGTCGCCAGGGTTACCTCGGCTACTTCGAGGTGGACCTTCTGCATGACCTGGACTCCAACGAGCTCTACCTCGGCGAAGTGAACCCCCGCCTGTCCGGCGCCAGCCCGATGACGAACCTGACCACCGAGGCCTACGCCGACATGCCGCTGTTCCTCTTTCATCTGCTCGAGTACATGGACGTGGAGTACGAGCTCGACATCGATGAGATCAACTCGCGCTGGGAGCGCGGCTATGGCGAGGACGAGGTCTGGGGTCAGGTGATCATCACGGAGACGTCGCCGGACGTCGAGCTGTTCACGGCAACGCCACGCACCGGGGTGTGGCGCATCGACGACGACGGCCGGGTCTCCTTTTCGCGGACCGCCAACGACTGGGCCACACTGCTCGACGGCTCCGAGGCCTTTTACATGCGGGTCGCGGCGCCCGGCGACTTACGTTCCGAGGGTGCCCAACTCGGCGTGCTCGTCACTCGCTCACACCTGCAGACGGACGACTACAAGCTCAGCGAGCGCTGCCAGCGCTGGGTCAAGGGCATGAAGGCGAAGTTCGTCTCGACACCGTTGACGCCGGCCGCGCCGATCGTCTCTCGGCTCGTCGCACGAGCGTGAAAGACGCCCCGACCGGTATCTCACTGGACAACTGGCTGTCGGCGCCCTACGCGCACTGGTCGTTTCAGCACGTCGAAGACTTCGTGCCGACGGCGGTGATCTCGCGCGGGACCGGGCCGACGGCGGCATTGCCCGCCGCGAGCGCTGCGATCGCCGACATCGGGGTGACCGGCACTGATGGCGTGGCCACCACCGTTGGCGCGGTGATGGCCCGCACCGCCACCGACGGATGGGCCGTTGCCCACCGGGGTTCGGTGGCGGCCGACGAGTACCTCGGCGGGATGGGGGCTCGGACGCGTCACCTGGTGTTCTCGGTGAGCAAGTCCTTGGTGGCCGCCGTGGTCGGCGCGTTGCACGGCGCCGGCGCGATCGAGCTCGACGCGCCGGTGACGAAATACGTTCCCGCCCTGGCGAACTGCGGCTACGCGGGTGCGACGGTGCGTCAGCTGCTCGACATGAGGTCGGGGATCGCGTTCTCGGACAATTACCTCCACCCGACCGCAGAGATCCACGTCCTGGACCAGGCGGTCGGGTGGGCGCCACGCAGCCATCCGGAAGTCCCGGCCACGCTGCGTGACTTCCTGCTGACCTTGCGCCAGAAGTCTCCTCACGGCGGCCCGTTCGAATATCGGTCGTGCGAAACCGACATGCTCGGCTGGATCTGCGAGGTCGCAGGCGGCCAGCGAATGCCCGACCTGATGTCGGAACTGTTGTGGAGCCGCATCGGCGCCCAATGCGACGCCACCATCGGGGTGGACGCGGCCGGCACCGGATTCTTCGACGGCGGCATCAACGCCTGTCTCACCGACATGGTCCGATTCGGGTCGCTGTTCCTGCGCGACGGCGCCTCCTTGACCGGTCAGCAAGTGGTGCCGGCCGCGTGGATCGCCGACACCCTCGACGGCGGTCCCGACTCGCGCCAGGCCTTCGCCGCCAGCCCCGACGACACCCAGATGCCCGGCGGCATGTACCGCAACCAAGTGTGGTTTCCCTACCCGGGCAACAACGTGGTGTTGTGCCAGGGCATGTGCGGCCAGATGATCTATGTCAACCGTGCGGCGGAGTTGGTCGCCGCCAAGTTGTCCACCCAGCCGGACGCCGGGGACCCGCAGATGCTCTTGGACACGTTGCGCGCATTCGATGCGGTGGCGGACAAACTGGCGCGGGATCAGTAGTCAGCCCGAAATTCCGCTACCCGCATGCCGGCCCGACCTTACGGCCCGGCGGTCGCACCTAACTCTTTAGCTACACACCGGCGTTGACCGGCGCGGGCGCCTGTGTCGTCGCCCCGACGCGCCTGGTCAGGTAATCGACCTGGAGATAAATGGCGTAGAGGACGAAGACCGGCAGGATCATGTAAGGGACGTTCTCCCCGACCAGCTTGAACCACAGGCCGTAAGCGCCCTGGCCGATGTCGTTGAAGCCGGTGCGGATTTCGCTGACGTAATAGACGAGGGTCCCGGTGAGCAGCACCGCGACGCCGAAGAACGTCAGCCAAAGACACTTGATCCGCGACTCGTCGGGTAAATCCTTGCGCAACAAGCGAAGCCACACGATGGTGAGCATGATGCCGACGAGCACTGCGCCGAATTCCAGGCCGAAGATCCACGGGTCGTCGCTGCGGTAGCGGGTATCGGCCAGGCCGTACTGCCACCACAGCCACCGCCACCCGGGGTCCGTGGTGGCGGTCCACAGGTTGAACGGGTGGCCGAGCAAGAACGGCAACTCATACGTCAGCTGGCTTCCCGCCGTCAGAGGGATGTAGATCAGCGTCAGCTCGGCCGCAAGCTGCAGACGCGATCGCTGCTCTCCTCGTCCCTTCCAGAACAGGATGAGGGGCAACAGCAGCACCGGGATGCCGAAGATCAGGTTCGCCGCCACATCCACCGTCAGCGTCGGCGGCAACAGCCGAGTGGCCTCGGCGATGGTCATAAGGATGAAAACGACGCCGACGACGGTCAGCAAGCCGACATAGGCGCGCTGTCGGTGCGGTGCGAACGGACGGGCAAGCTCGGGTGATTTCATGACGCAACCCCTGCTTCGACGAACTAGTGTCAAGTAGTTGATATCAGGTAGTTGACCTTATTGCCGCCACGATCGGCCGTCAATAACTTCCTGGTCGCGTCGTGTCCGGGCGCCTGATCACGAGCGCCATTGCCGAACTAAACGCCCGTGGCCAAAACGTGACCGAGGCGTGCCCAAATATCAACGTGCCGTTGCGCTTCCGCAGGTCAGCGCCCATTTATCATCCCTATTGCAACGATGTCAGTTAAAAGGGAATTGAGGCCATGCGGACGGGTGTTCGAGGTGTTCTTGCGATGGCGGGGGTTGCTGCGAGTGTGGTCGCCACGCCGGCCGGTGTGAGTCTGGCGTCGGCCAGCCTGTCGCACGGCCCGGCCGTGGCGTCGATTTCACCGGCGCGCGGCGAAGTGGTGGGCGTGGCGCACCCCGTGGTGGTGACGTTCCGCGCCCCCATCGCGGATCGGAGCGCCGCTGAGCGTGCCGTCGAGGTCAAGTCGACGCCCGCGATGACCGGCAAGTTCGAATGGCTCGACAACAAGGTCGTCCAGTGGGTCCCGGACCGATATTGGCCGGCGCACACCACTATTGCGCTGACGGTCGGCGAGGCGACCTCGGAGATCAAAACGGGTCCCGCCGTCATCGGAGTGGCCAGCATCTCGCAGCACACCTTCACCGTGAGCATCGACGGCGTCGAGGCGGGACCGCCCACCCAACTCCCGGCGCCGCACCATCGGCCGCACTTCGGCGAGCAGGGCGTGATGCCGGCCTCGCTGGGCAGGCCGGAATACGCGACGCCGGTCGGCTCGTACACCGTGCTCTCCAAAGAGCCTGCGGTGACCATGGATTCGAGCAGCGTCGGCATCCCCGTCGACGATCCCAACGGCTACCTGCTCACGGTCAATGACGCCGTCCGCATCACCAGCCGCGGCCTGTTCGTGCACTCGGCCCCGTGGGCCGTCCCCTCGCTGGGGCTCGAGAACGTCAGCCACGGCTGCATCAGCCTGAGCCCCGATGACGCCGAGTGGTACTACAACCACGTCAACGTCGGCGACCCGGTGATCGTGCAGGAATAACCCCGGCCCATTTCACGAAGCTGCGCACCCACGAGCAGGACGGGTGCGGAGCTTCGATTGTGTCGAGGGCCCATTTATCCCAACGGAACGGGCCCGCTGGTGGCAAACCAGCGGGCCCGTCCGACGGAAAGAGCGTTGACGTCAGCTCGCGGGGCCGGGGCGAACCGGCTCACCGGCCACCGGCCCACCGGTGGGCGCCGGACCGGTCGGCGCGTCCTTCACCCCAGCCATGTCGATGAGCGGCGCAGCCGCCTCCAGGGGCGCACCCGCCACCGGCCCGCCCAGGGCGATCAGTGGCGCACCCGCGGGCACCACCGGCACCGGCGGCACCACCGGCACGGGCGGCGCCAGCGGCAGCGGCGGCACGATCGGCACCGGCGCACCGAGCGGCAGCGGCCCGGGCACGGCCATGGGCACGCCGGACATGTCAGTGAGGGGAGCCGCGCACATGTCCGCCGGCGCACCCGCGGCCACGGGACCTCCGGCGGCTGGCGCCGCATCGCCCGCTTGCCCCTGGATGCACGCGTGGCCGCCCGTTATCAGCGGGGCGGCCGCCGCGTCGGGGCTCAACGCTATAGCTGCTCCGCACAACCCAGCGCCGGCAACTACCTTCATGTTGAACCGATCGACGATCGCCATCAGCGCCAACTCTCCTTTATTCACGCTCAGCTATTTCCGCAATCAATCAGTGCAGCAGGCCCGCCTAGCCGTACCGAGGCCGTCTTTTCACGACCGGGCCAATTGTCAGCAGCCGACACGCGACACGAGCCACGCCGCACCGAGCCGTTTCCAAATGGTGACGTCACAACGGTGTTACGAAACAGAACACCGCCGGAAAACATCCCCGACCTGCGCCAACGCGCCCGGGCGTGTGGCTCGCTCGGCCGGTCGCGCCGACACGCCGCCGGGCCCGCGGCCGACTTCGAATCGCGCGGACTTTTTCTTCCCGCAGGTCATTCACAGGGAAAATTTGGTGCACAAAGCTTGTCCGCGAGGTTACATAGAGGTGAACACCGTGAGAGCAACAGTTGACAGACAGAGGGGAAGGGCATATGTCACCACGTCGTCTAGCTGGCGGTTTCATGGCCTCGGCGCTGTTCGGTGCCCCGCTTCTCGCCGGCCTCGTCTGGGCCAGCCCCGCGCAGGCTGACGCGGCCAGCTTTCTCAGTGACATGCACAAGGACGGCGTCCACGCCGTGAGCGGCGGCGACGCCGCGCTCCTGGAGGCGGGCCTGAACATCTGCCAGCAAATATCGTGGGGCGCCCCGCCCGCGCAGCTCCAGGGCCTGGCGCTGCAGCGTTCCGACGAGCGGCAGGGCGCGGGCGGGCTGAGCCCCCAGCAGGCCGGCGACATCGTCGTCTACGCCATGCGCGATCTGTGCCCGAGCTAGCCATCCTGACCTAATTTTTCGCCCTCCGCGCGCATAGCCGCGCGGCCAATCTTCGCCGACTGTTCATCCGCCGGATTTTCTGCACGGCGGATCCTGCGCTGTTGTGTAAAGGTGCATCATCCACATCGCGCAGAGACACAAGGAGAATGTTGGATGGCGGCACGCAGGCTGCCCGGCCGGTTGATCGGCGCGGCGCTGACGGTGGGTCCACTTCTGGTCTCGGGGATCGTCTGGGCCGGCCCGGCACGCGCCGACCAGGCCGCTTTTCTCACCGACCTGCACAATGCCGGGATCCACGCCGTCGACGGCGGTGATGAGGCGCTGCTGCAGATGGGTGCGGATCTGTGTCAGCAGCTTTCGTGGGGCGCCTCGCCACAGCAGCTGGAGGTGCTGGCCGTGCAGCGCTCCGATGCCGACCAGGGCGCCGGCGGGATCAACGGCCGCCAGGCCGCCGACGTCGTGATCTTCGCGCTGCGCGACCTGTGCCCCAACGCCTAGCAATGAGCTAGCCGCGGTGGAGTCCGCGCTAAGGTGACACTCGAGTGAAGCTGAACGCACGGAACCTGACCGGTCTCGACATCCCCGTCCCGACCTATGACCGCTGCCAAATCGGCATCGGCATAGCGCATTTCGGCGTGGGCGGCTTTCACCGCGCCCACCAGGCCATGTACATCGACCGGCTGCTCAACGCCGGCCTCGCCCGGGACTGGGGCATCTGCGGTGTCGGCGTGCTGCCGGGCGACCAACAGATGCGCGACGCGCTGCGCGACCAGGACCACCTGTACACGCTGATCCTCAAACGCCCCGACGGCACCCGGGAGCCGCGAGTCATCGGCTCCCTAGTCGACTTCCGTTATGCGCCTGAGGATCCCGACGCCGTCATCGAGTTGCTCGCCGACCCGGCCACCCGGATCATCTCCCTCACCATCACCGAGGGCGGCTACCAGCCGCCCCTGAGTGCCGTGTTCGGGTTGGTGGCCGAGGGGTGCGACCGACGCCGGGCGCGCGGCCTGCCCTCCCCGACCATTGTGTCCTGCGACAACATCGTCGGCAACGGGGACGTGGCACGCCACGCGTTCACGTCCTACGCGGAGCGGATCAATCCCGAACTCGCGCAGTGGATGCGGGAGACGACCCGGTTTCCGAACTCGATGGTCGACCGGATCACGCCGGTCACCACCCCCGACGTGGCGCAGCGGCTGGAAGCCGAATACGGCGTGCGCGACGCCCGGCCCGTCGTGGCCGAGCCGTTTGCCATGTGGGCGCTCGAGGACGATTTCGCCGACGGGCGCCCGCCCTTGGACCGGGCCGGCGTGCAGCTCGTCGACGACGTGGCGCCATACGAGGCGATGAAGCTGCGGCTGCTCAACGCCGGCCATCAGGGCCTGTGCTATTTCGGGTATCTGTCCGGATACCGGCTGGTGCACGAGGCCGCCCAGGACCCGGAGATCGCCGAATTCCTTGTCCGCTACCTGGATTCGGAGGCGATGCCGACGCTGACGCCCATCCCGGGGCTGGCCGAGTTCCGCGGCGAACTCCTCCCCCGCTTCGCCAACACCCACGTGCGCGACACGATCGCCCGGCTGTGCGCCGACTCCTCGGACCGCATCCCGAAATGGCTGCTGCCCGTCGTGCACGACAATCTGCGCACCGGGGGCCCGGTGCGACTGTCCGCGGCGATCGTCGCGAGCTGGGCCCGCTACGCCGAGGGCAGCGACGAACAGGGACGGCCGATCGAGGTGAGCGACCGGCTCGCCGACACGCTGGTCCCGATCGCCCGCTCGCAGCGCGACGACCCGGACGCGTTTCTGGCCAACCGCTTGGTATTCGGCGACCTCATCGATGCCCCGCGCTTTCGCGAGGCCTACCGGTGGGCGCTGGACTGCCTGCACCGCCGTGGCGCGCGCGCCACGCTGCAGGCCCTGCTCGGGTACGACGAGTCATGACGCTGGTCGCCGGGATCGACTCCTCGACGCAATCCTGCAAGGTGCTAGTGTGTGACGCCGCCACCGGCGAGGTGGTCCGCGAGGGACAGGCCGCCCACCCGGACGGAACCGAAATCGACCCGGCCGCTTGGCAATCCACCGCCCACGAGGCCATCGCTAACGCGGGCGGGCTCGACGGCGT
Source organism: Mycobacterium marseillense (assembly GCF_010731675.1). Lineage (NCBI taxonomy): Bacteria > Bacillati > Actinomycetota > Actinomycetes > Mycobacteriales > Mycobacteriaceae > Mycobacterium > Mycobacterium marseillense. Next base: position 3,361,471 of record NZ_AP022584.1, read on the forward strand.
CGATGCTCTCGCCGTCGGCGCGCAGCAGCACGGCATGGTCTGCCTGGACGCAACCGGCCGGGTGGTGCGCCCCGCGCTGCTGTGGAACGACGTGCGCTCGGCCGACGCCGCACGCGCACTCGTGCGCGAACTGGGCGGGGCGCGGGCGTGGGCCCAGGCCGTCGGTGTCGTGCCGCTGGCCGCGATCACCGTGGCGAAGTTGCGCTGGCTCGCCGACCACGAGCCACGCCACGCCGACCGCACCGCGGCCGTCTGCCTGCCCCACGACTGGCTGACGTGGCGCCTCCGCGGGGAGGCCGACATCGCGGCGCTGACCACCGACCGCAGCGACGCCAGCGGCACCGGCTACTACGACGCCGCCACCGGCGACTACCGCCTCGATCTGCTGGAACTCGCCCTGCGTGGCCGCCGTCCGCAGCTGCCCACCGTGCTGAGCCCGTCGGCCGGAACCACCAGTGGCGCAACGACGTTCGCTGCGGGTCTCGGCGACAACACCGCCGCGGCGCTGGGCCTCGGCGCCGAAGAGGGCGACGTGATCGTCTCGATCGGCACGTCGGGGGTGGTGGCTGCGGTCACCGCGGACCCGGTCCGCGACGACGCGGGCTACGTCGCCGGATTCGCCGACGGCACCGGGCGCTACCTTCCGCTGGTGTGCACGCTCAACGGCGCGCGGGTGCTCGACGCCGCGGCCGCGATGCTGCGGGTCGACCACGACGAGCTGTCCCGCCTCGCGTTGTCGGCGCCGCCGGGAAGCGATGGGCTGGTGATGGTCCCCTACCTGGAGGGTGAGCGAACCCCCAACCGGCCCAATGCAACTGGTGCCCTGCACGGGCTGCGGGTCTCCAATGCGGCCCCGGCCAATCTGGCCAGGGCGGCGGTGGAGGGGCTGCTGTGCTCGCTCGCCGACGGCCTGGCGCATCTGGTCGCGCGCGGCGTCGTCGCGCGGCGCGTCCTGCTGGTCGGCGGCGGCGCCCAATCCAGGGCGCTGCGCGAGATCGCGCCGGCGGTGTTCGGCATGCCGGTGCTGGCGCCCGCACCGGCGCAGTACGTCGCGGCGGGAGCGGCGCGGCAGGCGGCCTGGGCGTTGAGCGGCTCCCCGCGACCGCCGGCATGGGATCCGCCGCCGACGCACGAATACACCGCCGACCCCTCGCCCGAGGTGGCGGCGCGCTACGCGCAGGTGCGCGACCTCACCGAGGGGGCGGCAAGTCGGGAAGCGGACGAAACACGGGAAGAATCCGGTATTTCGCGCTGAAGCTGGCGTTGTCGTAGCGGTCGTCGACCTCGCCGTCGCGGGCAATGGTCGTGGGGCCGTCGACGGCGCTGAAGCTGAATTCGGGCACCTGCAACTCGTGATAAAGCGGGCTGCGTTCGAGCCGGCCCAGCGCCAACGCGGTCAGGATCCGGGTCCTGGCCCACGGCCGGCCCGCCTCGAGGATGCGGACGTCGATCAGGCCGTCGTCCATGCGGGTCCGCCGCGCGGGTGCGAACCCGGTGGGCAAATACAGCGAATTGCCCAGGAAGAACAGCGAAGTCAGCAGGGTCTTGTTGTCGTAGCGGATGCACACCGGTTCGTCCTTGCGCAGGGTGCGCAGCATCGCGTAAAGACCCGCCAGCGGCTTGCCGATGCGCTTCTCGAGCTTTTCGCGCCGCCGCACGAACGCCGGGTACGCGCCGATGCTGACGGTGTTGAGGACCATCTGAGAGTCGTTGAGGCACACCAGGTCCACGTACGCCACGCTGCCGCACCGAATCGCGTCGACCGTCTTGGCCACGGTGTCGCAGCCGATGTCCTTGGCGAAGTGGTTGAACGTGCCGGCGGGGAAGACCGCGAGCGGGAGGCCGGCGTCGATGGCCACGCCCGCGGCGGCCGCCACGGTGCCGTCGCCGCCGCCCACCGCCAGCACCTCCGCGCCGGCGGCCGCGCCGCGCAAGATCTCCACGGGGTCGTCGTCGGGGCCCAGCTCGCGGATGTCCACCTTCGGCAACTCGGCGCGCACCTCGTCGACGACGCGGGCCCCGGTACCGCTGCCCGACTCCGGGTTGATGACCAGGACCACTCCGGCGCCATCGGGCCGCGGCGGCGTCTCGACGCGCAGCGGTTCCGTTCGCGGAAGGGCGGTTTCGACGATCGGCGGCACGAGCCGGCCGCCGATCACGGCCAGCCCGGACCCGATCCCGAATCCGGCGAGGACGTCGCCCGGGTAATGCGCGCCGGTCGCCACCCGCGACAGGCCCACCAGCCCGGCCAGCAGCGCCAGCCCGGAGCCCAGCGGGGGATTCTCCAGCCCCACTCCGACGGCGAACGCGGCCGCGCTGGCCGAATGCCCCGACGGCAGGGAATTCGACGTCGGGCGGCGGCGGACCTGCCGGACCAGGGGCACCAAGTCGTAGCCGGGACGGGGGCGCCGCCGGATGCGCTTGGCGAACTGGTTGGTGACCAGGCTGGTGGCGGCCAGTGTCACCATGCCGCGGGTCGCGCCGCGCTGCGCGCTCTGCCTGCCGGTGGCGAGCAGGGCCGCGCCGATGGCCAGCCACAGCTTGGAGTGGTCGGCCGCTCGGGTCAGCGGCGGCATGACGGTGTCCAGCAGCGGGGTGTCCGTCTCGGCGATCGCATCGAACAGTTCGCGATCCAGCGTGCCGAGTCCTCGGGTGATCTGTTTGATGCCGCGCGCGCGTCGCCAGGGCCGACTGTTCATCCGCTCCACCCTAACCATGGATAACAATTGACCGGAAAGACATGGACGCACAGGGTTATTGCACGAGATGGCGGGAGAACGCCGAGCGCCGCGGCGTGCTCCCGCACGCGGTCACCGAGATCGGCCGCCGCCACGACATCACGCGCAGCAGCTTCGCGGTCCTCGCGAGGATGCAGGAGATCAGGGATCCGGCCGGCCAATCCTTCTTCCTGCTGCCGCCCGGCGCCCGCGGGGGCGAGGCCCGCGCGGCGGTGCTGATGACCTACATCCTGAACGCCGGCACCGGCTACGGCGTGAAGGGCAAGCGGCCCACCGACTTCCCGGCCACCCCGTACAGCGCCGCCGAGGTGACCCGAATCCGCCTGCGCCAGCACGCAAACGCCTGGAGCTACGGCCGCGACGTCCCGTTCGTGCACCGCAACGGGGGTCGCCTGGTCACCACGCCCAACGGGATGCTGATGGGGCTGGGCGGCAACTGGATCCAGCGGCTGTTCAGCCAGCGGGGCGGCACGACCTGGGGCGAGGTCTTCATGGTGAACCTGGGCCGTGTCACCGACCCGGCCGAGCAGCTGCGCCGGGTCGTCGCCTCCGGGCACACTTGGTGCCTCGACGGGGACGGCGCGCCGCGCTGCACCCGCCTGGATCTGGACCGGGTGCTGCACCACGAAGAGCGGCACGCGCAGCAATGGGCGGCCCGCGGCTATCTGGGCATGCTGACCGGCTACGGCCGGGAGCTGTTCCGCGAGTTGGCCTTTGGGGCGATCAACAGGCTCGAAGCCGACGCCGGCCTGGCCGATGGCGGCTACAGGGCGTGAATCCCGTGGTAGAGCACCATCGCACCGATCACCACGAGGACGGCCGCAAGCAGGGCGGCGTTGTTGCGGTCCATCCAGTCCTTGAGGCGTGCCAGCGTGTCGTCGAGGCGGCTGCCGGCGGCCACGTAGGCCAGTATCGGGATCGCGACGCTCGACGCCGCGATGGCGACGAAAAACGCGGCGGCCGCCCAGTCGCCGGCGGCGCCGAGCCCGCTGGTCCCGATGCCCAATCCGGCCGGGACGCAGATGAGCGCCACATCCGGGCGCACCAGGGCCAGCACCGCTCCGGTGATCCCGGCGCGGGCCGGGGTGATGTTGGCGAACGACCGCATCCACGCCGGAGACTCGGCCTGGCCGTTCCGCCTGAGCCACCGGAAGACGCCGAACACGATCAGCGCCGCCCCCAGCACCACCCGCAGCCACGACGACCACCGCGGCGGCGCCTTGTCCAAGCCACCAAGCAGGCCGGAGGCCGCAACCGCCAGCGCCGTCAGCGCGGCCAGACTGAGCAGCCAACCGCCCAGAAACGCCAGGCTGCTCGGCCGCGGCCGCGGCGCCTGCAACACCAGTACCGCGGGAATGACCGTCAGTGGCGACAGCGAGATGACCAGACCGAGCGGCACCAGCCCCGTCAGGACGGTGCCCCAGCTTCCTGCCATGGGCGGCATCCTCCCATCGCCGCGCCGCTGTGCGGCCGAAACTCGCCGGAGACGGCCGAACGCGGATCAGGCCAGCGCGCGAATCCCGTTGTAGAGCACGATCAACCCGATCAGAAACAGGATCACGGCCAGCATCGCGTCGTGGTTGGCTTCCATCCAGGCCTTGAGACGCTCCAGCGTTCCCTCGAAGCGGTCGCCGGCGCCGACGTAGGCCAAGATCGGGATGGCCACCGTCGACGCGGCGACGACCACGAAGAGCGCGGCCGCGACGAGCTCGCCGCCGGCGCTCAGGCTGCTGTTGCCGACGGCCAGACCGGCCGCCGCGCACAGGATGAGCACCTCGGGCCGCAGCGGCACCAGGACAGCGCCCACCACGCCGGCGCGCGCGGGGGTGAGCGTGGAGAACGACCGCATCCAGCGCGGCATGCTGCGATTGCGGTGCCGGGTGAACCAGTGGAACGCCGCCAGCGCGAGGAGCGCCACCCCGAAGGCCAGACGCACCCACGAGGCCCATTTCGGCGGGGTCGCGTGGAAACCGCTGAGCGCCTCCGAGCCGGCGACGAACGCGGCCGTGAAGGTGACCAGCCCGAGCAGCCAGCCGCCAAGGAAGGCGAGGCTGGCCGGGCGCGGCCGCGGCGCGTGCAGCACCAGCACCGCGGGAATGACCGTGATCGGCGACAGCGCGATGACGGCCGCCAGCGCGATGAGCTTGCTCAGGACCGAGGCCCAACTTGCTTCCACGGGCAGCAATCATCGCATTGGCACGGCGCCCGCGCAGTCAGGCTTTGCGGCGCAGCGTCCAGGCCGGCACCCAGTGCGTCACGGTCTTGCGCTGGGATCCGTAGGCGACCGGATAGGTGACCAGCCCCCACCAGTCGCCCTGTTCGCAGAGGGCCCAGCAGCTCAGCCACCCCTCGACGACCTTGTGCAGCTGCAGGCCGTTGGGCTGATAGCGCCCCGAGCGGTGCGGCTCACGCGGGAAAAGCACCGTCAGGTCCACCAGCACGGCGACGGCCGGGCGGACCACCCGGAACGGGCTACGGACCGGCTGGCCGTTGTACCCGATCGATGCGAGCCGTCCCATTGATCGATCATACGTTCGAATCACGGGCCGGAGCCGGCCGATCGCCCCGGTGGGGTTCTGGCACCATAGCGGTGTGTTCAGCCCCGGCGTGCTTGGCGGCTGCCGAGCTGCCGTGGTGACGGCGCTGGACCCGCTGCTCGCCGCGGTGCTGGCCGTCGCGGTGAGCATGGCCGGGGCCGCCCGGCCCTCCTTCTGGTACGACGAGGCCGCGACGATCTCGGCCGCCTACAGCCGTTCGCTGGCCCAGATGTGGCACATGCTGGGCAATGTCGACGCCGTCCACGGCCTGTACTACCTGCTCATGCACGGGTGGTTTCAGGTCTTTCCGCCCACCGAGTTCTGGTCCCGCGCGCCCAGCGGCCTGGCGGCGGGGGGCGCGGCCGCCGGCGTCGTGGTGCTGGGCAAGCAGTTCTCGTCGCGGACCGTCGCTTTGGCCTCCGGGGTGTTCTGCGCGATCCTGCCCCGCACCACGTGGGCGGGCATCGAGGCGCGCCCCTATGCCATGTCGATGATGGCCGCGGTGTGGCTGACCGTCCTGCTCGTCTACGCCGCGCGCCGCGACACCCGGGGGGTGTGGCTGGGTTACGTTGTCGCGCTGGCTCTCTCGATCGTGCTCGACGCCTATATCGCACTGTTGCTGGGGGCGTACGGCGTCTTCGTCGTCGTCTTCCATCGCCGCCGAACCGTGTTGGTGCGCTTCGGTATTGCCTCGGCCGTCGCGGTGGGCGCCCTGCTGCCGTTCCTGCTGACGGTCGCCGGGCAGGCGCACCAGATCAGCTGGGTCGCCCCGATCGGTCACCGAACCTTCGAAGACGTGGTGATGCAACAGTATTTCGAACGCAGCCCCCCGTTCGCCATCCTGTCGGCGCTGGTGCTGTGTGCGGCGATGGTGTTGTGGCTCAGTGGGTCCGCGCGATTGGCGCCACCGCAGCGGCAGCTGTTGGTGCTCGCGGCGGGATGGCTTGCCCTACCCACCGCCGCGATCCTGACCTATTCGGCGTTGGTGCACTCGATCTACACGCCGCGCTACTTGTCCTTCACCGCGCCCGCGATGGCGCTGGTCCTGGGGATCTGCGCCGGCGCGGTGACCGCCAGACCCTGGGTCACTGCGGCGCTGGTCGGCCTCTTCGTCGTGGCGGCGGCACCGAATTATGTTCGGGCGCAGCGCAACCCGTACGCCAAATACGGGATGGACTACAGCCAGGCGGCCGACCTGATCACCGCGCAGGCGGCGCCGGGTGATTGCCTACTGGTCAACGACACGGTGACGTTCATGCCGGCCCCCATGCGCCCGCTGTTGGCGGCGCGCCCGGACGCCTACCGCAAGCTGGTCGACCTGACGCTGTGGCAACGCGCGACCGACCGCAACGACGTCTTCGACACCAACCTCATCCCCGAGGTCGTCGCCACGCCGTTGGGCCACTGCGGCGTCGTCTGGATCATCACCCAGGCCGACCCGGCACAGCCGGCGCACGAGCGCGGCGCCGCGCTGCCGCCGGGCCCCCGCTACGGGCCGACCCCGGCGTTCGCGGTGCCGCACGACCTGGGCTTCCGGCTCGTCGAGCGGTGGCAGTTCAACCTGGTTCAGGTGCTCAAAGCGACGAAATGACGGCTACCAGATGCGCAGGTAGTCGACCAGCATGGACGACGGGAACACGCCCGCGGCGGGGTCACCGGCGCCCACCCCGCCGACGGCGAGCGTGAACATCGGGGTCATCCAGTAGCCGGGGTTGTTGAACGGCCACCGGAAGTCGTCGGGGGCGCCGCCGGCGACGTGGATGGGCTTGTTCGCCACCTTGTAGTACTGCGCCCCGTCCCGGAAGAACTCAAATCCCTCTTCGCCCCAGTGCATTCGCCACGTGTGCCAGTTGCCGTCGACCAGACCGGGAATCGACCTGCCCTCCCAGGTCTTCCCGTTGGACGCCGCGTGGACGGTGGTGCCGGGGGCCCAGTCGCCGTTGCCGTACCACTCGAAGATGTCGACCTCGCCGTCGGGCAGCGGGTCCTCGTTGACGCCCCAGAACGACGGCCACAGGCCGGGGAACAGGCAGTCGAGCTTGATCCGTGCCTCCCAGGTCTGGTTGATCATGCTGCGGAAGTTGCCGCGCAGCTTGCCGCTGTAGTAGGTGTTGCTCATCAGATCGTGGGTGGCGCACAGGACGAGGTTGGAATTGCCGTCCTGGAACACGTTTTGGCGATCGTCGCGGTAGATCCCCTCCACGGGTGGGAACACGTCGTCCTGCCAGGTCTGGATGGTCCACTTGCCCGGATCGGGAGGCGAGCCCGCGGGCCCGTCGAACTCGTCGGCGAAGATGTAGGGCCCGCCGCCTGCCGCCGGCGGCGCCTGCGGCGCCGAGGGGGTCGCCCACGCGCCCGGCAAGCGCATCGCAGCCCCCAACATGCCGAGCCCCGAGATCAACATCATGCTGCGACGATCCATCTACAAACCACCCATCGTTGAAAGCCGGCTCGTCAAGCCCCGGCAAAATCTCCCCAGGCAACTCTCGCAAACGGTGTTATAACACCACGCGGTGGGGGTGTGGCGCATCCCGCGGCCTCAGCGCGCGCCGGGTTCGCTGATTTTGACCAGCGTCTTGCCGACGTTGACGCCGGTGAACAGGCCGTTGAGGGCGTCGACACACGACTCGATGCCCTCAAAGATGGTCTGCCGGTGGTGAAGTCGGCCCTCGGCCTCCCAGCCGCGCAGGGCCGCGAACGCCTCGTCGAAGCGGCCCCACTGATCCAGCGCGTTGAAGCCCTGCATCAGCGCGGTCTTGGACAACAGGTTCACATAGTTCGCCGGCCCCGGATGGTCTCCGGTCAGGTAGCTGGAGATGACGCCGCACAGCACCACGCGCGCGCGGGAGGCCAGCCGACCCAGCACGGCGTTGAGGATGGGACCGCCCACGTTGTCGAAATAGACGTCGACCCGTTGCGGGCAATGCTTTTTGAGCGCCGCGACGACATCGTCGTTCTTGTAGTCGATGCACGCGTCGAACCCGAAGTCCTCCACCACCGCCCGGCACTTTTCCGGGCCGCCCGCGATGCCCACCACCCGGGCGCCCGCGATCTTGGCGATTTGCCCGGCCACCGACCCGGTGGCCCCCGCCGCCGCCGACACCACGACGGTCTCCCCGGGCTGCGGCCGGCCGATGTCGGTCATCCCGAAATAGGCGGTGGCGCCGGTCGGCCCGTACACCGACATGATCGCGAGTTGATCGTCCTCGCCCGGGATCGGCGTGCTGAACAGGTCGTCGCGGATGATCACGTATTCCTGAAACCCGGTCAGCGTGGTGACGACGTCGCCGACGGCGAACGCGTCACACCGCGACGCGACCACCTCGCCGATGCCGGCCGCGCGGATGACCTCGCCCAGCTGCACCGGCGGAAGGTAGCTCGGCTGGTCGTCGAGCCAGGTGCGGGCGGCCGCGTCGATGCCGACGTAGGTGGTGCGCAGCAACGCCTCCCCCGCGGCGGGTTCGGGCGCGGCCGCGGTGACCATTTCGGTGTCGTCCGGTTGGACGAGCCCGGACGGGCGGCGACGCAACAACACCTGGCGGTTCGGCAAATCGGGCACGATCCCCAAAACTACCGAACGGGCCGAAAACGCAGAAGCGAATGGCATATTCAATGCATGGCAGCAAACGACGACCCGGAAGAGCGGATCCGGGAGCTCGAGCGCCCGCTCGCCGAGTCTGCGTGGGCCTCAGAGCAGGGCAGCGCCGTGTCCGCCGGCCGGGATCAGCCGCCGACCGCCCCGGGCGCCCCGCCGCCGTGGACCTTCGGCGGCCCGATTCCCGGACCGCCTCCGCGGCGCCCCTCGGGCAACCGCGCGTGGTGGATCCTGGGGACCGTCATCGCCGTCGGAGTGGTCGCGCTCGCGGGCGGCATCGCCGCCTTTGCCGCACACCAGATTTCCGGGGTGAAGTCCTTCATCACCTCGCCGCCGAGCGTCTCGACGGGCCCCGCCCCACCGACCTCCCGGCGCACCTCGCCGTCGACCTCACCCACCCCGCCGCGCGGCGCCCGGCTCAGCGTCGCCGGCGTCAACGAGAACCGGACCATCGCCTGCAACGAGAACATCGTCAGCGTCAGCGGGGTGTCCAACACGGTGACGATCACCGGGCACTGCGCCAGCCTCTCGGTTTCCGGTGTGCAAAACGCGGTCTCCATCGAGGCCGTCGAGGCCATCACCGCGTCGGGCTTCAACAACAAGGTGACCTACCACTCGGGCGCGCCGAAGATCAGCAACTCTGGCGACTCGAACGTCGTCGCCCCAGGCTGAGCCGAAACCGACTGCTACACAGGGTCTTCGGAGTCGTCGTCGAGGACGCTGACCGCGATCCCATAGGGCAGGAAACGGACTTTGCGTTTCGGGTCGAGGTTGTCCTTGTTCGCGCGCAACGCGTCGAGTTCGGTCGCATAGACCTGTTCGACGTGGGCGCCGCCGCCGTCGTCCACGGTGTAGATGGCCCACACGCCGTCGCCGGCCTCGCCGGCGGTCTCCGGCGCGGGGCGGGGGCGCCGCGACAAGTCCTCGAAGATCGTCGACCAGCCCGACCGGGCGCCGGGTGCGGCGACGAACCGGCTGACGCGCTCGAACACGTCGCGCAGCCCTTCGCTGCCTTCGCGGATCATGCGATCGAATTCATCGGGGTCGAATCCGAACCCACCGTGCTCGCCCATGCGACCTCCTCGCCAGCGCGTGCCGTCATTGCCAGTGTGCGCTCAACCGGCCGGGTGTGCCACGTGTCACGGGGGCGGGGGCGGCGCCGGTGGGGTGATGGGGATCGGCACCGTGACGAATGGGAAGTGCAGGTACATGGTCACCGGCGCCGGCCTGGGCGGCGGCGGTGCGGCCGGCGGCGGTGGTGGCGGCGCGGCGGGCGGGGCTGCCGGGGGCGGCGCGGCCGGCGGGGGCGCCGCCTTCTCGACCGGTTGCGGCACGTACTGCGGCGTCTGTCGGGTCGGGGCGCGATAGACCGGCGCCGGGGGCTTCGACGTGGCCGTGGTCTGCGGCGCCGGTTGCTGCACGACCGGCGCGGGCGCGGGCGCGGGGGCGGCCACCTCCGCAGGCGGCGCGGGCGCCGGCGGGGTGGTGCTGGGGGCGGGCGGCTGGGCTTGCGGCGGGCTGCTCGGCGGCGCGGCGGGCAACTGGATGCCCGGGGTGGCCACGTTGACGCCCGCGTTGTGCCCTTCCCCCGTCGGCTTATCCGACGTCAGCGTCACCAGCACGACCCCGGCGATCACGGCGGCGATGCCGGCCAGGGCGCTGCCGGCCAGCAGCATCGCCCGGCTCCGGCGCGGGGGTTTGTGCTCTTCGGTTTCGTCAACCTCGTCGGCCAGGGCGCTGTAGGCGCGGAAACCGGTGCCCGTGCCCCCCTCGCCCCAGACGTCGAGGTAGGACGGGCCCAGCGCCGGCGGGCTGAATTCGCCGGTACCCGGGTCCAGCGCGTAGGCCAGGGCCGCCGTCGACGACGCGAACAGCGGCGCGTTCGCCGACGCCAGCGCGGCCCCGCGAGCGAGCGCCATGTCCGGCTCCTCGGGGCCGGTGACGCGCAGCGAGGTGGTCGCCTCGATGGCGGGCTTCAGGGCAACGATGTCGGTTCCGCAGCCGACGATGAACACGCCGTCGGCCCCGGACCCGCCCGCCTCGAGACCGGCGACCATCGTCGCCAGCTCGGCGGGCGCCGCCGCGTCTGTGATCCGGCGGCGGTGCAGGTCGACGATGGAACCGTCGCCGACCTCCACGACGGCCAGCGTCGCGCTCGCGGATTCGACGAACAGCATCGCGATGCGCTCGTAGGCGAGGGCGTAACCGACCGTCTGCGCCAGCGCGGCCGCCGCCAGCAACGGCGCGACCATCATCACGTCGCCGAGGTCGCTGGCGTTGATCGCCTGCCGCAGCGCGGCGACGTCGGCGGGGTTGGTCCAGGTGACCCCGGTCGAGCTCAACCGGTGGCCGCCCTCGACCACCCCTTCGCGGGTGCCGCTGATCGCATCGATCACCCGATCGACCGCACTGCCGGCGGAGCCCACCTCGAACTCTTCTTGTTCGACGGTCACACCGTCGGCGTCTTGGCCTTCGATCGCTACCAGGCGGACCGTCCCGGGAGCCATCGACACCCCAAGCACGATGTCCACGTAACGCCTCCAAGGTTCTCTGAACGCCCTCCGAGTGAGGGCATGACGGGGTAAACCCCATCCGAACTTGGTGACACAAACGTTACCCGTGCGCGACAAGCCGCGCAGGCGGACCGCCTAAGCAGGACGGACGCTAATAACCCGGGCCCAGGAAGGGATTCTGGGAGCTCCCCGGATATGGCTGATACTGCGGATACTCATTCCCCGGATACGGCTGGTACTGCGGATACTCGTTCGACGGGTACTGGGACGGGTACTGCGGGGTCGCGGGAGCCTGCTTCTGCGGGACCTGGATCGGTATCGGCACCGGCAGCAGCGGGACGTGAATCCACTCCGTCGTCATCGGCACCGTCGTCGTGGTGCTGGTGGTGATCGGCTCCTCGCTGGTGGGCGGAGGCGGCGGTGTCGTCGTCGTCGGCGGGGGCGGCACCGTGGTGGTGACCGACGGCTGCGGCGGCGCGGTCGTCGTCGGTGGCGCCGTGTGCCTCGGGGTGTAGACCGGCGCCGGCGGCGCAGACGTCACCACGACCGGAGGCGGGGGCGGTGGCGGCGGCGGAGGTTCGGGGGGTGGCGGCGCCGGGCTGGGGATGGGTTGTGCGCTCGGCGGCGGGGGTGGGGGCACCGCGGTGGGCGGCGGTGGGGCGGCCGGAGGCGGCGCCGCGGGCTTGACGGACGGCACCGGCGGCGCGACCGACGGCGCCGGCGGGGCCTGACGGTTTTCGATCCCGGTCAGCGTGTAGGCCACGCCGCCGACCGCCGTCATGGCGACCACCGCGGACATCCCGATGATCAACTGGGAGAACCGAAGCCGCCGCCAGGGCCGGCGTTCCCGCGGCGGGTCGATGACGTTGAGCCGCATCGACCAGCCGGCCGGACCGTCCTCGTCGTAGGTTTCGCCGCCGAACCGCATCCGCAGGTCGCCGGGATCGTCGGTCTGCGACCAGGCCAGTTCGCGATCCGTGAGCGCCTCGTCGTCGATCACCAGCACATCGCCGGCGCCGAGGTCCACGACGTCGCCGGCGGCGTCGGCCGCGGCGAGCAGCCCGATCGACGTGCGAGTCCGCAGATCCAGCTCTCCCCCGCGGGAGGCCAGGAGCAACGCCCCGCAGGCCGCCGCGAAGGCCGGTTGCGATGGTGTCAGGATCGGCGTGCGCCCGTGCATCGAAAGCCGTTCGGTCACAAGCGGAATGCGCGCGCCGCCACCGACCGTGACCACCGCCGCGAGGTCCGACCAGCTCTTGCGGTAGCGCACCAGCATGTCATCGAAGGCGTAGATGAAGCCGGTCAGCCGATCCTGGATCAGTTCCTCGAGGTCGTCCTGTGTCACCGTCATGCTGCAACTGCGGCCGCCCAGCACCGCGGCGATGTCGGTGGCCATGTCGACCGACAGCCGCTCCTTGGCCGAGCGGCACTGTTCCCGGAGTTCGCCGAGCTGCCCGACGCCGGCGGTGCTGCCCGGGTCCAGGCCGCTGCCGTGGCCCAGCTCCTCGAAGGCGCGCAGCTGCAACTCCTGGTCGATCTCGTCCCCGGACAGCGCGGTGTACCGCATTGTGGCACTGACGAGTTCGAAGTCTCCGGCGATGTTCACCAGGGTGGCCGACGTGCCGCTGCCGCCGAAGTCGAGGAGGCCGACGATGCCCTCGTCGGGCAGGCCGAGCTCGGATTTCACCGCCGTCACCGACGCGATTGCATCCGAGACCAGGCGCGGCGCCATTCCGCTGCGGACGAACCCCACGTGCGTCCGCAGGGCGTCGCGCAGCGCCTGGACCGTGCTCGGTTTCCAGTGGGCGGGAACGGCGATGGAGATCTCCGACGACGCCGCGTCCGCGCCGGCGGCGAGCACCATCGCGTCCAGGGCCTCCACCGTCAGCAGCTCCGGATCGTGCGCGGAACCGTCGGGCGACACCAGCGCGACCGAGTCCCCGATGCGCTCGACGAAATTCTTCATCGGCACGCCGGGCTCGGCGAGTGGCGGATTCTCTTCGGGCACACCAATTTTAGGTGCACAGTGCGGATAAAGGGTGAGCACGCAGCGGCGGTTAACCGGCGGGCTTCCATTACGCGCAGCGACCAGGTTCGTGGTCCCGATCGACAACCCAAGTGGGTCGTACATAGAGCGAAAACCTTCGTCTATAGGGGTCGGTGGCCAGCGTTAACGATAGCCTCGGACACGCCCAAAGCCGATGCTTCGCAATGTCATTGGTATCCGCTCGATGCGCTTGCGTCACCGAAGCGGTACCAAAAACCCCTTGACACGTAGCTTTCTGTTACAACACGGTCAGCGGCAGCGAACGCCTGGGCTCGAACTGGAAGGTCGATCCGCCGCTGACCCGGACCACCGAAACCTCTGGCAGTTCCTCGGTGGGCGAGTCGGTTTCGACCAGTTCCGCCGTCCAGTCGGTGGCCGTTCCGCTAACTCGAACCTCGATGCGCGGCTCCACCGCGGTGGCGATCGCCTGCAGCGGCTGCACGGATTCCGGGGAGCACAACGAGATCCAGGAACGGTCGTCGTGGGCCGGCGACGGGCGGACGTGCAGCCGGTTCGACTCCGTCTCGGCGACAACGTAGCCCGCGGGGTTCAGCAGGGGGTGCAACTCGAGCACCCGCAGCACGCCTTCGGTCCCGCCCGGCAGCTTCAGCGCGCGGTGGATGCGTTCGGCGGCCACGCCGGCGATGCCGATCAGGCCGCGGGTGCACACGCCGAGCGCTTCGTCGTCGGTGGCGGCTCGCGCGGCCACCGCGATCGCGAACGACAGGTAGAGCAGGTGCATCTGCAGGCACACCTCGTCGGCCATCCGGACCAGCGCCGAATGCGAGAAGGCGGCGAAGTCGAAATCGGACAGCAACGGACCCGAGTAGTCCGCCTGCCCCTCGTCCGAGCGATCGATCGGATCGAGTTTCCATCCGGCGGCGCGGGTTTGGCTGACGATCTCCAGAGCCGGGATGGCCTGCGCCTCGGGGTAGGACTCGTCGATGATGACGGTCCACGCGCAGTGCGGATGCCGGTCCGCCGGCGTGCGCGGCGGGCGGTGGATGGGGCGCACCTGCGCGCGCGGGTTGGTCGCGATCGCGGTGGCGTCGAAGGTCGGGTCCTCGATGGTATGGCACATTCCGAACACGTAGTCTTCGCCCATCGGCTCCACGTCGAGCAGGGCGCCGCAGTGGTCGAGCTGGAATTCGCCGTGCCACCGGTCGTGCACGGTGTAGCGGAAATCCATGAATTGCGGTGGCGCGCCGATATCGAGCTGCAGGCCCTTGAAGATCGTCGGCACGTCATCGCCCTCGTAGTTCAGCGCTTTCTGCATGCGCCTGGTGTAGATCGGGCTGGCGCCCGCCCACTCCTCGATGGCGATCTGCACCATCTCGTCGCGGCCGAAAGAGGAAATGCACCACGCCATTCCGGATCGGTCGATCAGCTGTCCGATCAGCAACAGTTCGGGGACCAGGACGACGAGCTCGTCACGGGACAATTGCGCGTATCGCGAGGGGCTGCTCACGCCACAAAAATAGACGCGACTATGTTATAAAGTCAACAATGTCCATTGTCGCCGGCCAGCCGCCCGGTCGCCCCGTCGGCCCCACCAGGCGAACCACCGCGCCCCGCAAGCGCGGCGATGACACCCGCGCGAAAATCATCGACGAGACGGTCCGCTGCATCGTGGAGGAGGGATTCTCCGCCGCCACCGCCAAGCATGTCGCCGAACGCGCGGGCGTGACGTGGGGGGTCATCCAGTACCACTTCGGAGACCGCAACGGCCTGCTGATGGCCGTCGTGGACGACGGGGTGGCCCGCCTGGTGGACAGCCTGTCGTCGGCCGACGTCAGCGAGCTGCCGCTGCGGGAACGGATCGAGGTCGTCGTCGACACCGCGTGGAGCTGCTACAGCAGCCCGACGTCGATGGCCGCCTTCGAAATCCTGCGCGAGACCCGCGGCGGCCCGGACCCCTCGTCGCGACGCCACCTGCTCGACATGAACGCCGCGGTCGGCCAGCTGGGACGGTTGATCACCACCGAACCCGCGCATGCCGGTGTGGCCGAGGTCATTTGGGCCACGCTGCGCGGCGTGGTGCTGGCGCAGATGCTCACCGGCACCGCCATCGATTGGAGCCTGGAGCGACGTGCCCTCATCGACATGGTCACCCGTGTGCTGCAATGACCTGATGACCCTCGACGATCTCGCCGATATCGAAGCGATCAAGCAAGTCAAATACCGGTATCTGCGCGCGCTGGACACCAAGCATTGGGATGACTTCGCCGACACCCTGGCCGAGGACATCAAGGCCGACTACGGGCCATCGATCGGCAACGAGCTGCACTTCACCAACCGTGCCGAGTTGGTGAAGTACATGCGGACCTCGCTGCCCGGCAACGTCATCACCGAGCACCGGGTGACGCATCCGGACATCACCGTCACCGGCGACACCGCAACGGGCAGTTGGTATCTGCAGGACAGGGTCATGGTCGCCGACCTGAACTTCATGTTGATCGGGGCGGCCTTCTACCGCGACACCTACCGTCGCACCGAGGCCGGCTGGAAGATCAGCGGTACCGGCTACGACCGAACCTATGACGCCACAATGTCTTTGGAGGGCATGAACTTCACGCTCAAGCCCGGTCGCGCCATCGCCACCGACTGAGGCGCTACTTCGTGATGGCGATGACGGCGCCGGGCCGCAGCCATTTCATGATCGACACCAGCTGAGCGTCGTCGACGGCCACGCACCCCTCGGTGGGCTTGCCGTCGGTGGTATGGAAGAAGAACGCGGCGCCCCCGCCCGGGGTCTTGTTCTTGTTGACGCCCATCACGACCGCGTGCTTGTACTGGGGGATCTGCAGGTTCTCGCTTTCGGCGGTGCTGAACGGGCACTGGGCCTTCTGGCACACCTGCATCGAGTTGAAGGTGGCGCTGTGGTCGTCGCCGCTCCACCAGTAGTTGGGCCCGGACACCTGGGTGTAGGGCAATCCGGTACCGGGATTCGGCGCGGTGCCGAACGCGGAGTCCAGCGTGTAGACGCCCATCGGGGTGGCCGGCACGCCGCTCTTGGCCTGCGGCGCCATCCCCGCCGAACCGACGTGGGTGGGAATGCCGGACCGCAGCGACTGCCAGCCGGTGCCGGTGCGTTGGAAGATCTCCATCGTCGCGTTCGAACCGCCGGTGCTGACCACCGAAACCACCTGTGTCGCATTGCCAACCGCATTCGCGAACCAGGGAGCGCCGGCGGCCGCGCCGATCGGCGCGAGCACCACCGAGGCGAATATCACGCACGCCGCAGCGCACAGTGACGTGAGCAGTCGGTGCATGCACTCCATCGTCAGACCCGCACATCCTGTGGGTCAAGTAAAGGTTTAGCCCCGGTTAGGTCACCGCACCGTGACCAAATACCCACCGCCGCAGGGCTTTAGCCTGAACGGGCGGGAGCGGGTGGCCGAAAAACCCAGAGGCACACCAGGAAATACAGGTATCCCAGCGACCAGCCGGCCAGCACGTCGGACGGGTAATGCACGTTCAGCGCCACCCGGGAGAGGCCGACGGCCGGCAGCGCCACGGCCACCGCCGCGATCGCGACGCGCCGCGCCGGCGCGTTCATCATCGGCAGCGCAAAGCACAGCATCGCGAGCAGCCCGGCGGTCGCTTCGAGCGCATGGCCGGACGGAAACGAGGTGGCGTCCGCCGGGACCAGCATGGTCGGCGGCCGCGGGCGCCCGGCCAGCGCCTTGGCCGCCGCCGTCGCGAACTCGTTGCATGGCGCGCACGCCAGCAACAGCACCAGCGCGGCCCGCAGCCGGCGCATCACCAGGGCGAACACCGTCACCGCGATCCCCAGCACGGCCAGCACGCCCGGGCCCAGCACGAACGACACCGATTCGGCGAACCGAAGCCACGACGGGTGCTTGATCGCGAGCGCCCGCGCCCCGTCCAGCAGCGACCAGTCCACGCGATACAGCCACGCCCAGTGCTGGCGGTAGCCCACCCACAGCAGCGCGTACACCGCGGCGGCCAGCGCGGCGATCGGAGCGGCCAACGACGTCCTCGGGCGGGTCATCATCCACCGATACCAGCACGGCCGCGGCGCCGGCCGTGCGCCCGCCCCACGCAGCCGCCGGCGCGGTCATACTGGCGGTATGGCCGTCTTTGTCCGCAGGTTGTTCGGCATCGGCAAGCTGCCCGACGAGCTGCATGCCCAGGTCGAATCGGAAGGGCTCACCTATCTTGCCGATTACGTCGCGGTGACCCGGCGGTTCAGCGGCACCATCCCGGGTGTGCGGTTGCCGCACAGCGTGGCCAGCTACACGGGGTCACTGGCCTTCACCTCCGAGCGGGTGCTGGCAACGCTGTCCATGCTGCCCCGGCTGGCGGGCCCGACGGTCAACGTGCGCTGGGACGCGCCGCAGACCGGCCCGGCGAAGGTGGAGATCTCGTCGACGGGCCTGCAGGTCGACGTCGACGTCTCCCGGGTCGACGAAAAGTTCAGCGGCGAATTGTCGCTGCACTACAAGGTCGCCATTCCCCCCGACGTGCTCGACGGCCTGCCGCGCCGGTCGCTGGCGTTCGACATGCCGCCGGAATACGTGTTCCGCGCGGTCGGCGTTACCTATAGTCCCTGATCGTGATCCGCGGCCAGGGCGGCTGCCGCAGCACCGCCAGGCTGCCGATCACCCCGGCCAGCAGGCCGGTGACCACCCCGATCAGGGCGATGCGATTCGCGTCCACGGCCGGCGTCCAGGTGGCCCGGCCGTTGCGGATGGCGAAGACCCCCAGCGGCTTGGCGACCACGATGACGGTGGTGCCGTCAGCGGTCTGGTAGGGCTCGCCGTAGGTGCGGCCGGCGGCGGTATCGGCGGCCAGCTGCTCGAGTACGTCGGAAGGCTTCACGCGGACACTCCCTTCAGGACACGTCCACGCTAGTGCGGATTTCCTACGATGGCTGACGTGACCGGTCAGGCATTCAGCCCGCAGGAGCGACGGGCCGTCTATCGCGTCATCTCCGAACGCCGTGACATGCGCCGGTTCGTGCGCGGCGCGGTGGTGGACGAGGACGTGCTGGCGCGGCTGCTGCAAGCCGCGCACGCGGCGCCCAGCGTCGGGCTGATGCAGCCGTGGCGGTTCATCCGGATCACCGACGACGCGTTGCGGCGGCGCATCCACGCCCTCGTCGACGAGGAACGTCCGCTGACCGCCGCCGCGCTGGGCGAGCGCGCCGACGAATTCCTGGCGCTCAAGGTGGAGGGCATCCTCGATTGCGCCGAACTGCTCGTGGTGGCGCTCGGCGACGACCGCGACAAGCACGTCTTCGGCCGGCGGACGTTGCCGCAGATGGACCTGGCGTCGGTGTCGTGCGCCATCCAGAACCTGTGGTTGGCGGCGCGGTCGGAGGGCCTCGGCGTGGGCTGGGTGTCGCTGTTCGATCCGCGCCGGTTGGCCTCGCTGCTGGACATGCCCGCCGGCGCCGAACCGGTGGCCATCCTCTGCCTGGGGCCGGTACCCGAATTCCCCGACCGCCCGGCCCTCGAACTCGACGGCTGGGCGGTGGCGCGACCGCTGTCGGAGTTCGTCTGCGAGAACCGCTGGGGCCGCCTCGAGTCACCCTGACTCGCCGACGTGGCGGGGATCGCCGCAGGACGTTGCGGTATCGTCGCCGGTCGCAAGGCAAGGTGAGAGGTGACGCAATTGACGTCGGGCGAGACCGCGGACACGACAGGCGACCCGCGGCCCAAGGACAACGTGCTGATCGTGCACTGGCACGACCTGGGCCGCTACCTCGGCGTCTACGGCCACCCCGACGTCTCGAGCCCGCGCATGGACCGCCTTGCGGCCGAGGGCATCCTGTTCACCCGGGCCCACGCCACCGCGCCGTTGTGCTCGCCGTCGCGGGGATCGCTGTTCACCGGGCGCTATCCGCAATCCAATGGCCTCATCGGCCTGGCCCACCACGGCTGGGAATACCGCAGCGGAATCCGGACCCTCCCGCAAATCCTGTCCGAATCGGGTTGGTATTCGGCGCTTTTCGGCATGCAACACGAGACGTCCTACCCCAAGCGGCTGGGCTTCGACGAGTTCGACGTGTCGAACTCCTACTGTGACTACGTCGCCGACAAGGCCGACGAGTGGCTGCGGCAAAGCGCCGATGGCCTTGTGGGACAACCCTTTTTGTTGACCGCCGGCTTTTTCGAGACGCACCGCCCCTACCCCGAGGACCGGTACACGCCGGCCGAGCGCGCCGACGTCGACCTGCCCGACTACCTGCCCGACACCCCCGAGGTGCGCGGCGACCTGGCCGCCTTCTACGGGGCGATCAGCGCGGCTGACGCCGCCGTCGGGCGGTTGCTGGACACGCTGGCCGAAACCGGGTTGGATGCCACCACCTGGGTGGTGTTCTTCACCGACCACGGCCCGGCGTTCCCGCGGGCGAAATCCACCCTGTACGACGCCGGCACCGGCATCGGCATGATCGTCCGCCCGCCCACCAACCGGGCCGTGTCCCCCCGCGTCTACGACGAACTGTTCAGTGCCGTCGACCTGGTGCCAACCCTGTTGGGGCTGTTGGGAATCGACGCCCCCGCCGACGTCGAGGGGGTGTCGCACGCGGGCGTCCTGCTGGAACCGGACCCGCCCACCACGCCGGTGCGCGACGAGGTGTACACGATGAAGACCTATCACGATTCGTTCGACCCGATCCGCGCGATCCGCACCAAGGACTACAGCTACATCGAGAATTACGCGTCGCGGCCGCTGCTGGATCTGCCGTGGGACATCGAGGAAAGCCCGTCCGGGATGGCCGTCGCGCCGCTGGCCACGGCGCCGCGGCCCGAGCGCGAACTCTACGATCTGCGCGCCGATCCCACCGAAACCACCAACCTGCTGGCCGGCGACGGCGCGGACGTCGACGACGTCGCAGCCAATCTTGCCGTCCTGCTCCATGATTGGCGTCAGCGC
Organism: Mycobacterium marseillense; assembly: GCF_010731675.1. Lineage (NCBI taxonomy): Bacteria > Bacillati > Actinomycetota > Actinomycetes > Mycobacteriales > Mycobacteriaceae > Mycobacterium > Mycobacterium marseillense. The sequence goes on from NZ_AP022584.1 coordinate 3,381,807, forward strand.
ACCGGTGACGTCATCCCCTCGGAGTTCGCCGGGACCCGCATCGCCGCGCGGTACACCGAGACCTACCTGCAGATCCATCACGGCACCAGGCCGACCCCACGGTCGGCCATCGCCGCCGATCGGGGTATCGAAGAAGGCAAGCCCACGCAGCGGTAGTCGCCACTGGTCCGATGGTGGCGACCCGCCGCGCCCGGCTACGCCGCGCTTGCGGTCGCCACTGGTCCGATGGTGGCGACCCGCCGCGCCCGGCTACGCCGCGCTTGCGGTCGCCACTACGCGCGATCCGCCCCGCCCACCACGGCGACCACGAACACCCGCCGGAACGGAAAGATCGTCGTGCCGTCGGATCGGGGCGGGTAGGCGTCGGACAGCAGCGGAATCAACTCCTCGCGGAACTGCTCCCAGGTGTCGTCGTCGAGCCGCTCGCGGACCGGGACCAGCGCCGTGCCGGTGATCCATTCCAGCACCGGATGCTCGCCGGTCAGCTGATGCAGATAGGTGGTCTCCCAGACGTCGACCCGGCATCCCGCGTCGAGCAGCAAGTTAGCATAGTGCGCGGGTGGCTGTACCACCGCGCCGACGCGAAACGGTATGTCGCGCAGCAACTTCGCGTACGGCTCCCGGCGGGCCAGCGCCCGCACCGCCGCGTAGGACGGTGACTCGAAGTTGCCCGGCATCTGCACCCCGATCCACGATCCGGGCGCCAACTCGCCCGCCCACCGCAGCAGCAGATCGGCATGCTCGGGCACCCAGTGCAGGGCCGCGTTGCTGACCACCACGTCGGTGTCGGGCTGGGGCTTCCACTCGCGCAGGTCGCCGGTGACCGCGTCGATGCCGCGTTCCTTGGCCGCGGCGACCATCTCCGGGGAGCTGTCCAGCGCCTCGATCACGGCGTCCGGCCAGCGCCGGCCCAGGTATTTCGTCAGGTGTCCGGGCCCGCACCCGAGATCGACGACGCGGCGCGCCCGCTCCGCCCCCACCCGCGACAGCAGGTCGTAGAAGGGCCGGCCCCGGTGGTCGGCAAAGGCCAGGTAGACGTCCGGGTCCCACATGTCGGTCCTCCTGATCAACGCGCCGTCGCTAGCCGGCTGATAGCAAACCGTATTACTCCTATGGTGCCCCCACACCACTGCGGTGGTCCCGCGATAAGACCGTAGCGACCGAAACCGGTCAAAGGCCCTGGAAGCGCGAGTCCCTCCGGCTACCATCGGCGTTCGTGGCGCCCGACATGGATCCGATCGACCCGCCCGTCCCCGTTCCTGACGTCCCCGGCGCCGACGTGCCGGCCGGCGCCGGCGGATTACCCCCCAACTCGGCGTTGTCGCCCCGTCAGCGAATGGTAGTCGAGGCATCGGCCCTCGGCGATCTGGCCCTGCGCACCTGGGTCGCCTCGCTGCTCACCACCACGGTGGCGCCGTTCGTGGTCGCCAACGCCCTGCGGCGGGCCGACGTCGCGTCCGAGCGGAGCAACCTCGATTTCTACGCCGAGCTGGGCGCGGCAGGAGATCCCGCGCGGTCCTTCCCACCGCCCCCCGAACTGCCCCGGGTGACCTCGCGGCGCGCCAGCCCGCTGGCGGAGTGGGTCGCGCGCGGCACGGTCGACAACATCGCGTTCCCCAGCAGCTTCACCGCGATCAACCCAGCGATGCGTGCGCGCTGGAGCGCGTGGGGCGCCAACAACATGGTGCGCGCCCAGCACTGGCGCCACGACGACGGGCCGCGGCCCACGCTATGCGTCATCCATGGCTTCATGGGCTCGTCGTATCTGGCCAACGGCCGGTTCTTCTCATTGCCCTGGTACTACCGGGCGGGCTACGACGTGTTGTTGTACACGTTGCCCTTTCACGGCAAGCGGGCCGAAAAGTTCTCGCCCTTCAGCGGTTTCGGCTATTTCGCCGGCGGACTCAGTGGTTTCGCCGAGGCGATGGCCCAGGCCGTCCACGACTTTCGTTCCATCATCGACTACCTGCGCCACACCGGTGTCGACCGGATCGCGCTCACCGGCATCTCGCTGGGCGGCTACACCTCGGCGCTGGTGGCCTCGGCCGACGATCGGCTCGAGGCCGTCATCCCCAACTGTCCCGTCGTCACCCCCGCGACGCTGTTCGACGAATGGTTCCCGGCCAACAAGCTGGTCCGCATGGGCCTGCGCCTCTCCGACATCGGCCACGAGGAGCTCAGTGCCGGCCTGGCCTATCACTGCCCGCTCAACTACCGCCCGCTGGTCGGCCGGGAGCGCCGGATGATCATCACCGGACTCGGCGACCGGATGGCACCGCCGGACCACGCCGTCAAGCTATGGCACCACTGGGATCAGTGTGCGCTGCACTGGTTTCCGGGCAGCCACGTGATGCACGTGAGCCAGTTGGACTACCTGCGTCGGATGACCGCATTCCTGCAGAAGGTCATGTTCTAGCGGCCTCGAGGGTGTCGGTGGTCTCGGAGTTTTCCGCGCCGCCGGTCGACGATGCCCGATGCGCCCCGCCGGCCAGGGTGGGCCAGTGCAGCTGGGCGAGCAGCCCCGCGGGCGCGGGCGTGTGTCCGTCCAGTCGCGCCGTGGACAACAGGTCCAGCGCCGTCAGCGCGGGCAGGTGATTGCCGCGCTGCGGGGTCAGCCCGTCCAGCGGAGCCCCGCGGTCGGGCGGGGTGTCGGTCTGGAATGCGCACGCCACCGCGACGGTGGGGTGGTCCTTGTCGCCGGCGAGCTCCAGCGCGGTGCAGGTCTCGCGGGCCGAATGCGACCGGATGGCGTCCAGCGTCTCCGGCAGGGCCTCGTCCACCCGGATCTCGTATGCCGCAAGGTAATCCGATGCACCGCGCTGCACCCCGCGCCACTTCTCGCGGGGGTTGGACGTGACCAGCCGGGGGACGTCGTCGGGTGCGACGGCGGTGGCCTCCCATCCGGTCTCCCGGAGGTGGTCGGCCAGCCGCCGCGCCACGACCTGAGCGGTCTCCTGCAACGGGATCCGCGACGAGCGGGCCCGCAGCGCGGCCAGGTTCTCCGGCGCCGACACGGTGAGCCCGATCCAGGTCTCCCGCCGCGAGGCATCGGATGCGTTGTCCCGGCTGGTGATCCGGATCTTGTCCGCCCGGATGCCGTAGCGGTCCAGGTAGCCGGCGATCAGCGGCAGCGGCAGCACATCTGAGTCGTCCTCCGGCGCGCCCACCCGGATCAAAGCGGTGGTCGCCGTGGCGGGGGACTGCGGGGTGAACGCGTTGGCGCGCCCGATGATCGCCACGCGCCGACGCAGCAGGGTGGTGAAATACAGGCCGCCCCACCAACCAAACAGCACGATCACGACGGCCGCGGCGATGCCGAGCAGCCAGTAGTCCCGGGGCGACCGCCACGGGTAGGCCATCACCGCGGGCACGATGGCCAACAGCGCCAACGTGATTCGCCCGCTCCCGGGGGTGGGGATCGAAATCTTGCTCACGGGGTGGGGTCCTTTCGACGGCGAGCGGCGATGGTGGTGACCGCGGCGGCCACCGCGACCAGCACGGCCAGCACGGCGGTGCCGGCCACCGCGACGGTCCGCGGCGTGGTGTTCTCGGGCGTCGGCGTCGGCGGCAGGGCGACCTGCTTGGCCGCCGCCCCACTCGGCTGATCACCGGCGGGCAATTGCCAGGTCAACGCAGCCACCGGGTCCACGCTGCCGGCGCCGACCACGTTGGACGGGTCGCGGGCGCCGTTGTGCGCGGTCGCGGTGATGCGATGCGTCACCGCGGTGGCGGACAGGTCGGGATACTTGCTGCGCACCAGCGCGGCGACGCCGGCGACGTAGCCGGCCGCATAGCTGGTGCCCTTGAGGGCGACCAGTTGCTGATGGTCATCGGGCAGGCCGTTCGCCAGGCCCGCGCCGTCGCCGTTGCCGACCGACACGATGCGCTCGCCCGGGGCCGCGACACCCACCCACGGGCCCGCCACGGTGAATTTCGATGGCTGGCCCTCCGGCGTCAGCGACGCCACCGACAGCACGTACGGCTGCCACAGCGACGGGATCGACACCGAGGTGACACCGGCCCAATTGCGCGGATCGTTCGGGCGGCTCAGGTCGGTGAGCGGGTTGGATTCGCACGATGTCCCACCGGCGAACGATCCGGTCGGACCGCTGTTGCCCGCGGCGGCGACGATTACCGCGTCCTTGTCCACGGCCGCGTAGCGCACGGCGGCGCCGAGCGCGGCCTGGTCGACGGGGCGGTCGACGGGCAGGCAGGTCGCCGAGCCGACGTCGATCACCCGGGCGCCGAGGTCGGCCGCGTGCACGATGGCCCGGGCGAGGGTCGTGACTTCGGACGACACCCGGGCCATGAGCGGATCGCCGCCCGGTGTGCGGGGGGAGAACCTGGCCGACGACGTCCTGATCGACACCACCCGTGCCGCGGGCGCGACGCCCGAGAACCCGTCGTCAGGCGACGGCTGGCCGGCGATGAGCCCGGCGACCAGCGTCCCGTGTCCGTCGCAGTCGGTCAGGCCGTCGGTGGTCTCGACGAAGTCGCCGCCCGGTTCGACGTTGGGCAGCCGTGGGCCCGGCCGCACGCCGGTGTCGAGGACGGCGACCAGCTGGCCGTCCCCGCGCGAAAACTGCCATGCCGCGGGCAGATTCAGTGCCGACTGGCTGGGCGTGGCGGCGCCTGGGTCGCTGCCCGGAATGACCCCGGACGTGACGCAGGGTCCGCGCTGCTCCATCGGCTGCACCGGGCCCGGCGCCCCGCTCGGTGGGGGGACGCCGGGATCGACCGTCGGCGGGCTGATCGCGAAAGCCGGCGGACTCGTCCACGTCGCGGTGGCGGGCAACAGGGCCAACACCGCCGCGAGGCAGGCTGCTGGACCTTGCCGCGAACGAATCATCGATTGAGCACCAGGCTGAACAACCCGACCACGAACGCCATGACGGGGATCAACGAGGCGTCGAGCCCGGCCGCAGCGAAGCCCACCAGCCGGCGCACGGGCAGCGAATAGCTTTCCGGCTCAGCGATTCCCGGGTTCAGCGCCAGCACGATCCACACCGCCACGAGCGCCAGGAGCACCAGCGCCGCGCCGAGCGCGGCGCCGTAGCGCCCCGTCGCCGTGTAGATCACCAGCAGCACACCGGCGGCCAGATAGGGCTGGGCGAGCAGCCACGCCTTGCAGGCGGCCGAGTCCCACACCCGGGCGCGCAGCACCGACGCCGCGGCGGTCGCCCCGACCACATACCAACCCGCGCCGCTCAGCGTCTCGGGACGCAGCGCGATCGCGACCGAGCCCAGGACACTGAGCAGCACCGCGGCGGCGATGAACCCGCTCTGGTGGGCGTCGCTGACGCGCACGCGGCGCGGCAGGTCCTCGAGCACCTGCAGTGACGGCGCCGACGGCGTGGGATCCCCGGGCGCCGGGATGACCGGCAGCGGGAAGCGCGCCCACAGCGCGGACAGCTGCGCCGCTTCTATGGTGACCAGCAAGGCGGCCACGATCAGCCCGCAACCGATCGCGACAAGTTTGACGTGCCACAGCAATTCGGCCCCGGCGGCGAGCAGCACCGCCGCGCCCAGCACGGCCGTCGCGGTGAAGAATCCGGCAATCCGCTCGCGTTCGGCGCTGGGCACCATCAGGGCGATCAGCGACCACGCGGCGACTCCGGCCGCGGCCAGCATCACCTGCGCCGGGCCGAACCTGCCCGGCACCGCCAGTACCAGGGCGGCGGCGATGGGCACCAGCGCGGCGATCGACAGCGCCATGCCGGTGCGCGCCGAGCGCGCCGTGACCAGCAGGCCGACGATCGCGGTCACCGCCGCCACCGCGCTGACGGCAACCAGCCCGGACAGCGCGCCGGTGGCGAGGCGGTAGGTGACCGACAGGCCGGTCGCCAGGAAGGCCACCACGATCGCCGCGGCCAGCGCCCCACGCTGGATATGCGTTGTGCCCCAAGGCTTGAGCCGAGAGGTGGAGAAGATCATGGCGGCGTCGGCGATGTCCTCGACGATGCCGGGTGCGGCCGGGCCGACCGGGACGGGCTGCAGCGCCAGCAGGTCACCGTCGACGACGCCGACCGTGTCCAGGCTCGCGTCCAGACTGAACGGTGCGCCGCCGATGGGCGCCAGGCTCAGTTGGGTCGCACCGCCGATCTCGGCGGCACCGCGCGCGCCGGAGCCATCCTCCGCGTCGCCGTTCGCGGTGGCCGGAACCACCAAACGCTGGACCGCGGGCAGGATTTCGCGCAGCGGCAGCTCGGCAGGCAAGGCCATTTCCGTCAACCTGCTGTCCGCGAGGATTGCCACGCGGACGATCGGCATGACGGTTCCGGACGTCACCGGACCCTCGAAGAATGTTGTGGCCGTTCCTGGAACATCGTGCTCTCTTCTCTATTTCTCTCAGTGGTGGACGGACAGTGTTGAAGGGGAAAAGTCTCGTGCTAACCGGTGTTCGGAGAACCATCCGGCGTCGGGTAGTTGAGCGGTCAGTTGTTCGATCGCGACGGCGATCGCGAACTGGGAGCCGGGCGCGAAGGTCGAGACCCACTCGCCGTCGAACGCGCGGGACGGGCTGACCAGCACCCGCCCCTCGCTGGTGTCGACGATGCTCATCCCCACCTCGGTGGTCGAGTGCCGGCCGTCGCGGTGGCAGCCGGCGACGATCTCGACGTAGCTTCGCGACCCGTTGAACACCGACTCCACCACCGCCCGCGCCGATTGCGGAATACCAAGATAGTCAAGCACTTCGGCAAGCGGGGCACCGGATCGCAGCCGCTCGTCGGCGCGGGCGCCCACCCGGGTCGGCATGCTGAACTCGTCGAACCGGCCCGGTTGCCGCTGGGCGAGCCCGACGCACAGCACCGGAACCAGGGCGCGCGGATCATCGATGTCCATGGCGGTGAACGTGATCAGCTGCGCGCTGCGCAACGCGACCACCGTCATCGACGACCGCCCGCCGGCACCGGTGCGCTGCGCGACGATGCCGCGCAGCAGCTCGCCGGTGCCACCGGCCGTGTCGTTGGTGGGGCCGACGTAACGCAGGTCGAGCCACCGCTCGGGAAAACACACCACTTTGATCCACTCGGCAACCGCGGGGTTGATGAGTCCGCCTTCTGATACCAGGCCCATTTGGGTGAGCTCCGCCTTCTGACGGTCGAGGAACGCGCTGCGTTCCGCGGCATCACGATAGGGGCAGGTGATTGCCAATACCCACGGGAAGCTTCCCGCCCCAATCGTTTCCGCGATGAACCACGCGTGATCGACCGTCAGCTCGACGGCGTTGGGAGCTGGTTCCATCAGGCTCGTTCAGCCACGAGCTAGCCGCCCCACTTGGCGGCTTCGGCCTGGTCGCGGGCCAGCATCGACATGGTGTTGGCCTCGTGGGTGCTGGCCATCGACTGGTAGGCGCGCACCAGGCTTTCCATGGCCTGGTTCCACTGGGCCTGCCACACCTGGTAGGTCATACCGGTGTCACCCTGCCAGGCGTTGGACAGCGTGGCCTGCTCGGCGGAGATGTCGGCGCCGAGCCCCTGCATCGTGCCGGCGTAGCCGGACATGTCGGCGGCGTGGCTCAACATCGCCGGGTAGTTGTACATGATTTGCGACATCACAAGTCCTTTCGCGGGTTGGTGGCGTCTAGGGGCGGCTGTGTCAGAACGCGGTGTAGCCGGAGGCGGCCGCCGCGTCCGCGGCGACGTAGGTGCCGGCGGCGTCGCCGAGGTTGGCCTGGGCGATGTCCAGCAGCGTGTTGACGCGCGCGGCGACTTCCACGAACCGTGCGTGCGCGGCCTGGAACGCCGCCGAGGACTCGCCCTGGTGGAAGGCCTGGGCCGACATCGCTTCCTGCTCGGCCTGGCTGATTGTGCTGCGCAGCAACGCGGCCTTGGCGCTGAACGCCGACTGCGAGGCGACCAACTGCGGGATATGAGCGTCCAACATACTCATGGTGATTCCTTTCTATTGCGTCCGTTGGGGTGTGAAGTAATTCACCTGGATGTGGCTTACTGCCTTATCCCCCCTTCCCCGGCTCGGTTGGGCCCGTACCGTTGACGGCGTCGTGCTCCCACGTGCCGGGCACCATTGGCATCCGTGGGCCGCCGCCGAAGTCGTCGTCGGCCAGTTTGGTCAGTCCCGCCGCCTGAAACGCCTTGTGTCTCTGCCTGGTTCCGGCGAATCCGAGCGGTCCGGCTCCCTGCGCGGAGGCGACCGCCGCGGCCAGTTCCTCCTCGGCGCCGTAGTCCGGGGATACACCGAAATCGGATTCCATATCCGCGAATTCGTCGGCGTGGTCGTGCAACGCTGCCCGCCGCCGGCGCCGTGCTCGCGCCTCGGCGCGGGCCGGTGCCGCCGCGCCGGCCGCCGGGATCGTCGCCGCGGGCGCCTTGGCCCCGCCGCGGCCACCCAGGGTGGGACCGACGCCGGCGTCCGGGTCAGCGCCGTAGGCGACCGCGTAGGCGAACTGGCCGGCCGCCGCCGCCGGTGCCGGGGCGGCGGGCGCACCGGTGCCGGCCGCGACCGTCGTGGCCGGGGCGCCGGCGGGAGTCGCGACCGTCGGGGCCAGGGCGACCGCCGGCAGCATGGGCGGCTTGTTCGACGTCAGGACGGGGACTACGGCGGCCGGGGCCTCCTCCGGCGCGGCCTCGACGGGCGTGGTGAGCAGGGAACTGAGCCCGACACCCAACAGGATCGGAATCAGGAAGGGCGCGGTCAGGATCGCACCCCAGGTCGGCCAGCCGACGGCGTTGAAGAACACCTGGTAGGCGACGAAGAACAGTAGCGGTCCGTTGGCCGCCAGGAACGCCGGCAGGTTCGAGAAGAAGTCCTGCAGCATCTGCTGGATGTTCTGGAAGAAGTCCTGCAGGAACTTGGTCAACTGCTGGATGAAGTTCTGCCACCAGTCCCCGGGGTTCTGCGTGGCGTTGGACGTGACATTGTTGGTTTCGCCGCCGGGAGTCACGATGGTCGGTGCGGCCATGGTGCGCGGCGCCGCGGCCAGCGCCGAGCCCGAGACGGCCTGGTAGGTGCCCATGGTGGTGGCCGCCTGAACCCACATCCGCGCGTAGTCGGCTTCGTTGACGGCGATCGGAATGGTGTTGATGCCAAAGAAATTCGTCCCCACCAGCACCCCGTGCACGGTGTGGTTGGTGGCCAGCTCCCCCAGCGTCGGCATGGCCGCCAGCGCGGCCGTGTAGGCCGTCGCCGCGACCTCTTGTTGCGCCGCCGCACCCGCGCTGTCGGCACTGGCCTGCTGCAGCCACGCCAGATAGGGCAGGTGGGCCGCCACATACTGCTCCGCGCTGGGCCCTTCCCACGCCCCCGCCTGCGCCTCCCCCAACAGCGCGCTGAGTTCTCCGGCCGCCGTGGCGTATTGGGCGCTGAGCGAGGTCCACGCACCGGCGGCCGCCAACAGCGGCCCCGGTCCTGGACCGGCGCTCAGCAACGCCGAATGCACCTCTGGAGGCGACGCCATCCAGATGGGGCCGAAGGGGGCGGTCATCGTCAGGCGCCCGCGATCCCGAACGTCGCAGCGGCCGCGGTGTCGCCCGCGAGATAGCTTGCGCCGGCTTCCCCGACGCCGAGCCCGGCGCGGCCCAGCTCTTCAACACCCTGGGCCGCCATGGCCGAGTGCTCCTGGCCCTGGGCACTGAACCCCACGGCCGTCTGCAGCGACACCGGATCGACCGCGGGCGGCACCACCGCCGTGATCGCCGGGGCCGCCGCCGCGTGGGCGGCCGCCAGCCGTGCCGTCAGCGCCTCCACCGCGGCGCTGGTGGCGGCCAGTCCCTCGGGAACCACTCGCAGCGTCATCTCTACTCCTCCCGTTGCGCTTCACTTGCCATTACGGATTCCCCGATCAAGGGGTTGACCAACTGCACATACGTCGGGCCATCGCTGTCGCCCAACAGAATCGCCCGCCCGGCCGGCAACCGGCCGAACCGTTGACCGCGGATCTTGCCGCTGTCCTGCGGGTTGCCCGCCAACATCAACGTGGTCGCCTGCAGGTCGTTGAAGCGGCGCAGCAGCGGGTTGGTCATCAACGCGTGCCCCGAACCGGTGGCCCGCGCGGTGACGATCACCCGGATCCCCAAATCGGCTGCCTGCGAGAGCAACCCGATCAACGGAGACCACGGGCGCTGCCCGACGTAGGGGCCGCTCATCGCCGGCGAGTCCGGGATCTGGTCCACGTCGTCGATGATCAGGTAGTGGGTCTGGCCCGCGAACGTCCAGCGGGCCAGTTCGGCCGGCGACAAGCCGGCCGGCGGCCGGCGCGACTCGATGAGGTTGGCCAGCCCCAGCATCGCGGGGATGATGCGGTCGATGTTGGCCGTGTACTCGTTGTCGGCGAACAACGGTTCGTCGACCAGGTGCAGCCGGCGATCCAGCACCGTGAAGGCCACCTGATCCGGCGTGGAGTTTTCGCGGACCGTGCGAATGAGGTGGCGCAGCAGCGTCGTCTTCCCCGACTTGCTGTCCCCGAACACCATCAGCAACGGGTTGTCGGCGAAGTCGACCACCACCGGCGCGAGGTCCTCCTCGCGCTGCCCGATGACCACCTGTTCCGGCCCGCGGTAGAGCGACCCGACGGCCTCGGGGGCGAGATTGGTGGGCAGCAGCCGCACCGGCGGCGCGGCCATGCCCGGGTAGCGGTCGTTGATGGCGCCGACCTGGTCCAGCTCCGGGGCGGCGAACAGGAAATGCTCTGCGGCCATGGTCAATCCGCGACCCGGTTGGTCGTGCGGCACCGCTTCGGCGGGCCGGCGCAGGGCGCCGACCACCCGCACGTTGCTGTCCCGCGGGTCGTGCAGCTTGAGCTCGAGCCGCAGCCCGAGGCCGTCGCGCATCGCCAGCGGCACCTCCAGCCAGCTGGGAGTGGTGATGACCACGTGGATGCCGTAGGCCAATCCGATGTTGACCAGCTCGGTGACCTTGGCCAGCAACGGGTTTCGCGTGTTGAACTGGTCGGTGTTGTCACGGCCGAACGCGTAGAGGTTGTCGATGAGCAGGAACACCTCGCCGAACCCGTCGTCGGGCACCGCACCGCGGGAGTCCCGGAACGCCTCCCGGCGCTGCCGCGACAACAGCAGCTGCTCGAGCTCCCCGAAGGTGCGCCGGATCCGTTCGGGCTCCAGCGCCGAGGCGACGCTGCCGACGTGCGCCAGGCCTTCCAGCGCGCGCAGCTTCCCGCCGCCGTAGTCCAGGCAGTAAAACGTGACCTCGCGCGGCGAGTGCAGGCTGGCCGCCGACAACATGAACGTCTGCAGCGCAGTCGATTTCCCTGACTTGGGGCCACCGTGGATGACCATGTTTCCGGCCGACGACGCGGCATCGAAGATCAGCGGGTCGCGGCGCATCTCGAACGGCTTGTCGATCTCACCCAGCGGCCACTGCCACTGCCGCGGCGGCACGCCGGCCCGGGCCAGCATCGCGCTGACCGGGATCGGCTCGTCCAGCGGCGGCAGCCACAACTGCGGCGCGCGCGGGCCGTAACCGGCCAGCTGCTCGCCGATGGTGGCGATGAGCTTGCGCGGCGGCCCGGTCAGTTCGACCTCGTCCGGGCTGGTGATCACGGTGTCCTGATCGGGCTCGACCCGTCCGGCCGTGAACACCTTGGGTTCCGGGATGGACGGCACCACAAGCGATTTGGCCTTCTGCGGCGGATCGTAGATGCCGTCGACATAGGTGCTGCGGAACTTGATCGGGGTCGCGCCGGGCGCCGGCACCAGGAAGCCCACGCCCTTGTGCTCCTTGCCGGATTCGATGTGGTAGGCGTCCTCCACACCGATGATCTGGCGGGACACGCTGGGACTGGCCACCTTCAACCCGATGCGGTAGGAGGTGTTCTTGTCGATGTCCTTGATCTTGCCCACATCCAGCGTCTGCGACGCGAACAGGATGTGGATACGGAACGAACGGCCCTTGCGGGCAACGTAATCGAACAGTTCCGCGTACTCCGGGTGGTCGGCCAGCATCAACGTGAACTCGTCGGCCACCACGAACAGCGTCGGGATCGGCGGCAGGTCGTGCCCAGCCGCGATGGCGTTCTCGTATTCGACGACCGAGTTGAAGGCGCTGCCCTGCACCCGGCGGCCGGCCTCACGCAGCAGCGTCTCCCGACGGGCCACCTCGCCGCGCAGCGTGTCGGCGAACCGGTCGGCCAGCGACTTCTTTTCGGCCATGTTCGAGATCACCGCGACGACCTGCGGGAAATTGCGGAAGCTGTCGGCCCCGGCCTCACCCTTGAAGTCGGCGTAGATGACGATCAACCGGTCCGCCGAGTGGGTCGTCAACAGCGACAACAGGATCGACATCAGGGTCTGGGACTTACCCGATCCCGTCATACCGATCATCAGACCGTGCGGGCCCATCCCGCCCTCGGCTTCGTCCTTCAGGTCGAACATCAGCGGCTCACCGGTCGCGGTGACCCCGATCGGGATGCGCAGTTCGTCCTCGCGGCGCCGCTGCGCCCACAGCGTCGGCACGTCCAGCTGCGACGCGTCCGGGATGCCCAGCATCGTGGTGAACGTGGCGCCACGGGTGGCCGCCGAGCGCAACCCCGTGTGCGTCGGGTTGGAGTCCCAGCGCGACAGCTGGCGCGCCAGGTGGGCGGCCTCGTCGGCGCCCAGTTGGTCGGCGACGTCGACGTAGGGCTGCCAGCCGCCGGTCTGCCAGCGCTCGAGGGAATGGGTCCGGCCGTCCTCGCCGTCCCGCCCGCTGATGCGCAGGATCGGCTTCTCCGGGTCCGAATACTGCTCGCGGTTCGGGGCGGTGGCGCCGCGGTGCACGACGGTGACACCCGCCCGGCCCATCGCCAGGGTCGAGGCGTTCAGGTCGTAGTCCGGGTCGTCGACGACGATCAGCAGGTGGCGCAGCGCGTCGGCGGGTTCGCCGGTGAACGCTGGGCGGTCGACGAGCGCGGATCCCAGGCTGGCGACCAGCTCGTCGACGTTGGTGGCCATGAAGCGGGCCGGCCCGACACCGTCGAGCTCACCGGGAATGTCGACGTGCGGCAACCACTTCAGCCACGACCAGTCCGCGCTCTCGAGGTCGGGAGTGACCAGCGCGACCCCGAGCACCGTCGGGTCGTGCCAGGTGACGGCCTGGGCGACCCAGGCGCGCATCGCCGAGCGCGCCTCGTCTTCGGAGCCCAGCACGGTGATCCGCGAGACCTTGGCCAGGTCGATTCCGGTCGGCACGTCGCGCACCGTGCGGTGGGTGTCGAGCAGGCTGCGTAATGCGCTGTGCGACACCGGCTCCAGGTCGATTTCATCCGCGGTGTCGTTGACCCGCAGCGCGGTCGCCAGGGGCACGTGGTGGCGCCCGGCCCGCAGCACGAGGAAGTCGGGGTCGTGCGGGTCGCGCTCCCACTGACGCCGCGATCCGGGCACGGCGGCCAGCGCCGCCGGCTCCGGGTGGGACCACTGCGCGGCGGCGCGCTGCGCGGCGGCCTGGGTGCGGATGTTGTCCCGGACCACCGACAGGTAGCGCAGGTAGTCGGCGCGCTCGGCGTCGACCTCCTCGGTGCGCGTCTTGTTGTCGTTGCCGCGATACATCGCCGTCGCGGCGAGCAACAGCACGAACGGGAAGAACAGGGTCTGCGGGGAGATCAACCGCATCCCAGTCGCGAACAGGGCGACGATCATGCCGACGATCAGGATCACCAGCACGTACGGCATCGCCCGGCGCAGGAACGACGGCGGAATCACCCGGGGCAGCTCGGGCGGCGCCTCGATGGCGATGGTGCCCTTGCGGGTCACCGGCGGCGCCAGCCGGCGGCGCGCTTCGAAGATCAATCGACTCATCGGGGGGCTCCCTCAGCAGATGCGACGCGGCCGGGCTTCTGGTCGGGCGTCAGCCCGTCGTGTGCCAGCAACGCGTCGGCGCGCGATAGTGTCGGGCCGCTCGCGAACAGCGACAGCACCGACCACGGAATGGGGACCGGTGACCCGGTAAGGCCAAGGGCTTCAACGGTTTTGCCCTGCCCGGCGGCCGAGTGCTCGGCCTCGTTGTCGATGCCGTAACGGACACCGGTGTCGGAGACCCAGAACAGCGACCCGGCGCCCGGCGAGTTCGGGCCGCCGCCGACGGACTGGGTGAAGTAGCCGGTACCCGGCGCCAGGGCGACGCGGGTGGCGGTGGCCGGCGAGCCGCCGCCCACCAGGTCGACCGTGCGGATCGAGTCGGCGACAGGCAGAGCCGAGCCGGACAGCAGGTTCACCGAACTGCTGGCGGCGCGGGCGGGCTTGCTCCAATAGGCGCACGCGACAGGCGATTTGGCCGCATCCACCAGGCCGACCTGCTGGTCCGGGTACCGCGCGGTGTCCAGCATCCGCGACACCGGCAGCTTGGCCACCGCATCGGCGCCCAGCCGCGGAGGTTGGTCCAGCCCATAGGAATTCGTGTTCCGCAGGATTGCGGCGAGCACCGGTGAGATCTGCTGCAGACCGTCGGGCAACACCGCGTAGTAGCGCGGCGCCCCCGAGGAGCTCTGGTCCAGGGTGTAGGACACCACCACCGCGCCGATCGGGGCCGGCGCGGTAAACGGCGCCGGCGCACCGGCGTTCGGAATGCCGGGCGCGGTCAGCGGCGGCGCTTCGGGAATAGCGTTGAACAGGCCCAGGGCGATCGGGCGAGGCGCGGGGATCTCGGAGTTGCCCTGTCCCAAACCAAGTGCGTTCGTGATCGCGTGGTCGGTCAGGTTGATCTGGCTGCGCTTGCCGTCCCACAGCAGCCAGGTGGTGCCGTCCCGCTCGGCGAGCAGCGCCTGCCGCGGCGCGAGCGTGGCGGCGCGGGCGCCGCTGCTGTCCGGCCGGCCGGCGATCACCGTGACGCCGGTGCTGTGCGCGGCGTGCCCACCGGGGTCACTCACCGCGTCGCACACGGTCCAGTTCGCGTCCGTCGACGGGTTTTGCACCATGCGTTCCGGCGCGCCCGGGATGCCGATCAGGTTGCCGCGCGGAAACCGATCCAGCTCAGTGCTTTTCACCATGGTGGGGTCCACCGGCCGGCCCGTGATCAGGCGGGCCGAGGTCAGGTTGAGCACCGGATGCAGGTCCTCACCGACACGGACATACAGCGCGGCGGTGGACCGGTCGGCGAGCACCGCGTTGGTACCCGCCGTCCCGTTGGGCCGGATCAGCGAGAACACGAAGCAGCCGGCCAGGCCGGTGACCAGGAGGACGATCCCCATCGCGACCGCGCGCGACTGTGTGCGCAGGGGGTCGACGAGCATCCTGGTGTCGTGCAACGCAATACCGGAGGCGATCCGGCGCATCACGAATCGCCAGCCGGTGACCTGGTGCCGGGTGACGAAGCCGCGGCGGTACTCGACCTGGTCGGGGTTGTCGTTGACCGGGGTGCGAGAGGCGAACGAACGCCGCTCGTCAGGTTGATTATTGGAGGTCATGCCGGCACCGACAGCCCGAGGCCGCGCAGCAGCGGCTCAACCGACCTTGCGACGTCGTCGTCGGTGATCGTCATCAGCTCCTCGTCACTGAATTCGCCGGTTCCGGCGTGTTCCGAATGGTCGAGCCGGAACTCTCGTTCTTCTTCGGAGCGTTCGACGATGTTTCGGACAAAACGACCGTTACCGGCGATGTCCAAGTTGCGTCGCGAGATTCCGTTGGCGTCGGGTGTCGACTCGGTCGCCAACTTGGTGAACAACTCCTCCATGTGGTCGAGCGCGGCCTTTTCGAAGATGCTGTCGCGCTGCTCGGCCATCTTGTTCGCAATCTCGACGAGTTCCGACGGTGCGTAGGAAGGGAAGTCGATGTTGCGGGTGAACCGAGAACGCAAGCCCTCGTTGGTGTCCAGGAACTTGTCCAGGTCGGCCCGGTACCCGGCGATGATGACCACCAGGCGGTCGCGGTCGTTCTCCATCCGCGCCAGCAGCGTGTCGATGGCCACCAGGCCGAAGTCATTCTTGGCGCCCGTGGCGACCAGCGCGTAGGCCTCGTCGAGGAACAGCACGCCGTCGAGCGCGCTGTCGATGATGGCGTTGGTCTTGGCCTCGGTCTCGCCGATGTGCTGGCCGATGAGGTCGGCGCGGTGCACCTCGCGGATGTTCTCCCGCTTCAAAAGCCCCAGGCCGCAATAGATCTTGGCGACCACGCGGGCGATGGTGGTCTTACCGGTTCCGGGCGGGCCGGCGAAGACCAGGTGGTGGGCGCGCTGCGCGACCGCGAGCCCGCGCTGCTTGCGGACCAGCTCCATGGCGACCGAGCTCTTCAGCCGCGACACCTGGTTCTTGACCTCCTCGAGGCCGATGAACTCGGCGAGCTGGCGTTCGGCCTCGTGCAGCAGCACGGCCTTGCGTTCGTGGGCGGCGGGATCGACGAAATCCTCGGCGCTGGGCTCGGTTTCGGGATCCCACGGATCGGTGCGGGCCTCGATGCGGGCCGCCGTGGTGGTCACGATGCCGAAACTGGTGTCGGTCAGGGCCTGCTCGACCTGTTCGTTCTCGGGGTGGGCCGCGTACAGGTCCTGCAGCACTTCGCTCGCCGAGTCCTCGTCGACGTGCGCGCGCAGCACCAGAGCTTTGGCCAGCGCGCCGTCCACGGCCGCCACCGCGACCGGTCCCTCGGGCTCTTCCAGATAGGACAGCGCCGGCGCGAACATGCCCAGCCGGGCCAGCGCGGTGCCCAGGGCGATCTTGGCCGCGTGAGAGAACGCCTCGTCGAGATCCGTGTCGTTGACGATCGGGGTCAGCAGCTTGACGACGTCCGACCAGCGCTCGGCGCGGTAGTTGGTGACGACGGACACCCAGCGGGCTTCGCGCCAGTTCGGGCGGTCGGCGGTCAGGCCGGCGACGATCGAGTCGGCCTGCGCAAACCGTCCCGCGGTCGCGAGCGCGGCCGCGTAGGCGAGGTGGAAGTCGTCGGGAGTCGTCGCGCGGAACTGTAGATACAGTCCGGTGTCGTAGCGGAAGCCCAGCGAGTCGGGCGCCAGATCGACCTGACGCTGCAGCACGCCCGCGGTGGCCGCGGTGCGCGACACCGACTCGAGCACCCGCAGGGACGCGTCCCCGGCGGCCGCCAGTCCCGTCCACGCGTCGCATTGGTCGTGGGCGATGCGCGTCAGCGCGGTGAAGCCCGAGCGGGCCGCGGCCAGGTCGGCCGGCCGCTGGCGCTGGTAGACCACGATGCCCAGCGCGCGGCAGCAGGTCGCGAACCGGCTGACGACGTCGCCGTCAACGCGCGTGTCCACTCGCGAATTGACTGGCTGAACTGTGAGCATGCCGGTGTCACCGTGTTCCACGGCCGCGTCTTTTCATGTATGTAGTCTCCCCTAACCTGACCCGCCTGAAGTTAGCATTGCATAAGCTAACTGTCGAGGCGTTTGGGCCTGTCCGACTCACCACTGCACTGCCCTTCTTTTACCGCCGATGAGGACGTTCTGCCTACGGTTTTGCCGCATTTTCGGCATACTCACAGCCGCACGTCGGGGGGTCTCACAGCAAGGCCCCACGTTACTGAAAATCATTTTCATTATCAATCCCGGCGCGCAACTTCGGCGACCGCCGGCGCGGCCGAGCGGAACAGGGACGACACCGTCCGCACCGGCGCGGTCATAGCGGGGTTCTCCTCGACGATCGGGTTGTGCTCGACGATCGCCTCGACCCGGGCGGCCGGTGGAACGATCACGCAGCCACTAGTCGGCTGGCGGGCCGGAAAAGTTCCGCCGCCCGTCGCTTCCCCGGGCGAACTCGCCCGGCCCCCGCAAATCCCGTCGAGGGCTCAGGCCCGGACGGCGCTCACCAACGTGTTACGCGCGATCATCGGACCGGCTTCGGTCTCCGGGCCGGGCACCGGGCGGCCGACCTCGCGCAGGTAGTCGGCCAGCGGGGTGCCGACCGCGGTCCACCCGTGGTTGCCGAACCATTCGGTGGCGGGCGCGCACTGCTCGTTGTAGACGAGCTGGAAGAACACGCGCTGGTCGCCCTGCGCGGTGGCGGCCCGTTCTTCCGCGACGGCGGTCTCGAAGTCCTCGGGCTTCATCGGGGCGCCGTCCTCGACGGCGACGTGGCTGCCGTGGCCGGCCAACCCGTCGATACCGGTGAACAGCTGCTCCTGGGCGCTCGCGGGCAGATAGATCAGCAGGCCCTCGGCGATCCACGCCGAGGGTTTAGCCGGGTCGAAGCCGCTGTCGCGCAGGGCCTGCGGCCAGTCCTCGCGCAAATCGATGGCGATCTCGCGGCGCTCGGCCCGCGGCTGGGCGCCGGCCTCGGCGAGCACCTCACGTTTGAAGTCGAGCACCTGCGGCTGGTCGAGCTCGAAGATCGTGGTCGCGGCCGGCCAGTCCAGGCGGTAGGCGCGCGAGTCCAGCCCCGCCGCCAACACGACCACCTGACGCACGCCCGCGTCGGCGGCGCGCACGAAGTAGTTGTCGAAGTACCTGGTACGGGCGCCCTGGAAGTTGACGAAGTTTTCGCCGAAGTCGGCGGTCTTCAGCTGATGGTCGGGATCCTTACCGTCGAGGACGTCGGCGGCGGTACCGCCGACGGCGCGGCAGAAAATCTCCGCGTACGGATCCACGGCCAGCGGGTCGGGCTTTTGCGCTTCCAGCGCCCGCGCGGTGGCCACGAACAACGCGGTCGAACCGACGCTCGTAGTGATGTCCCAGGTAGCGCCTTCGCTTCGCACCCCGCCCACAGTACGCCGCCGGGCGGTGAGCCCTTTTCCGCTGGCGCGCAACGCGAATGGCGACGGTGGGCGCATGTTGCCGCTCAAGCGGGCCAGCCGGGGTCCCGCGGAACCGGGCCGGCGCGCACCGCGAGGCGGAGCGCCTTTGCGGAAGATCTCGCGCGATCTACATGAAAACGGTTATCGTTTGCAGAGAGGGTGCGGCTCAGGTATTGCCACCACGCATCAGACAGCCGCGGCACTGCCGCGCCGCCCCGCGCTGACGTCAGCCACTGGCCCGCGAGATCGCGGATCTGCAAGGAACCACGTCGGGATCAGTTCGACAAGGAGTAGCACCGGTGCCATCGCCGCCCGCAGCGCCCCGACGGCGACGTACGACGGTCAAGCAGCGCGCCGTCCTAGAGGTGCTGCGTGCGCAGGAGAACTTTCGCAGCGCCCAACAGCTTTATCAGGACATTTGCCAGAAGCGGCAGCTCAGGATCGGCCTGACCAGCGTGTACCGCATCCTGCGCACGCTGGCAGCAGACCGGATCGCCGAGACACAGCGCGCGGAGGACGGCGAGATCCTCTACCGCCTCCGCACGGAGGCGGGCCATCGTCATTATCTGCTGTGCCGGCAGTGCGGCACGGCCGTCGCCTTCACCCCAGTCGACGTCGAGGAACACACCCGCCGGCTGAGTCGCCAACATCACTTCGCCGACGTCACCCACTATGTCGACCTTTACGGCACCTGTCCGCTCTGCCAGGCCCCTCAACCTTGAGCTCCTGCCGGCAGCCGGCCTTTGCGCCCTTAATGAAAATGATTATCATTAACAACCATGCCGCCACAGACTTCTGCGCCGATTCCCGTGACCGTCCTGTCCGGCTTCCTGGGAGCGGGCAAAACCACTTTGCTCAACCACGTTCTGGCTAACCGGGAAGGCCGACGCGTCGCGGTCATCGTCAACGACATGAGCGAAGTCAACATCGACGCGGCCCTCGTCGCCGGTACCGGCTTCCTGGATCGCACGGAAGAAAAACTCGTCGAGCTGACCAATGGCTGCATCTGCTGCACCTTGCGTGAAGACCTCATCGAATCGGTTGCCCGGCTGGCATACGACGGTCGTTTCGATTACCTGCTGATCGAGTCGACGGGCATCTCCGAACCGCTGCCGGTCGCCGCCAGCTTCAGCTGGGAATTCGAAAACGGCTTCAGCCTGAGTCGGATCGCGCGCCTCGACACGATGGTGACCGTGGTCGACGCATCGACGTTTCTGCGCGAACTGGCGCGCGGTGAAGCCCTGGCGGCCCGCCAGCTCGCCGCCGGGGACGCCGATGTCCGAACCATCGCCGACCTGCTTGTCGATCAAGTGGAGTTCGCCGACGTGATTCTGCTCAACAAGACCGATCTGGTGAGCGACAGAACCAACGCGACGGTGGCCGCGGTGCTGCGGCGTCTTAATCCGGCCGCGAAGATCGTGCCCGCCGACCACGGCCGCGTGGCGCTGTCAGAGGTCCTGGACACGGGCCTGTTCGATCCCGACTTGGCCGCCGAGTCACCCGGCTGGGCGGACGAAGTTGCCAACGGGCACTCACCGGAGACCGAGGAATACGGCATCAGCAGCATGACCTTCCGAGCCCAACGCCCGCTGCACCCGCAGCGACTACACGTGGCACTGGAGCGGCTGCAGGGGGTCCTGCGCAGTAAAGGCTTCTGCTGGATCGCCAGCCGACCCGACATCGCGGCCATCTGGTCACAAGCCGGACCCAACCTCGCGATTGAACCGGCCCAGAACTGGTCGACCGCCGGCTTTCCCGCCGGCCAGGAAATCGTGTTCATCGGGGTCAAACTCGACCGCAACCAGGTACTGGACCTTATGCAATCGGCGTTGCTGACCGATACCGAATTGGCCGAAGGTCCCCAGCGCTGGGTCGACTACCCCGATCCCTTGCCGCCGTGGGCCGTCGTCCACGCCCACTAACCCTCGGAAGAACTTCGCCACCGCTGGGAGCGACCATGATCCACACGCCCAACTACCGGCCCGCCGACCATCGGTCCCGACGCGAGATCGATCAGGCGATCGGCGTCGTCATGGGTCTCAAACGTTGCTCGGCAGAACAAGCGCTCACTGAGCTCACGGGTGTCGTGCGCGCCAGCGGGGTCGGGCTGGGTGGGGTATCCCGCGCGTTGCTCGCTCTGGTCACCGGCGATGTCGCTTCGGCCGCGCAAGCGGCCCTCGTCCAGTGGGAAGCGTTTCTGCGCGCGCCCGCACAGGATCAGACCTCGTCAGGTCAGGGAGCCGCGACGTCCGGGTGGTCGGCGGGTCGACGTGCGCCGTAGCGGCGGTGGAATTTCTCCACCTGCCCGGCGGTGTCCACGATGCGCCGGCCGCCCGTCCAGAACGGGTGCGAGTCCGACGTGATCTCGACGACGACCAGGGGATAGTCGCGCACCCCTTGTGGCGTCTCCCACTCGACGGTGCGCGAACTGGTGATGGTCGATCGGGTCAAGAACCTCGCCCCGGTGGTGGCGTCCTGGAAGACGACGGGGTGGTAATCGGGGTGAATGCCGGATTTCATCAGCGGTCTCCCTCGGTGCTGTGGTGGGCGGGCGTGCTCTCGTCGGCATCTTGCGGGGGATCACCACAGGGTTCTTCGTGCCAGTCCCCAAAGGGATCCTCACCGAAAGTCCAGTCACACGAAGCGAACTCGTCATCGGTGAGCAGTGCGCCGTTGAGGGCGTCAAGGATTTCGGTGACGTTCGCGCCGCACACCAGGATGGTCATTGCGATGTGCCGGTCGCCATGGTCGGCGTCCCATTCCAGCTCGGCGAAGGCGCGTCGGGCCGGATCGATACCGGCCAGCTGGTTCGGAGTGAGGGCCGCCAGCCACGTGCCGGCCGAGCTGACCCGCAGGCCGGCGCCGGCCGATTCCAGCCACATCGCGCGGTCGGGCTTGCCGGCCAGCCACAGCCGCCCCCGGGTCCTGATCACGCCGTCGAGCAGCAGATCCAGACAAGCGTGCAGGCGCTGCGGATGAAAGGGACGGCGGGCATTGAACTCCACCAGGGCGATCGGCCCGCGGGACTCCAGCGGCGGCTGTCCGGCCAGCAGCGGACCGTGCGGATCGTCGCTTCGGCCGCGGCGCGCGTCGCGGTACAGATTGCGCAGCGCATCCTCGATGCCGCCGGCGCCCACGCGAACGCGTGCGCGCGGAGAAAGCCGGCGCAGCACGGCCGCCACGAACGGGTTGGGGCGGTCCAGCACGACGACGTCGGCGAACTCGGCCTGTCCGATCACCACCTGTGCCCGGGTGCGCCCATCGCCGAGTTCGTCCTCCCCCAGCGCCTGGTTCAACCACGCCGCCGAGTCGACACAGGTCACCACCGCGGCGATCGCCACGTCCAGTGCGGCGGGCCCGTCGATATACCCGGGCGCCACACGCACCCGAACGTGCTTGATGGCCAAGCAAATTGGTTCGGGTTCCAGCCAGGGCGCGAGGTGCACCACGATCCGGTTCACGTCGTCGCGGCGGTGCAGTTGGCGCAGCAGCACCAACAGGTCATTGCGGATGGTGCATGACACGCAGCCGTGCGCGAGCTCCAGTCCGCTCTCGTGACTGGTCAACACGCCGTCAGAGAGCGTCACGGTCGTGCGGCGCACCACCTGGCCGTCGAATCGGTGATCGACGACCAGCGTTCCCGGGGTCTGCAGCAGCGCACCCACGACGGCGTCGGTGTCCCGCTGGCCGGCAACCAAGATGACGGGGGTCCGCATCAGGCTCCTTATTGATAATCATTTTCATCTAGGCCCTTCCTACGGTACCGTCCGGGGGAGACCTTGTCGAAAATGATTTTCAATAAGCGAGATGGAGGTGCGCGGTGTCCGCCCACTGCCAGGTGACCGGCCGGCGGCCGGGTTTCGGTAACGCGGTGTCCCATTCCCATCGCAGGACCCGTCGCCGGTGGTCGCCGAACATCCAACTCAAGACGTACTACCTGCCCTCGGAGGGCCGCCGGATCCGGCTACGGGTCAGCGCCAAAGGCATCAAGGTCATCGACCGCGACGGCATCGAGGTGGTCGTCGCGCGGTTGCGCCGCGAAGGGCAGCGAATCTGATGGCGCGCAACGAGATCCGCCCCCTGGTGAAACTTCGGTCCACCGCGGGCACCGGCTACACCTACATCACCCGCAAGAACCGGCGCAACGACCCCGACCGCCTGGTCTTGCGCAAGTACGACCCGGTGATCCGCCGTCACGTCGAATTCCGGGAGGAGCGCTGAGCATGGCCAAGAAATCCAAGATCGTGAAGAACGAGCGCCGCCGCGCGATCGTGGCGCGCTACGCCGAACGCCGCGCCGAGCTCAAGGGGATCATCCGCTCGCCGGCGAGCACCGCCGGGCAACGAGCGGCGGCACAGGACGAGTTGGCCCGCCAGCCGCGCGACGCCAGCGCGGTGCGGGTGCGCAACCGCGACGCAGTCGACGGGCGACCGCGCGGCCACCTCCGCAAGTTCGGGCTGTCAAGGGTCCGGGTCCGCGAGCTGGCCCATGCCGGCCAACTCCCGGGCGTACGGAAGGCGAGCTGGTAATGGCCAGAAAAGTCGCGCGCCGCCGGGCCACAGCCCCGGCCGGCCGCTCGCCCAAGCGGAATCTGCTCGACAGCCTCGGGTTGCGCACCGTGGACTACAAAGACACCGCGGCGCTGCGGATGTTCATCTCCGAACGCGGCAAGATCCGTTCCCGCCAGGTGACCGGTCTGTCCGTCCAACAACAGCGACAGGTCGCGGCGGCCATCAAGAACGCCCGCGAAATGGCGCTCCTGCCCTATCCCGGACGGCACACGGCGCCTTGACGTCCCCGCGCCGCGGCACCGATCGCCCATTCACCGTAATCGTCTGTGCCGCATGCGCCGTCGACGATCAACTGTCGGTCATCGACGAATTGCGCCCCGCCATCCGGCGCTGCCCGCGGTCCATGTTGGTCTCGGCCGCCTGCATGCTCGGACCACTCACCTGCGCCTCTCGGCCGACCGGTGGGGGTGTGATGGCCCTGGTCCAGCCCTGCACGATCGATCGCGTGGCCAGCGGCCCGGCCCAGTGGATAGGACCCATCGCCGACAGCGATTCAGCCGCGGCGCTGCGCGACTGGCTGGTGCTCGGTCAATGGGAAAACATCCCCGTCCCAAGGCAACTCGATCGGCATCAGCGTTGGGCACGCGGCTCGCATCGGCGCAACTGACCCGAACGAACCGCGGACCCCGGCGCCCCTTGGCTAGTCGTCCCGCCCCGGCGCCTCATCGGCGCCCCACGTGCCCGGCATCATCGGTGCCGTTGGGCCCCCGTTGAATTCGTCCCCGGCCAGCGTGGTCAATCCGGACGCCGCGGCAACCGCCTCCCTGCTCGCGGTGCCGGCGAACCCCAGCGCGCCGGCTCCCTGCTCGGACGCCAGCGACCCGCTCGGGGGCGACCCGCCCCATTCCGGGTCGACGTCGACATTCATGTCCATGTACTCGTCGCCATAGCCGCGCTGCGTCGCCCGCCTGCGCCGGCGCGCCCGGGCAGCTTTGCGGGTGCGCGCGGCCGCGGCAGCCGCTGCGGCGGCGCTATCCGGTTCCGGCGCCTTCCTTTTGGCGCTGGAGCTGGCGCTGGAGCTCATCCCGGAGCCCGTTCCTATTCCGGGAGGACCGACGACGTACGGAGGGAAGAACCCCGCTGCGGCCGGCGCTGGAGCGGGTGCCGCCGGAGCGGTGGCGACCGTGGTGGCCGTGGGGGCGGGCGCCGGCGCCGGAGCCGTTGCCGGAGCAGCGACCGGCGCCACGGGAGTCGGGGCCAGGGCGATGGCCGGCGGGATGCTCGGCGTCGGCGCCGGCGGCGGTGCCGCGACTACGGCCGGGACGACCGCGGGGTGGGGCAGGGCGGCCAGGCCGGCCAATCCGGCGAAGCCGCCAACGGCAGCGAAGGGGGCCGCGGCGAGCAGGAGGGCGGGGGCGAGCAGCTGCGGCGCGGTGGTCAGAATTTCGAGGATGTGTGTCGGCCAGTCGAACAGCGCGAGTTGCACCAGGTATTGGAAGGCCAGCGCCGGATTGTGCACCAGGTAGTAGCCGAATTGTTCGAAATCCTCCAGCAGTTCTAGCGCGCGCACCACCCAGAAGATGGGCTGCCCGGCGTTCGTATAGGCGTCGTAGTCCAGCCCGTTCACCGTGCCCTGGGCGGGATTCCAGTTGATCCCGAAGTTCTTCAGGATGTTCGCGATGAATTGATTGAACGGATTGTCGATCGTGGGGTCGTGGTCGACGTCACCCGGATCATCGCTTGTTGCATCGGATTTCACGATCGGCGGCGCCGGGTCGGTGTGTGGGGTCGCGGCGACGGCGGCGGTGGACACCGCCTGATAGGTGGACATCGTGGTCGCCGCCTGGGTCCACATCCGCGCATAGTCGGCCTCGTTGACCGCGATCGGGACCGTGTTCATGCCGAAGAAATTCGTCGCCACCAGCGCCCCGTGGACGGCGTGGTTGGTGGCGAGCTCCGGCAGCGTCGGCATCGCGGTCAATGCGGCGGTGTACGCGGTGGCCGCCAGTTCGTGCTGCGCGGCGGTCGTCGCGCTGTCGGCGCTGGATTTCGTCAGCCACGCCAGGTAGGGGGCGTGCGCGGCCACGTAGGACTCTCCGCTGGGCCCCTCCCACGCGCCCGCCTGGACCCCCGCCAGCAAGGTACTCAATTGTTCTGCGGCGGAGGCGTATTCGGAGCTCAGCTCGGACCACGCGCCGGCGGCCGCCAGCAGCGGGGCGGGGCCCGGGCCGCTGCTGAGCAGCGCGGAATGCACTTCGGGAGGCGAGGCCATGAAAATCGGCGCCGTCATAGGTACTCCTCAGGCTGGAAGGGTTACCCGACTGAGGAGAGCTTAATGAATATGATTGTCGTTATCAACATGGCGGGCGCGCCCGCCGGGCCGGCTACACCAGCGGTCGCCCCTTCTTGATCCTGCGATCAAGGTCGTGCAGCAAGACGTTGAACGGGAATTGCCGGAGGAACCGCGGCAGGTACCGGTTCACCGTGGCCAACACGGCGATCAGCCTGTCGAAGCGGCGCTGCTTGGTCGCGTCCCACGGCAGCCGCATCTCGTCGCGGAACCGTTGCGGCAGGAAGCCCGTCGTGATCATCAGCGCGAAGCCCTCGGACAGGCGCTGAATGGGGCCGGGCAGCTTCACGCCCCGGATGCGGTTGGCGGCGATCGGGTACAGGTACTCCCGCACGGCGTCGTCGATGTGCACCTTTTCCAGCGATTCTTCCCAGTAACGGTCGAACGCCGCCCGGTCGGCCGGCCACATCTTCGGCGGCACCTGCAAGGTCGTCGCCAGCGTCATGCCCTCGCGGTAGTGGCGCTCAGCGTCCTCGCCGTCGAGCTCACCGATGAACATCCGATAGATGTCGAGCCCGCCCTTGTACAGGCAGGCCCCCACCCAGAGCTGCAACGCGGGGTCGAAGGCGTTGTAGGACACCGGGCTTTCCGGCATCGAGTAAACCTGCGCGTGGGCCTTGTTCACCGCGCGGCGGAAGGCGTCCTTCTGGGCATCGCTGCCGTTGGTCGCCACCGCCAGGTAGGTGAACGTGGTGCGGGCCCGCTTGAACGGGTGCCTGTCGACGCGGCCGCTTTCGACGCGGCTTTCCATCACGCCGTAGCCGACGCCGGGCTGCGCCAGTTGCATGATCACGTTCGCCGGTCCGGCCAGCAGGGCGACGCCCATCAGACCCTCGTCGATGCCCAGCGTCCGCCCGCGCTTGCGCCGCTGCGGACGCGGCGGATCGGTGGCTCGGCGCTCGACGTGCCCGATCGGTGAGTGCACCGGCTCGTGAATTGCCATCGTCAGATCCTCCCGCAGCGCGGCCCGCTAATGTGCGAACGCTTGTTTCCTGATATTGTCGTGCCGCGCCGTTAGTGTCAAGATGGTCCGCATGAGCGAGTCGTCCAGCACGCGCCCGTATCGGGGCGTCGAGGCCGCCGAGCGCCTGGCCAGCCGCCGCAACCGGCTGCTCGGCGCGGGACTGGACCTGCTCGGCGATCAGCGGCCCGACCTCTCGGCGGTCACCGTACGCGGCGTGTGCCGTCGCGCCGGGCTGGCGGCCCGGTACTTCTACGAGAGCTTCACCGACAAGGACGAATTCGTCTCCTGCGTCTTCGACTGGGTGGTCGCCGAGCTGGCCGCCACCACGCAGGCCGCGGTCGCCGCCGTGCCGGCCGACGAGCAGACCCGCGCCGGCATCGCCAACATCGTGCGGACCATCACCGACGACGCCCGCGTGGGCCGCCTGTTGTTCAGCACTCAGCTGGCCGATCCCGTGGTGGTGCGCAAACGCGCCGAGTCCAGCGCCCTGTTCGCGATGTTGTCCGGCCAGCACGTCGGCAACGCGCTGCGGGTGCCGGCAAATGATCGCATCAAGGCCGCCGCGCACTTCGTGGTCGGCGGGGTCGGGCAGACCATCAGCGCCTGGCTGGCCGGTGCGGTCCGGCTCGAACCCGGCGAGCTCGTCGATCACCTCGCCGCACTGCTCGACGAGCTCGCCGAGCCAAACCTGTACCGGCTCACCGAAACACGTGCCGAAGCCTAGCGGCCCCTCACGCACTCACGCGGGGGGAGACCGTGTGCCAAATCCGTCGTGACAGTGAGCGAGAAGTCGCTCAGAGTGCTCGAAATATGCTGCATCAGCGCATCATTCGAGTTGGGACGCCCCGGTTCGTAGGAGAGGAACGAGACGAAGACCTGTCCGCGCGCCCGTCCAGCCAACAACGCCAGCACCCCGTTGGTGCGCTTCATCGTCGAGCTGGTCACGCCCGGGTACAAGGACTTCATCGCGAAATAGTCGGCATCCGTGCCGTCTGGCCGATTGGCCGCCGAGTCGATCGCACCGAGGTTGGACGACACGACAGCGTTCGAACTACCGGTGGCCACGCTGATCAGTCGCCGGAAGACGCGCTTGGGGATCCACGGAACCAGCGGCAGCAGTGCCCACCGCTCGTCGGGCGAATCCTGGTGGCCGGCCAGCGCTTGCTTGATCGCGGCGCGGATCTCGCGCAGGTCCGGCACCAGCGCGGGGTCGACCACGATGTCGACATTCGTGACCGCGTTGGCGCGGGTATCACCCGGGGCGCGCTCATTGACCGGCATCCCCACATTTACCGAGCCGTCGGCGACGACGCGTCCCACTCGCTGGGCGAGCCGGGCCGCCAATCCCGCCAGCAGCGCATTGCCGGTCCCCCCGAGGGCGCGAGCGCGGTCGTCCCACTGGTCGGCGTTGATGAAGATCGTCGCAGCGGGGAGCGTGAGGCTGTCGTCCGGTCCGGCTGCCGGCGCGCCTCGCTTTTCGGGGGGTGGGGCGACGGATCCGGCTCCGCGGCGATCCGCTCGTCCCAGTCGCGCCGCCGCGACGAGCGCGCGGCCGACATCCGTTGTGTCACGTACAGTTTGCCGTGCATCCTCGCGCAGCGCCCGCCAGCGCCGTCGCGATTGCGCGGCGGGCCAGCGAATCGCGTCGTCGCGTCCGCACGCCGCGTCCGCCACCGCCTCGCACAGCCCGACGCCGTCGCTGAGGCAATGCGTGATGACGAGGCTCACCCCCGCTCCGCCGTCGGTGAACGGCAGCAGCGCAAGGTGCCATCCGGGTCCATGCTCGGCATCCGGCCGCATGTTTGCTTGCTCGTCGCACCAGGTGTCGAACTCCGCCCGCGGCCGGGCCGTCGCGGCGATTTCGAGGCCCGGCCGCTCGCCGGGCGATACCCAGCGGTGGCGGCCGAACGGCAAGGGGGACCGCTCGATTCGGCGGGCCAGGCGCCCCCTGCCCAGATGGTCATGAAACCGTTTCAGACCGCCGATGTCGACGGGCCGGTTGTACACCCAGACACACTGCACCAAGCTGGTGGTGCCCGTCGCGCGCTCCCCCAGGAAGAGGGCCTGGTCGGCCAGATCCAGTACGTTGCTCATTTTTAGGCCGCCTCCGTGTCGTCTTCGTCCGCACGGTCCTGAAGTACATCCGGGCTTCCTTGGGGTGCAATCACACCCGCGTTGGCTCCGACGCTTCTGGCGGCCTGCGTGAACACCTCAATCAATGTCGCGACGTAGCGTCGCACCGACTCATGCGCGACTTCGTTGTCGGGGAAGGAGATGGTCACCGTGGTTTTTTCAGCGTGACGGTTGATCCACATGTTGATGCCGCCGGCGGACAGATTGTCGCCGTAGGTACCGAAATTGGTCTCCCCCCACAATCCGGCGAGGGGTATCTTCCGGAAATCGAGGAAGGACAACATCATCGGCAGAGTCGTCGGCAACTTGATGTCCAGCTGTTCCGGTGTGGCCAACTCCAACACTCTCTCAAACGGCACCTCAGCAAGACCTCGCGCGGCTTCGAAAGACTCCTGGGCTGCTTGGGCCGCCTCGCAGAATGAGACGCCCGTGGCTGGCACGGTAACCGGAATCAGGCTGGCAAACCAACCCAGCGTCATCGTTTCGATGCCTGGCATCCGCGTGTCCTTGGCCGTGAAGCCGCGGTAGATCTCGTTTCCCGTCAATTCGTGTTCGGCCAAGGCGGTGCAGGCCAGCACTCCCCCGATGAACCGGGCGCCGGCCGCCACACATGCGGCATCGAAAGACTCCGTCTCGCCGGCATCCAGCAACTGGACCGTCAGGAAATCGCCCGCGCTGCTCGCCCACGTATCACCCAGCGACAGCGGGAAACTCGGCCATGCGCCGTCGGTGTCACGCGCGAACGCGATCCAGTCCTTGATTTCAGGCGATGACAGGGTCAGGCCCGCCGCGGCCTCGCGCTGGCGCGCGACGTAGTCGCGATAGCTCCTGACCTCGGCGAGCTCGGGCTGATGTCGATGCGTGCCCTGGGACAGTTCCTGATACGTCAGATGGATGTCAACGAAGATCAGGCCGGCGGACAAGCCGTCGATGTGCAGATGGTCGACACTCGCGTAGAACGTGAAATAGTCGGCGTGCTCGACGATTCCGAATGTGAAGCAACCCCATTCGAGTGTTTCCGGGGTCGTCGTCAAGACGTGGGCCCGCACTTCCTCGGCGCTCATGCGCCCGAACGACACCGGAACGAGTTCGATATCGGTGGGGTCGTCGATCGCTCGACGCACGATGGAGCCGTCCTCGAATTCGAACCAATTGTGGTAGGTGTCGTGACGGCGGACGTGCGCGTTGATCGCCGCGGTCATCGTCGGGACGTCGCACGCGCCGGGGATGTCCCACGCCACGACCATCAGGCGCGGCAAGTTCCTGTTCATGGCTCTGCCGACGTTGGCAGCCCAAAGATGTTGATTCTGTTGATAACTCGGACTCATCTCACATCTGCGTGCGGTGCGCGCCGCGTGATGCGCTGCCTGCGTGGGCGTCCACATGGTAAGCGGACCGTGCGGTGGTTGCCATTCGTTGATGTTGCCGAGTGCGACCATTTTCTTAAGTCGTTCCTCCCCGTGATACGGACATTTATTGCGCAGCAAGGGAGCAGCGAAAAGGCGTCGGTCTATGGCCCCCGCGCAGCATGAATTCCATTCGCTGGAACCTTTTACGACGACTTGGCAAGTTGGACTGATGTTGCCGCGCCCCTCTGCGCCCCCTGTGTCGCCGAAGTGACGCTAGTGGACATAGGTCACATAAGGGGGCAATTTGTGAGGATCGTCACATCACGCGCCGGCCCCGCGCTGCCCTCACCAAGCACGCGCACACGACTAGCGGGCCCCTCGCACGCTCACACGGAGCAAACGGTGCGCCAGCCCGTCGTCGCGGTTAGCGAAAAGTCGCTCAGCGTCTGCGAAAGCGCCTCGCGCAGACCCTCATTCGAATTGGTGCGACCCAGTTCGTAGGCCAGGACCGAGACGAAGACCCGGCCGTGGACCCGTCCCGACAGAAGCGCCAGCGCCCCGTTGGTGCGGTGCATCGTCGCCGCGGTCACGCCCGGATAGACCGATTTCATCGCGAAATAGTCGGCGTCCGTGCCGTCCGGTCGGTTGGCCGCCGGGTCGAGCGCGCCGAGATTGGACGACACCACGGTGGCGGCCCCGCCGGTGACCACGCTGAGCAAGCGCCGGAACACCGGCTTCGGGATCAGGGGGACCAGCGGCAGCAACGCCCACCGCTCATCGGGCTCCTCGTGATGGCGAACCAGCGCGTGCTTGATCGCGGCGCGGATCTCGTGCAGGTCCGTGGTGATCGCCGCGGGATCCAGCATGACGTCGACGTTCGTGACCGCGTTGGCGCGCGTGTCGCCCGGGACGCGTTCGTTGACGGGCATGCCCACGTTGACCGACCCGTCGGGGGCGACCCGTCCCACCCGCTGGGCAAGGTGGGCCGCCAATCCGGCGAGCAGCGCGTTGCTGGTGCCGCCCAACGCGTTTGCGCGCGCATCCCAGTCGTCGGCGCTGACGAAGAGCATCTCCATCGGCAGGGTGATGCGGGCCTCCGGCGCGGCGGGACGGGCGGGTCGCTTCCCGTGCGGCGCGGTGACGGCCGTCGTACCGTCGCGGCCCCGCCGGAGCATTCGGGCCGCGGCGCCGATGGCGCGGCCGACATCGCGTGCGTCGTGCGCGGTTTGACGTGCGTCCTCACGCAGGGCCCGCCACCGCCGCCGGGCTCCACCGGCGGGCCAGCGGGTCTCGCCGCCGCGTCCGTGTGCCGCGTCGGCCAAGGCCTCGCACAGCCCGACGCCGTCGGTGAGGCAGTGCGTGGTGACCAGGCTCACCACCGCGCCGCCGTCGTTCAGCGGCAGCATCGCCAGGTGCCAACCGGGGCCGCGCTCGGCGTCCGGTCGCTTCTCGCCTTGCTCGTCCAGCCACGCGTCGATGTCCTCGCGCGCCCGCGGCGCCGCGACGATCTCCAAGGAGGAGCACCCGCCGCTGGCCACCCAGCGGTGACGGCCGAACGGCAGGGCGGAGCGCTCGACCCGCCGCGACAGGCGCCCCCGGCCGAGGTGGCGGTGGAACTCCCGCAGCCCGTCGATGTCGACGGCGCGGTCGTACACCCAGACGCACTGCAGCAGGCTGGTGGCTCCGGTCGCCCGCTCACCGAGAAAGAGGGTCTGGTCGGCAAGGTCCAGCACGTTATTCATCGCTACGCCGCTTCGTGGTCGTCCGTGTCCGGCGCCGGAGCGAACGTGTCGTCCGGGTTCATCTGGGGCGCAACCACAATCGGCTCATCCGCGGTGGGCGTGGCGACACGTCCGAACACCTGGATGAGCGTCGCGATGTAGCGCAGGATCGACTCCCGCGCAATCGCGTTGTCCGGGAACGACATCGTCACCGTGGTGTTCGCGGCTTGGCGGTTGATCCACAAGTTCACCCCGCCATGGGACAGACTGTCGCCGTAGGTGCCGAACTTCGTCTCCGCCCACAACCCGTTGAGCGGGATCTTGCGGAAATCGAGGAACGACAACATCATCGGCAGCTGGGTGGGCAATTTGATGCCCAGTTCGTCCGGTGTGGCCAGCTCCAGCACCCGCTCGACCGGCACATCGGCCAGGCGCTGAGCGTCGTCGAACGATTTCTGGGCCGTCCTGGCCGCCTGGGCGAACGTTTCGCCGGCGGTGGGCACGGTGATCGGGATCAGGCTGGCGAACCAGCCCACGGTCATCGAGTCGACGCCCGGCGTCCGGGTGTCCTTGGCCGTGAACCCGTGATAGGTCTTCTTGCCGGTCAATTCGTGCTCGGCCAGGCCCGTGCAGGCCAGGACTCCCCCGATGAACCGGGCGCCGGCCGCCACACATGCGGCGTCGAAAGACTCCGTGTCGTCCGCGTTCATCAGCTCGACCGTCAGCAGGTCGCCCTTGGTGCTGGACCATGTGTCACCTAGGGGCAGCGGGAAACTCGGCCAGTCGCCGTCGGTGTCGCGGGCGAACTCGATCCAGTCCTTGATCTCGGGTGACGACAGCGTCAACGTTGCGGCCTTCTCGCGTTGGCGCGCAACGTAATCGCGATAGCTGCGGATCTCCGGCAGCCCGGCGGGCTGGTGCCCGGTCTGCGCGAGTTCCTGATACATCAGGTGGACGTCGAGGAAGATGAGGGCCGCGGACAAGCCGTCGATGTGCAAATGATCGACGCTGGCATAGAACGTGAAATAGTCGGCGTGCTGGACGATTCCGTACGTGAAGCAGCCCCATTCGAGTGTGTCCGGGGTCGTGGTCAGGGCGTGGGCGCGGACCTGCTCCGCGGTCTTGCTCCCGAGCGCCACGGGAACGAACTCGATCGCTTCGGGATTGTCGATCACCCGGCGCACAAAGGTGCCGTTATCGTATTCAAACCAGTTGTGATAGGTGTCCTGACGACGCACGTGGGCGTTGACCGTCGCCGTCATCGCCGGGATGTCGCAGGTGCCGGGGATGTCCCACGCGACGATCATCAGGCGGGGCAGCTGCCGGTTCATGGCCTTGCCTTGGTAGGAGGCCCAGAGGTGTTGATTCTGTTGGTAACTCGGTGGCAGGCCGCCGCGCCGCGCGGCGCGGGCCGCTTCCCGTGCGGCGGGCGCGGCCATCCACATGGTGACCGGGCCGTGCGGCGGGTGCCATTCGTTGATATTTCCGAGTGCGACCATTTCCTCAAGTCCTTGTGCTGTGAGACGACGACGGGTACGGGCGGTCTGGGGGGCGCTGGAAGTGCGTTTGGCGCTTGGCTTTTCGAGGACTGTCGATGTGTGTGTCGCGCTTGAAATCTGCCGACGGACTTTCGCCTGTGGTGGCTGACTACCCCGCCGCTCATACCCCCTATGTCGCTGCTGTGGACGCTAGCTGACGCAGGCGCAGATTTCGCGGTTTTGTGAAGACTCGAAATCCGCCGCGAGATCGCCGGCGGTGCAGTAATCTTTCTTCCTTCGACGGCCGCGACGACCCCCGGCAGGGTCAACTCGCGACAATTTATCGCCGATTCGGCTCGCTACGTCTGCAACTCGGGATACAGTTGTTCGGCTTTCGAGCCTGGCTCGGGCCAAACCCTAACCGCCTCACGGGAACAGCGGCAGATCCCAGAGCTTCATCCCGGGACGCAGCAGCCACAAGCGCATCATAGTGAGCCGCATGATCCGCATGGCGCTGAAGATCATGAAGATCGCCAGCGGCACCTCGATCAGCAGGGCGGTGATCACCGATAGCCACACGTCCTTGGGCCCGGCGGTCATGAGGTCGAACCACGCGTCGCAGATCAGCAGCACCCCGGTGGTGAACGCGGCGAGCACCAGCAACTGACGGCGCAGATAGCCGAGGGCGGCCGTCGTCAGCATGAAGGCGACCAGCAGCACGTCGAACCCGATCCAGGTGACCGGCCAGTTGTGGGCGACGTACTTCTCGGGCAGGGTCACGGCCAAATACGCCAGCCAGGGGACCATCGCGATGGAGCCGCCGATCATCAAACTCAGCCGCACGCGTCGCACGCGGTCCAGGAAGTCCGGGTCGATGACGTCGCCCAGGGGCCGCTCCAGCCGGGAGATGAGGTCCCGCCGCTGCCCGGGCGTCAGCGCCGCGATCTGTTCGTCGGTCAAAATGCCGTCGGTCATACCTAGCATTCTCCGGCTCGCCAGCGGCGCGGTCAGCGACCGGCGGCCACCGGGGGGCGGCGGTCTGCCGCGGTCTTGGGCACGGCCTTTGCGTCGCCGCTTTCGAATTCCTTCACCCAACAGGCGAACTCAAGGGTGATGCCGTCGGGGTCCTGGAAGTAGAACGAGCGCACATAGACCCCGGGATGCACGGTCGCCGAGACCTGCATGGGGCTTTCGTCGTGGTTGAGCACCGGGCCCACCCGCACGCCTTTGTCCTTGAGTTGCTGGCGGTAGGCGTCGAACTTCTCGGCCGGCACGTGGAAGGCCAGGTGGTTCATCGTGCTGACCGCGCTGGTGATGTCGCCGATGCCCGGGATGGCGCCGGGCGACGAAATGCCCGGCACCCGGTCGGGGGCGTCGGCGAACCAGAAGAAGGCGACGCAGTCGCCGTTTCCGGCGTCGAAGAAGAAGTGCTGGCCCGCCCCGCCGGGCAGGTCGAGCGATTTGATCAGCGGCATGCCGAGGATGTTGCTGTAAAAGTCCACGGTTTTGGCCATGTCGGCACACACCAGCGCGACATGGTTGATCCCGCCGAGTTCGAATTCCGCGTTGGCGTTGTGCGGCTTGATCATCGTGCGGCTCCCCTCGGTTCCCGGCTCGACGAGCCTGGCCAAGATCCGAATCTGAATCTAACATCAGATTTAGTTTTGGCCCAGGGAGGTGCGTAGGTGTCCACCGCGGCATCCCCTGCGCAGCGGAGCGGGCCGCCTGCGGAACTGCCCACGCGCCGCGGCAGGCGGACGCAGGCCGCGATCGATCTGGCCGCGCGGACCGTCATCGCGCGCAAAGGCGTGCTGGCCACGACCATCGCCGACATCGCCGCGGAGGCCGGCCGCTCGGCGGGGTCGTTCTACAACTACTACGAGTCCAAAGAGGCGATGGTGCGCCAGTGGGCGCTGCGCTTCCGCGACGAGGCCAACGAGCGCGCAATGTCTGTGACCCAACACGGGTTGACCGATCGTGAGCGCGCGTACGGGGCGGCCGCCGCGCACTGGCACACCTACCGCCACCGGCTCGCCGAGGTGATCAGCGTGTCACAGCTGGCGATGGTCAACAACGACTTCGCCCAGTACTGGGCCGAAATCTGCTCGATCCCAATCTCTTTCATTGCCGAGTCGGTCCGCCGCGCGCAGGCCGAGGGCCGTTGCCGCGACGACGACCCGCAGCTGATCGCCGAGGCGATCGTAGCGATGTTCAACCAGTTCTGCTACATCCAGCTCGGTTCGGCGCGTTCCGGGGAACCCGACGACCAGGCCTGCATCCAAACCTTGGCCAACATCTATTACCGGGCCATCTACGCCGATGAGGGGGACCACTGAATTGACTCGTCGTACCGGTGCCGGAGTGATCCGTGAGTTCGTCGGACTGCCGTCGCCCACGGCCGGCCGCGCCGGCGCCGGCGGACACCCCTGCCAGGGGCTGTATCACCGGGGGGTGGGGCGAAAGCCCAAGGTGGCGATGATCGCCGCGCATTACCAGATCGATTTCTCCGAACACTATCTCGCCGACTACATGGCCACTCGCGGCATCGGATTCCTCGGCTGGAACACCAGGTTCCGCGGCTTCGAGAGCAGCTTTCTGCTCGACCACGCGCTGGTGGACATCGGCGTCGGGGTTCGCTGGCTGCGCGAGGTCCAGGGAGTGGATACCGTTGTGCTGCTGGGCAACTCGGGTGGCGGTTCGTTGATGGCCGCCTACCAGTCGCAGGCCGTCGAACCGAACGTGACGCCGCTGGACGGCATGCGCCCGGCGGCCGGGGTGACCGAGTTGCCCCCCGCGGACGGCTACGTGGCCACCGCCGCGCATCCCGGCCGACCCGAGGTGCTCACCGCCTGGATGGACGCCGCCGTCGTCGACGAGAACGATCCCGTCGTCACCGACGCCGACCTCGACCTGTTCGACGGGCGCAACGGCCCGCCCTACGCCCCGGAGTTCCTGGGCCGCTACCGGCGCGCTCAGGTCGCGCGCAACCACGCCATCACCGACTGGGCCGAATCCGAGCTCAAACGCGTTCGCGCGGCGGGGTTTTCCGATCGCCCGTTTTCGGTGATGCGAACCTGGGCCGATCCCCGCATGGTCGATCCCGGCATCGAGCCGACCAAGCGACAGCCCAACATGTGCTACGCGGGCGTCCCGGCCAAGGCGAACCGCTCGGCGCACGGCATCGCGGCAGCCTGCACGCTGCGCAACTGGCTGAGCATGTGGAGCCTGCGGGTCGCCCAGACCCGGGCCGAACCGCACCTGGCCCGGATCCGCTGTCCCGCTCTCGTGATCAACGCCGACGCCGACACCGGCGTCTTTCCCTCTGACGCGCAACGCATCTTCGACGCTCTTGCCGGCGCCGACAAAACGCAGGCATCGGTGGACACCGATCACTACTTCACCACCCCCGGGGCCCGCACCGAGCAGGCCGACACCATCGCCGGATGGATCGGCAAGCGATGGCGCTGAGACTCAGCGAACGGATCGTGACGACCCGCCGCGCCCGCACTTGCGACCGCCACGAGCCCATGTCGTCAACCAACCGACTGGTTGTTAGCTTGGAAGGTACTTGGCCGACACGGCGTCCTGCAGCAACGGAAGGCGACCAATGCCGATCGCGATAAATCCCGAGCATCAAGAACTGGCCGATTCAGTGCGATCGCTGGTGGCGCGCGTCGCGCCGTCCGAGACGCTGCACGAGGCGATGGAGACGGCTCCGGAAAACCTAGTGAACCCTCCCCCGTATTGGCAGGCCGCGGCCGAGCAGGGCCTGCAGGGCGTTCATCTGGCCGAATCCGTCGGCGGCCAGGGCTTCGGCATCCTCGAGTTGGCCATCGTGCTGGCCGAATTCGGTTATGGCGCGGTGCCGGGCCCGTTCGTGCCGTCCGCGATCGCCAGCGCGTTGATCTCCGCGCACGACCCGGACGCGAAGGTGCTCGCCGAGCTGGCATCCGGCGCCCAGATCGCCGCCTACGGCCTGAATTGCTGCGCGCTGACCGCGACCCGGCAAGGCAATTCGCTGGTGATCCGCGGCGAACTCCGGGCGGTGCCCGCCGCGGCGCAGGCCTCGCTGCTGGTCCTTCCAGTCGCGATCGACAGCGGCGAGGCGTGGGTGGTGCTGCGCGCCGACCAGCTCGAGATCGAGCCGGTGAAAAGCCTGGACCCGCTGCGGCCCATCGCCGACGTGCGCGCCAACGCCGTCGAGGTCGGCGACGACGTCGTCTTGACCAACCTGAGCATGGGCACCGCGCACGCGCTGATGACGACGCTGCTGTCCGCCGAAGCGATCGGTGTGGCGCGCTGGGCGACCGATACCGCGTCGGACTACGCCAAGATCCGTGAGCAGTTCGGCAGGCCGATCGGCCAATTCCAGGCCATCAAACACAAGTGCGCCGAGATGATCGCCGACACCGAGCGGGCCACCGCGGCGGTGTGGGATGCCGCCCGCGCGATCGACGAGGCCCGCGAAAACCGTTGGGACACCGCGGGTTCCCACGTCGAGTTCGCTGCCGCCGTGGCCGCGACGCTGGCGCCGGCGGCCGCGCAACGGTGCGCGCAGGATTGCATCCAGGTGCACGGCGGGATCGGCTTCACCTGGGAGCACGACGCAGGCGTCTACTACCGTCGGGCGCTGATGCTGGCCGCCTCCTTCGGCCGCAGCTCGGACTACCCACAGAAGGTGGTCGACACCGCGACCACCACCGGGATGCGCGCGGTGGACATCGACCTCGACCCCGACACCGAGAAGCTGCGGGCGGAGATCCGGGCTGAAGTGGTGGCGCTCAAGGAGATCGAGCGCGAGCAGCGCAAGGTCGCCATCGCCGAGGGTGGCTGGGTGTTGCCGTATCTGCCCAAGCCGTGGGGCCGGGCGGCCGGGCCGGTGGAGCAGATCATCATCGCCCAGGAGTTCGCCTCCGGGCGGGTCAAGCGGCCACAGACCGGCATCGCCACCTGGATCGTCCCGTCGATCGTGGCGTTCGGCACCGACGACCAAAAGCAGCGATTCCTGCCGCCGACCTTCCGCGGCGAAATGATCTGGTGTCAGCTGTTTTCCGAGCCGGGAGCCGGTTCGGATCTGGCCAGTCTCACCACCAAAGCCACCCGGACCGACGGGGGCTGGCGCATCACCGGCCAGAAGATCTGGACCACCGCCGCACAGTTCTCGCAGTGGGGGGCGCTGCTCGCGCGGACGGACCCGAGCGCGCCGAAACACAGTGGCATCACGTACTTCCTGTTGGACATGAAGAGCGAGGGCGTCGACGTCAAGCCGCTGCGCGAGCTCACCGGCAACGCGATGTTCAACACCGTCTACATCGACGACGTGTTCGTGCCCGACGACTGCGTCCTGGGCGAGGTCAACCGGGGCTGGGAGGTCAGCCGCAACACGCTGACCGCGGAGCGGGTGTCGATCGGCAGCAGCGAGGCGAACTTCCTGGCCACGCTGGCGCAGTTCGTCGAGTTCGTCCGTGACGGGCAGTTCGATCAGGTCGCGCAGCACCGCGCCGGTCAGCTCATCGCCGAGGGGCATGCGGCCAAGGTGTTGAACCTGCGTTCCACCCTGCTCACGTTGGCCGGCGGGGACGCGATGCCGTCGGCGGCGATCTCCAAGCTGCTATCGATGCGCACCGGCCAGGGTTACGCCGAATTCGCGGTCTCCTCGTTCGGCACCGACGCCGCGATCGGCGACGCCGAGCAACTGCCCGGCAAATGGGGCGAGTACCTGCTGGCCAGCCGCGCGACCACCATCTACGGCGGAACGTCCGAGGTGCAGCTGAACATCATCGCCGAGAGGTTGTTGGGCCTACCGCGCGATCCGTAGACCGGGCGCAGAAATGGGCCATGCCGGCCTGACGGAGTCAAGCCGGCATGGTTCCCCCCATACGCGGGCCGTCCATCCCGAGGGTTGGCGTGTCGTGATGGCCGGCTACCGCGCGGAGATGGTGGTCACCACCACCAGTTCACCCAGTGCTGGGGGTGGGCCCAATAGCCACCTCCGTGGCCCCAGCCGTTGCCCCAGCCGTTGCCCCAGCCGTTCCCCCAGCCGCCATGTCCCCGACCATCATGGCCGCCCCAGCCATGACCGCCGGGGCGGTCGGGGATGAGGCCCGGTCCGCTGTGCGGCCCGGAACTGGAGAAACCCGTGGAGGGACTCGGGCCGGGGGCGGCCTGAGCCACGGGGGCGCCGCCGAACAGCAGCGCGCCCGCCACGGCCCCAGCACCCAAAACACCTACGGCCGCGCTGCGTAACGATGGTGATGAGATCATCGAGAGCGCTCCTTCCAAAGACTTGATGACGATGCTTAAAACGCTAACCGGACATTTCCAAGCAAACAAGCGAAGTCGGGCAATTTTGGGTGTGAATTGCGCAACAATGGTCCTGAATGCGTGCAATAGACTGCGCGTCGTCAATACGAATTTCCGCAATTCATTTATCTGACAATACTGAATAATTCCCGGTCGACTGGGATAACTTAGCAGCTCACCACCCATCTACTGATGTACTGCGACGCGTTACCGTATTTACTGAAGTCTGGAATTGCGGATTGGCAGATCCACTGATTCACCGCCGAATGACGGCAATGCATGTGGGGATGAATGTCTCGCCATCCGCGGTATTGCTGTCCTTTCCAGCTATCTTCGGTAATTTGCTATTTCACCTGCGCCCGAAGGTGTGGGACCGCCCGTGAATCCGTCGGCGGCCGCCCGGGCCGTCCGCGGCCTGGCGACGCGACTTAGGGTGGCGTCGGTGAGAGAATCAGTATTGACACAGAGGCGACGAGCGCTGATTTACTGATTCACACTCACGGAGGAAGACACCGAAGTGAACTTCAAGCCCAGTCCCAACGGACCCAGCGCCGGATCCTTTCGCGCCCAAACTCCGGCCGGCGGCCCCGCCGGAGACGCCGCCCCGACCGAGCGCCTCAGTCTCGGGCAGCCGCGCGGCCAGCGCATCGCCAGCCAGCCATCGGCCAATCAGGCGGGGCGCACCCAGCGGACCCGCCGGACCGTCGACCTGGCGGCCGCCACCCACCGGGCACTCGACATCTGGCAGCGCGAAGCCGCCGATCGGCTCGGCGTCGCCCGCGTGACCGGACAAGAGGTGCTCACGGCGCTCATCGACCAGCTCCTGGTCGACCCGAAGCTCACGGCCCAGATCACCCGGGCCATCAAAGAACGCCGCTGAGGCTTACTCGATCTCCATCTCGCGCAGCTCGCGCTTGAGGATCTTGCCCGTCGGGTTGCGCGGCAGCTCGTCGAGGAAGATGACCTCACGCGGCACCTTGTAGCGGGCCAGATGGTCGCGCACGTAGTGCTTGACGGTGTCCTCGTCGAGGTCGGCGCCGTCCTTCTTCACCACGAACGCGCGCAGGCGGTGGCCCCACTCCTTGTCGTCGACGCCGATCGCGGTGGCCTCCACGACGTCCGGGTGCCCGGTGATGAGGTCCTCGACCTCGGCCGGGAAGACGTTCTCGCCGCCGGAGACGATCATCTCGTCGTCGCGGCCGCTGATGTAGAGCAGACCGTTCTCGTCGAAGTAGCCGACGTCGCCCGACGACAGCAGCCCGTCGATGATCTGCTTCTTGCCCCCGCCGGTGTAGCCCTCGAACGGGAAGGCGTTGCCGACGAAGATGCGGCCGACCTCGCCCTGCGGCAGCTCCTTGCCGTTGTCGTCGTAGATCTTGACGCGCACACCCTTGACGACCGGCCCGACGGTCGAGGAGTTGTACTCCAGGTGCTTGGGCTCGGCGATCGTCGCAAAGGCGATCTCGGTCGAGCCGTACATGTTGTAGATCACCGGGCCGAGGTCCTTGAGCGAGCGCTCGGCCAGGTCCGCCCCCAGCGCCGAGCCCGACACGAACACGATCTTCAGGCTGGACAGGTCCGGCTTGGAGTCCATCTTCTCGACGGCTTCGAGGATCCGCGACAACATCACCGGCACGACGACCATCGCTGTCACCTTGTACTTCTCGACGTCCTGTAGGACCAACGGCGGCTTGAACTTGCGGCGCAACACCAGCGTCGAGCCCAAGAACATCGCGATGGTGCCGTGCAGATAACCCAGCGCGTGGAACATCGGCGCCGGCAGCGACGTCACCTCGCCGGCCTTGAACGGGACGTGCGACAGGATTCCGCCGACCGGCGCCAGGGTTGGCGGCGTGCTGCGGTTTGCGCCCTTGGGCGTGCCGGTGGTGCCGCTGGTCAGGATGATGATCGACGCGTGCCGGGCCGCCTTGGGGGCGGGCTCATTGCTGCTGCGCCCGATCAGGTCGGCCAGCGTGTCGTCGGTGCTGCCGGACGGCTCGTCACTGTCCGGGTTGGTCCCCAGCGCCCGCAACTTGCCCAGCTCCGGCGAGGCTTTGCTGACCGCCTTGGTGTACTCGTCGTCATAGATGATCAGCTTGGCGCCCTCGCGCTCGGACACCTCTTTGATCTGCGGGCCCGAGAATTCGCTGTTGAGCAGGATGATGCGGGCGCCGACCCGCGCGGCGCCGTAATTGGCGATCAGGAACCAGCGGGAGTTGCGGGCCAGGATGGCGATGCCGTCGCCGCCCTTGACGCCCATGTCGATCAACCCGTTGGCCACCGCGTGCGCCGCCTCGTCGAGTTCGCGGTAGGAGAATTCGCCCTCTTCGTCGATGCACGCCGCCTTGTCGGGGTGGCGCCGCGCGTTGAGGGAGGGCAGCATGCCGAACTCG
Source organism: Mycobacterium marseillense (assembly GCF_010731675.1). NCBI lineage: Bacteria > Bacillati > Actinomycetota > Actinomycetes > Mycobacteriales > Mycobacteriaceae > Mycobacterium > Mycobacterium marseillense. Next base: position 3,423,635 of record NZ_AP022584.1, read on the forward strand.
CCCCACTTGTAGATGTCGGCGGCCATCGCGGCGTAGTTCTGCGGCGGCTCGATGCGGAACGCGCCCGACTCGAAGATCTTGCGCACGTAGTGCAGTTCGGCGGAACCGCGCTCGACGTACTGGTGCAGTTTTGCTACCGCTTTAGAGGCCTGACCGGGCAGACCGAGGAGGTTAGGCATGGAATCCACCATATGTGACGTCCGTCTCAGCACGGCCAGAAATTCTGGCGAATTAACATGAACCGCATGACCCGTCCGGTTTTGCTGGAGGTGGCCGGGCGCGAGGTCACCGTCACCCATCCGGACAAGGTCGTGTTTCCCGGTGCGGACGGCCACAAAACCTCCGGCCCCTACACCAAGCTCGATCTGGTCCGCTATTACCTGTCGGTGGCCGACGGCGCGCTGCGGGGTGTGGCCGGGCGCCCCATGATCCTGAAGCGCTTCGTCAAGGGCATCACGGAAGAGGCGGTGTTCCAGAAACGCGCGCCGGCGAAACGACCGGACTGGATCGACGTCGCCGAACTCCGTTACGCGCGCGGCACTTCCGCGGCGGAGGCGGTCCTCCGCGACGCCGCGGGGCTGGCCTGGGCGATCAACCTGGGCTGCGTCGACCTCAATCCGCACCCGGTGCTCGCCGACGACCTCGATCACCCCGACGAACTGCGCGTCGACCTCGATCCGATGCCCGGGGTCTCCTGGCGGCGCATCGTCGACGTCGCCCTGGTGGCCCGCGAGGTGCTCGAGGACTACGGCCTGACCACGTGGCCGAAGACGTCGGGCTCGCGCGGCTTCCACATCTACGCCCGCATCGCCCGGCGCTGGGAGTTTCGCCAGGTGCGGCTGGCCGCCCAGACCGTCGCCCGCGAGGTGGAGCGGCGCGTGCCCGAGGCGGCGACCAGCCGGTGGTGGAAGGAGGAACGCGAGGGGGTGTTCGTCGACTTCAACCAGAACGCCAAGGACCGCACGGTCGCGTCGGCCTATTCGGTGCGGGCGACCCCCGACGCCCGGGTGTCGACGCCGCTGCACTGGGACGAGGTCGCCGGCTGCGACCCCCAGGCGTTCACGATCGACACCGTGCCCGGCCGGTTCGCCGAGATCGGTGACCCCTGGGCGGGCATGGACGACGCGGCCGGCGAGCTCGACCGGCTACTGGTGCTGGCCGAGGAGATGGGGCCTCCCGAGCGCGCGCCGAAAGGGTCGGGCAAGCGCCGTGACGGCCGGCGGCAATCGTCGATGCCGCTGATCGAGATCGCCCGCACCAAAACCAAGGACGAGGCGATGGCGGCGCTGGACACCTGGCGCGACCGCTATCCCGCGGTGGCCGAGCGGCTGCAGCCGGTCGACGTCCTCGTCGACGGCATGCGCGGGCCCAGCTCGATCTGGTACCGGATCCGGATCAATTTGCAGCACGTGCCCGAAGACCAGCGGCCACCGCAGGAAGAGCTGATCGCCGACTACAGCCCTTGGAAGAGGGAGGGGCAAAAGGAGGGGCAAACCTTCGGCGGCAAGCAGCGGCCCCCGAACTAGATCCCGACCCGCGTGACCGCGTTGTGCTTGCGCAGGTAGCAATACCAGGTGACCCCCAGCAGGGCGAGGAAGAACGCGATGTAGAACCGCAGCGCCGGCTCGATGCTGCCGAACTCCGACTTCGACCAGGCATAGGCCAGCGGCACGATGAAGCCGCCGAAGGCGCCCACCGCCGAGATGACACCCAACGCGCCGGCGGCCTGGCGGCGCATCTGGACCATGGTGTCGGGATCGCCGCCGGCCAGCTCGCCCTTGATCTTGAAGATCCGCGAAATCATCCGGTAGGTCGAGCCGTTGCCGATGCCGGTGGCGACGAACAAGAACATGAAGCTGGCGAAGAACATCGGCAGGTTCACCGCCCGCACCGACCACAACGCGGCCGCCGCCCCGAGGGCGAGCAGCGCGAAGCTGACGGCGGTGATGCGCGCCCCGCCGATCCGGTCGGCCAGCTTGCCGCCGAGGGGCCGGATCACCGATCCGATGCCGGCGCCGAGGAAGGCCCACGTCAGCGCGATGTCGCCGCGGCCGAACACCGTCTTGAGCAGGGTCGGGAAGGCGGCCGAGTAGCCGATGAAGGACCCGAACGTGCCGATGTAGAGCAGCGACATGACCCAGGTGTCGGGATGGCGTAGCGACTGCCACACCGGCGTCACGTCGGCCCTGGCCTCGGTCAGGTTGTTCATGAACAGGAACGCGCAGACCGCGGCCACGACGGCCAGCGGCACATAGCAGAGCCCGGCGCGCGACAGGGCGACCCCGCCGCCGGCGATGACGATCGGCGGGATGATCTTCTGCACGACGGCGACGCCGACGTTGCCGCCGGCCGCGTTCAGGCCCAGGGCCCAGCCCTTGTCCTTCTCCGGGTAGAAGAAGGAGATGTTGGCCATCGACGAGGCGAAGTTGCCGCCGCCGAAGCCGGCGGTCGCCGCGATGGCCACCAGGGCCGCGAACGGGATGCCGGGATGGCTGACCGCCCACGCCAGCAGCAGGCACGGGACGAGCAGCAGCGCCGCCGACATGGTCGTCCAGTTGCGGCCGCCGAAGATGGGGACCGCGAAGGTGTAGGGCAGCCGGAGCAAGGCGCCGACCCCGCTGGGGACGGCGACCAGGCACAACGCCTGGCTGGCGGTCAGCGCCCACCCGGACGCGGCGGGCTGCCCGTGCGCGCCCGCGGTCATCTGCACCACGACGATGCTCCACAGCATCCACACGCTGAATCCGACGTGCTCGGCGAAGATCGAGAAGATCAGGTTGCGGCGCGCGATCGCCCGGCCGGTCGTCGCCCAGAACTCGGGGTCTTCGGGCCGCCAGTCGTCGATCCAGTGCCGTCCCGCGGGACGCTCGCGCGTCGGCGCGGGCTTCGCTGCCGGGCTGATGGTCGTGGTCATCGGATGGGGCTCCCTTGCGGACGAGGCGCGCGGGTGAACGGGCGCCGGGCGGTGACCACTTGACGCTAGAGACGCACTGTTACCGGTCCGGGTGTGCACAGTTACGCGGGCGATACGCAGAAATCGCAACGCCCAACGCCGGTTTGTCAGAACTCTGCAACGCGGCGGTGCATCTGGGCGGGCGGAACGCGATACTCTCACGCGATGCGACAGGGATGGAATCGACGGGGATTCTTGCAGCTCGCAGGGGCTTCCGCCGTCGCCGCGATCGCCGGGTCCGCCGCGCTGTCGGCGGGCTGCTCGTCACGCCAGGCTCCGCCGGGCGGCGGCGGGCCGGGCTCGGTGACCCTCACCCACCTGTTCGGCCAGACCGTCATCAACCAACCTCCCAAGCGCGTCGTCAGCGCCGGCTTCACCGAGCAGGACGACCTGCTCGCCGTCGGGGTGGTGCCGATCGCGGTGACCGACTGGTTCGGCGACCAGCCATTTGCGGTGTGGCCGTGGGCCGCGCCCAAGCTGGGCGGCGCGCGCCCGGTGGTACTGAACCTGGACAACGGCATCCCGGTCGACCGGATCGCGGGCCTGAAGCCGGACCTGATCGTGGCGATCAACGCCGGCCTGGACGCCGACACCTATCAGAAGCTGTCCGCGATCGCCCCGACCGTGGCGCAATCCGGCGGGGACGCCTTCTTCGAGCCATGGAAAGAGCAGGCCACCGCCATCGGGCAGGCGGTGTTCCAGGCAGACCAGATGAAGTCGTTGATCGACGGTGTCGACCAGAAGTTCACCGAAATCGGTAAGAAGAACCCGCAGTGGACCGGCAAGAAAGCGCTGCTGATGCACGGCGCGTTGTGGCAGGGGACCGTCGTCGCCACCATGGCGGGCTGGCGCACGGATTTTCTGAACCAGATGGGGCTGGTCATCGCCGAGGGCATCAAGCCGTTCGGCACCGAGCAGCGCGCCGTCATCCCGCGAGACCACATCAAGTCGGTGCTCGATTCGGCCGACGTGGTGATCTGGACGACCCGCAACCCCGACGATCAGAAGGCCCTACTGGCCGATCCCGAGGTGGCCGGGTCGCTGACCACCGCGCAGAACCGCCACATCTTCACCACCACCGAACAGGCCGGCGCGATCGCCTTCGCCTCGCCGCTGAGCTACCCCCTCGTCGCCGACCAATTGCCTCCGCTGCTCACCAAAATCCTGGGCTAGCATCGCGGCTGTTTGAGCGTTTGCTAAGGCAGCTCTGGCAGTGCTCGAAAATCCCGCCGCCGCCCCTCGCACGAGGCCCGATCCCGGGGTTACCGTCGAGTAATGAGCGTGACGGACCTTAGCGGCGACCTGGCCCACGACCTGCCGACCGAGCTGGCCGGCAACACCGTCCTGGACTACGGCGATCGGGCGCTGATGGTGCAATGTGGCAGTGCCGCAGAGGTTTTGGCGTGGGCGGCCGCGCTGCGCTCCGAGCCGATACCGGGCGTGGTCGATGTCGTGCCGGCGGCCCGCACCGTGCTGGTCAAGCTGGAGGACCCCTGCCGCCAAGGCGTCATCCGCCGGCGACTGCGCACGATGTGCGTCACCGCCACGCCACCGGCCCCGTCCGAGCGCGGCGCCGACGTGGTGATCGACGTGGTCTACGACGGCCCCGACCTCGCAGAGGTCGCCGGCCACACCGGGCTGACCATCCCGCAGGTGATCGACGCCCACACCGCCACCCTGTGGCGGGTCGGATTCAGCGGCTTCGCACCCGGTTTCGCGTATCTGGTCGACGGCGACCCGCGCCTACGGGTGCCCCGGCGTCCCGAGCCGCGGACTGCCGTGCCGGCCGGATCCGTCGCCCTCGCCGGGGAATTCAGCGCGATCTACCCGCGCCGGTCCCCCGGCGGTTGGCAACTCATCGGCCACACCGACGCGGTCCTGTGGGATCTGCAACGTCGCGACCCGGCGCTGCTGATGCAGGGCATGTGGGTTCAGTTCCGGGCCGTCTAGCAAGGAGGCAATCGTGGCAGTCCTGGAGATCCTCCGCACCGGGCCGTTCGCCGTCGTCGAAGACCTCGGTCGGCCCGGGCTGGCCCACCTCGGCGTCAGCCGGTCCGGAGCCGCCGACCGACGCGCCCACAAACTGGCCAACCGGCTGGTGGCCAACCCCGACGACCGCGCCACCGTGGAGGTGACGTTCGGCGGGTTCGCGGCCAGGGTCCGGGGCAGCGACGTCGACATCGCGGTGACCGGCGCCGACACCGATCCGACCGTCGACGGAATCAAGTTCGGCACCAACAGCATTCAGCACGTGCGCGACGGCCAGCTGATCTCTTTGGGTCCCCCCGCGCGGGCCTGCGAAGCTACCTCGCGGTCCGCGGCGGCATCTGGGTGGAGCCGGTGCTCGGCTCGCGCAGCTACGACGTCATGTCGGCCATCGGGCCGTCGCCACTGCAGGCCGGGGATCGGCTCCCGATCGGCGAGCACACCGCGGACTACCCCGAGTTGGACCAGGCGCCGGTGGCGGCCATCCCCGGCAGCGTCGTCGAGCTGTCCGTGGTGCCCGGGCCGCGCGATGACTGGTTCCTCGATCCCGACGCGCTGGTGCGCACCGCTTGGGTGGCGTCCGACCGCAGCGACCGGGTGGGGATGCGGTTGGTCGGCCGCCCCCTGCAATGCCTGCACCCGGACCGGCAGCTGCCCAGCGAGGGTGCCGCCCGAGGCGCAATCCAGGTGCCGCCCAACGGTTTACCGGTGATCCTCGGCCCGGACCACCCCGTCACCGGTGGCTATCCGGTAGTCGGCGTGGTGATCGACGACGACGTCGACAAGATCGCCCAGGTGCGGCCCGGCCAGTCGGTGCGACTGCACTGGGCGCGCCCGCGGACCCCGGTCGGCGCGGTTGCCGGCGCCGGCGTCGGTGCCGCGAGTTGGAGCGACCGACTGTAGGACAGCTCACATCGACCCGCCCGCCGGTGTGAGATCACTTGGCGGCGGCCGATATTCGCGCACCGGCAAACCGCTGTCGCGCGATCGAGGCGCCCTTCAGGGACTTACCAGATAACTGGTAATCAACTAACAGCCGAGATCGGTAGATTCCGGTTGACCCGCTCACGTCCTAGATGTGAGCATCGGAATCTACGGTGGGGCATGCCCCTTCACGCGGGGCGCCCATACGCGTCGCCGGCCAGACCCCGAACTGCTTCTGAGGAGAGGGATCGGTATGCACGCACGCGCAACGCCCACATGCCAACGTGCCCAATCGGTTTCGCCGCGACGCGATCACCGCATCGCGGACTGGAATCCGGAGGACGCGGCGGCCTGGGAGGCCGGCAACAAGAAGATCGCCCGGCGCAATCTGCTCGGCACCATCGCCGGTGACCACGTGGCCTTCTCGATCTGGACGCTGTGGCCCGTGATGGCGCTGTTCATGCCGGGGGCCGTCTACGGCTTCTCCGCCGGCGACAAGCTGCTGCTGGGCGCGGTGGCCACCCTGGTCGGTGGTTGCGCCCGGATCCCCTACACCCTCGGTATCGCCGCCTTCGGCGGTCGCAACTGGACGACGTTCTCGGCCTTCGTCCTGCTGATCCCGACGGCGGGCACGATCGTGCTGTTGGCCAACCCCGGCCAGCCCCTGTGGCTCTTCGTGCTGTGCGCCGCCCTGACCGGGCTCGGCGGTGGCAACTACGCGGCCTCGCTGGCCAACGTCAACGCGTTCTACCCGCAGCGGCTCAAGGGCGCCGCGCTGGCGATCAATGCCGGCGTCGCCAACCTCGGTGTCGCGGTGATCCAGCTGGTGGGCCTGCTGGTGCTGGCCACCGCCGGGCACGAGGCCCCGTACTGGGTGTGCGCGATCTACCTGGTGTTCCTGGTCGTCGTGGGGATCGCGGCCGCGCTGGTCATGGACAACATCCACCACGGCACCCAGCTGAGCACCATGCGCTCGATCCTCTTCGAGCGCGATACCCACGTGATCTCGCTGCTCTACATCGCCACCTTCGGCTCCTGGATCGGCTTCTCCTTCGCCTTCGGACAGGTGATGCAGGTCCACTTCCTGGAGAGCGGGGAAACCGCCAAGCACGCCGCGCTCCACGCCGCGCAGGTGGCCTTCGTCGGCCCCCTGCTGGGCTCCGTGGCGCGCATCTACGGCGGCCGGCTGGCCGACCGCCTCGGCGGCAGCCGCGTCACGCTGGGCGTCCTCGCCGGGATGACCCTGGGGGCCGCGTTGTTGGTCACCATCAGCGCCCTCGAGGACCAGCACGCCGTGGCGCGCTCCGTCAGCATGATCGGCTGCATCGTCGGCTTCATGGTGCTGTTCATCCTGTCCGGCATGGGAAACGGGTCGGTGTTCAAGTTGATCCCGTCGGTCTACGAGGCGCGCAGTCGCGGGCTGGACATGAGCGAGGACGACCGCCGCCGTTGGGCGCGCGCGCAGTCCGGGTCGCTGATCGGCATCTGCTCCGCGGTCGGCGCGTTCGGCGGCGTGGCGATCAACCTGGCGCTGCGGCAGTCCTACCTGAGCACCGGCACCGAAACGGCGGCGTACTGGGCGTTTTTGGCTTCCTACGTCGGTGCCGCGATCATGACCTGGATGGTCTACGTCCGGCGTCCCGCCACGGCCCCGGGCCTGTCCGGCGCCCGACCCGAAGGCGAGGCCGCGCATGTGTGAGCGGACTCGCAACACGGGCAATGCCACAGCAATTGCTCGGTAACGCAACCGAAACGTCGCAGGCATACACACTTCATATGGCCCCGCACCTGGCCCCACCAGACTCCGCGCCGCTGACCGGCTACCGGATCGCCGTGACGTCGGCGAACCGGGCCGAAGAGCTGTGCGCGTTGCTGCGCCGTAACGGCGCGGAGGTCTCCAGCGCCGCGGCCATCAACCTCATCGCGCTGCCCGAAGACGAAGAGCTGCAGCGTCACACCGAGGCGATCATCGCCCAGCCTCCCGATATCCTGGTGGCGCACACCGGCATCGGCTTCCGCGGCTGGGTCGCGGCGGCCGACGGCTGGGGCCTGGCCACCCAGCTGCTGGCGTCGCTGTCCCGGGCGCGGATCGTGGCCCGCGGGCCGAAGGCCACCGGCGCGTTGCGCGCCGCCGGGCTGCACGAGGAGTGGTCCCCCAAATCCGAATCGTCGCGCGAGGTCCTGCGGTACCTGCTCGAGTCGAACGTCGCCGGCAAGAGGATCGCCGTCCAACTGCACGGCGCGGCCGACGGCTGGGACCCGTTCCCGGAGTTCCTCAACGGGTTGCGGTCGGCGGGCGCCCAGGTGGTTCCCATTCACGTATACCGCTGGAAGCCAACGCCGGCCGGCGGTGACTTCGACCAACTCGTTGCCTCGATCGCCCGGCGGCAGTTCGACGCGGTGACCTTCACCTCGGCCCCCGCCGGGGCGGCACTGCTGGAACGCAGCCGCGAGTTGGGCATCGAAGACCAACTGCTGCAAGCACTTCGCAGCGATGTGCATGCGATGTGCGTGGGGCCGGTCACCGCGCAGCCCTTGATCCGCGCCGGTATTCCCACGTCGTCCCCCGAGCGAATGCGGTTGGGGGCGTTGGCCCGTCACATCGCGCAGGAGCTGCCGTCCCTTCGGTCGTGCACCATCCGCGCGGCCGGTCACGAGATGGAGATCCGCGGAACCTGCGTCCTGGTCGACGGTTCGCCGCGAGCCCTGTCGGGATCGGGAATGGCGACCCTGCGGGCACTGGCGGAGCGCCCCGGCGACGTCGTCGCGCGCAACGACCTGTTGCGGGTGCTTCCCGGCAACAGCAACGACCCCCACGCCGTCGACACGGCCGTGCTGCGGCTGCGAACGGCGCTGGGCGACAAGAACATCATCGCGACGGTGGTCAAGCGTGGCTACCGGCTCGCGATCGACCAGCCGGACGTATCCCCATGGCACTGATCCTGGTAGCGCACGGCACCCGCAGAACCGGGGGCGTGGCGATGATCGAAGGCCTTGCGGCACAGGTGAGTACGCTCGTCCGCAGCACCGTCGACGTCGCGTTCGTGGACGTGGTGGGACCCACGCCCAGCGAGGTGCTGGCAAAAGCGAAGGCCGCCGGCCGGCCCGCCATCGTGGTGCCGGCGTTCCTGTCGCGCGGATATCACGTCCGTGCCGACCTGCCCGCCCACGTCGCGATCAGCGGTCACCCGAACGTCACCGTCACCCCCGCGCTGGGTCCGAGCGGCCAGATCGCGCGGATCGTCGGCGATCAGCTGCTGAAATGCGGCTGGCGGCCAGGCGATTCGGTGATCCTGGCGGCCGCGGGCACCTCGGATGACAAGGCCCGGACCGACCTGCACACGACGGCCACGCTGGTGTCGGCGCTCACCGGTTCGAGGGTGAGCCTGGCGTTCGCGGCCACCGGCGATCCGCAACTCCACGAGGCCTTGGAAGGGGCGATGGATCGCGCGAGACGGCGCGGGCACGGTGGACGCGTGGTGGTCGCTTCCTACCTGTTGGCCGACGGCCTGTTCCAGCAACGGCTGCAGGGCTGCGGCGCCGATCTGGTCAGTGAGCCGCTGGGCACCCATCCCGGCCTGGCGCGCCTGATCGCGACCCGATTCCGCCGGGCACTGCCGCCCGCACTGGCCGCCACCGCGCGGCAATCGTCGCGCCGATCGATCCCCCACGCGCGCGCGTTGCGGCCAATTCCTTGATCTTTGGGCCCGAACCGGCGATCCTGGCACCATGCCCCGTCGCGAAGAGCCGTCGCGTGGGCTCCTTGACCCGGTCGCCAAGGTGCTGCGGTTGCCGTTCGGCACACCGGAATTCATCGACCGGATCGTCACCGGCGGGGTCAACCAGGTGGGCCGCCGGACACTGGCGATGTTGATCACCACCTGGGACGCCGCCGGGGGCGGACCGTTCGCGGCCAGCGCCGTCGCATCCACGGGCATGGCCAAGACCGCCGAGATCGTCCAAACCAATTTCGTAGGCCCGGTATTCGGCCCGTTGCTGAAGATTTTGGGCGCGGACAAGGCCGCCACGCGGGCCTCGTTGTGTGCCTCTCAACTCGTGGGCCTGGGGATCATGCGCTACGGCATCCGATCCGAACCGCTGCACTCGATGTCGGTGGACGCGCTCGTCGACGCGATCGGCCCGACGATGCAGCGCTACCTGGTCGGCGACATCACCCGCTGAGCGACCGGGCGCTCAGGCCGCCCGGGCCTCGGCGTCGCGCGCGATCTGGACGAAGCCGTCGGCGGTGATCCGCACCGGATAGACCGGCACCGAAACGGTCGGATCGTCCAGGCAGGAACCGTCTTCCAGCGAGAACGCCTGCTTGAGAATGGGCGACTGCACCGTGGCGCAGCCGCCGCGGTCGCCGACGATGCCGCGCGACAGCACGGCCGCCCCGGAGAACGGGTCGACGTTGCCCACGGCGTGGACCGACCCGTCGTCGAGCCGGAACAAGGCGGCCTGGGAACCGTCGTCGAGCAGGACGCCGACGCCGCGCCCCGGAATGAGGTGGTCGTAAGGGCAAGCGCTCGTCCACACGGCAATGTCGTTGAGAAGCGTCATGATACCTTCCTCGTTCCTCCGGAGTTGTCCTCGCGGATCGTCGGCATGCCAATGGACACAGGGATTTTGCGCCCGGCGTGCTCGGTGAATGTCACCGTCGAATCGACGGCGTCGGGGGCGTTGACGAACGACACGAAGCGCGAGAGCTTGTCCGGGTCGTCGAGCACCCCCTTCCATTCGCACTTGTAGTTCTCCACATGCCGCTCCATTGCGGCCTCGAATTCTTCTGCCAGGCCCAGCGAGTCCTCGCAGACGACCTCGCGCACGTGATCCAGGCCGCCGTCGAGCGACTCGACCCACGGCGCGGTGCGCTGCAGCCGGTCGGCCGTGCGGATGTAGTACATGACGAACCGGTCGACGTACCGGACCAGCGTCTCGGTGTCGAGGTCGCTGACCAGCAGCTGCGCGTGCTTGGGGGTCATCCCGCCGTTGCCGCCGACGTAGAGGTTCCAGCCCTTTTCGGTGGCGATGACACCGACGTCCTTGGAGCGGGCTTCGGCGCACTCCCGCGCGCAGCCCGAGACGCCCATTTTGATCTTGTGGGGCGCCCGCAGGCCGCGGTAGCGCAGTTCGAGGTCGATGGCCAGCTGCACCGAATCCTGCTGCCCGTAACGGCACCAGTCGGTGCCCACACAGCTCTTCACCGTGCGCAGCGCCTTGCCGTACGCGTGCCCGGATTCCATGCCGCCGTCGACCAGGCGCTTCCAGATCTCCGGCAGTTGGTCCACGCGCGCGCCGAACAGGTCGATCCGCTGACCCCCGGTGATCTTGGTGTAGAGGCCGAAGTCCTGGGCGATCTGCCCGATCAGGATCAGGTGCTCGGGCTTGATGTCACCGCCGGGGACCCTGGGCACCACCGAGTAGCTGCCGTTCTTCTGGATGTTGGCCAGGAAGTGGTCGTTGGAATCCTGCAGCGAGGCCTGCTCGCCCTCGAGGATGTGGTCCGAGCCGGTGGACGCCAGGATCGAGGCGACCACGGGTTTGCAGATATCGCAACCCTTTCCGCGGCCGAAGCGCTCCAGCAATCCGGAGAAGGTCCGCAGCTCGGTGGCGGAGATGATCTCGAAAAGCTCGGCGCGCGACTGGCTGAAGTGCTCGCACAGGGCCTTGGACTGCTCAACGCCCTCGGCCTCCAGCAGCTGCTTGAGCAGCGGCACGCACGACCCGCACGACGTGCCGGCCGAGGTGCACGACTTCAGCGCGGGAACATCGGCGCAGCCGTCGGCGATCGCGCACTTCAGATCGCCCTTGGTGACGTTGTTGCACGAGCAGATCTGCGCCGAATCCGGCAGCGCCCCAATGCCCAGCGCCTCACCGCCGCCGGATTGGGCCGGCGCGATCAGCGCGAGCGGATCCCCGGGCAGCTCGCTGCCGACCATCGGCCGCAGCACTCCGTAGGAGGAGGCGTCGCCGACCAGCACGCCCCCGAGCAGGGTCTTGGCGTCGTCGGAGAGCACTAGCTTGGCGTACGTCCGGTTGACCGCGTCGTTGACGGCGACCTCGAGGCAGTTCTCGGTGACCCCCATCGCGTCACCGAAGCTGGCGACATCGACGCCCAGCAGTTTGAGCTTCGTGGACAGGTCCGCCTCGCCGAACTCGGCGACGCCGTCCAGTAGGCGGTCGGCCACTACCTCGGCCGAGGTGTAGCCCGGGCCCACCAGGCCGTAGCACCGGCCGCCGATCGCGGCGACCTCACCGATCGCGTAAATGTCGGGATCGCTTGTCTGGCAAGATACGTCGGTGAGCACGCCGCCACGCTCGGCGCGCGTCAATCCGGCGGCGACCGCCAGCTCGTCGCGCGGCCGGATGCCGGCCGCGAAGATCACCAGGCCGGCATCGACCACCTGCCCGTCGCCCAGGCTCACCCGCACCGACGTAGACCCGTCCGGGTGATCGACCGATTCGATCGACTCGGTGCCGGTGCCGACATGCACGGAGATGCCCAGGTCGCCGACCATCCGGGCCAGCAGTGCGCCACCGGCCTCGTCGATCTGCTGGGCCATCAGCCGCGGCATCATCTCGACGACGTGGGTCCGCAACCCGAACTGGCGCAGCGCATTTGCGGCTTCCAGTCCGAGCAGCCCGCCACCGATGACCACGCCCGCGGTCGCGTGCGAGGTTTCCGCCGCGCGCTGGGCGTCGGCGCGGATCGCGTCGAGGTCGTCAAGCGTGCGGTACACGTGGCAGGCGGGCAGATCGTGGCCGGGTACCGGCGGCACGAACGCGTAGGAGCCGGTCGCCAGGACCAGGGTGTCGTAGTCGTGACGCTGGCCGTCGGCGGTGACCACCGACTTTGTCGCGCGGTCGATTTCGGTGACCCGCTGGTTCAACACCAGCCGGACCCGGTCGTCGCCCTCGTACTCGTTGCCTGGCAGTGCCAGCAGCTTGCGATCCCAGCTTTCGGTGTAGGAGGTGAGCCCCACGCGGTCATAGGCCGCGTCGGTCTCCTCGGCGAAAACCGTGATGCGCCAAAGGCCCTCGGCGTCACGAGCGCGAAGCGCCTCGACGAACCGGTGCCCCACCATGCCATGTCCGACCACGATGATGTGACGCGGCGCACAGCTTGCGCGCGAAATCCCGTCTGCAGACATGGCTTTGAGAGTAACGGCCAGAAATTACGTCTTTTTCGCGCAATGTGACAGTCCTATGACGAGGATCTCACAACTCACAGCTATGGCTGTGATTGATTGTTCGCTGCCGGCGAACGGCCAGTTGGAACTTAAGCGGGGTCGACTCAGGTTTGTATTAGTAGCCGGTCGTCGGAGCGCCGGTCACAGGAATCTCACAACGAAGATCAAGGTATTGAAAGGGAAGCACCATGAGCAACCTCGCACTGTGGTCGCGACCGGCCTGGGACACCGACCGGTGGCTGCGCGACTTCTTCGGCCCCGCCGCCGCGGCGGACTGGAACAACCCGGTGAACAGCGGTTTCAAGCCCGCCGCCGAGATCGTCAAGGACGGTGACGACGCGATCGTACGGGTCGAGCTTCCGGGCGTTGACGTCGACCAGGACGTCAATGTGGAGGTCGAGCGCGGCCGTCTGGTCATCCACGGCGAGCACCGCGACGAGCACGCAGAGGAGAAGAACGGCCGCACGCTGCGGGAGATCCGGTACGGCTCGTTCCGCCGGTCGTTCCAGCTGCCCGCCCACGTCACCGGCGACGCCATCTCGGCGTCCTATGACGCCGGCGTCCTGACGGTGCGGGTCACCGGTGCGTACGCCGGGAACCAGGCGCAGCGCATTTCGATCACCAAGTAAGTCGCCGAGACGACGCAAAAGCCCCCGCACGCACCGCGTGTCGGGGGCTTTTTGTGTCTGTTCGGCGTCAGCCCCAGCGGGCGAGCAGCTCGGTGGCCCGCCCCGTGAGTGCGGCCTGCAGGAAGGGCCCGAAGCTGATTCGCGCGACGCCCAGCGGGCCGAAGGATGCGGGGTCGTCCTGGTCGGGCAGCGCGATCGCGTTGACCGGCAATGCCAATTCCGCGGTCAGGCGCCGCAACGTGTCGGGCTGGTGGCGGCCGACCGGGTAGAGAACGTCGGCGCCGGCGGCGGCCGCCTGATTCAGCCGCGCCACGGCGCGGTCGACGCGGTCGGACTCCTCACCGTCTTGGCGCAGGAACAGATCGGTCCGGGCGTTGATGACCACGTGCACTCCGGCCGCATCGGCGGCCGACCGCAGCTCGCCGACCAGTTCGGCGTGTTCGTCGGCGGACCGCAGCCGCCTGCCCTCGGAGTGCACGGTGTCCTCGATGTTCAGCCCCACGGCCCCCACACTCAGCAACCCCTCGATCAGTCGGGCCGCCGGCAGGCCGTAGCCCGATTCGATGTCCACCGACACCGGGACACCTTCCGTTTCCGAGACGGCCGCGGTGATCTGGGCGACGCGGGTCAGGACTTCGTCGAACGACATGCCCTCGTTGTCGGGTTTGCCGATGGAGTCCGCCATCGGATGGCTGCCCACGGTGAGTGCGGCGAACCCGGCGCCGGCCGCCAGCCGCGCCGACCAGGCGTCCCACACGGTCGGCAGGATGACCGGGTTGCCGGGCCGGTGCAGCTTCAACAGGGTGGCGGCGCGCTCGGCCGGCGTGGTGGGGCCCGTCATAAGTGTTTGCTCCCTTGGCGTCCGGGCTCAATGGTCTGACGTTCGCGTGTGCCGTGGATAGTATTGGGGACGTACTGTGATCCGAAACACTGCCGAGGAGATGCCTTGACGAGCACGACTGGCACGACCGAATTCGCCGAACTGCACGATCTGATCGGCGGCCTGCGGCGGTGCGTGAGCTCCCTGCGGTCGCGATACGGCGACAGCCCCGCGATGCGCCGCATCGTCATCGACGCCGACCGCATCCTGTCCGACGTCGATCTGCTCGACACCGACGTGTCCGAGTTGGATCTGGCGGGCGCCACCGTGCAGCAGTCCGGTGAGAAGATCGTCATTCCCGACACCCAGTACGACAGCGAATTCTGGCGTGATGTCGACGACGAGGGCGTCGGCGGTCACAACAGGTCCTGAACAACCCGAACGCCCCGACTCCAAGCCCCCCGCAGGAGGGGGCCTTCTCTCTGTGTACCCTTCGACAGACAGCCCGTTCGAAGAGGAACAACTAGATGAGCGCACCCACGGCGAACCGTCCTGCGTCCGGTGTCTTTTCACCCACGCGCGCCCGTATCCAGCAACGCACCCTACGCACCGACCGGTGGTGGATGTCGCCGCTGAGGATCGACCTCGGCTTCGCCGCATTCGTCATCTACGCGACGGCGCGGGCATTCCAGCAGAATTACTTCTTCGTCCCGAAATACCACTACCTGACACCGTTCTACTCGCCGTGTGTCAGCAAGGGTTGTGGTGAGGCCGGCGACATCTGGCCTCAGTTCCTGCCCGACGTGTGGTGGCTGCCGTATGCGGCGGTGTCGCTGCCGTTCCTGCTGCTGTTCCGGTTGACCTGCTACTACTACCGCGGCGCCTACTACCGCACGGTGTGGCAGTCGCCCACCGCGTGCGCGGTGGCCGAGCCCCGCGCGCACTACACCGGCGAGACCAAGTTCCCGCTGATCATCCAGAACACCCACCGGTACTTCTTCTATATCGCCTGCCTCATCTCGATCGTCAACAGCTACGACGCAATCGTCGCGTTCCATTCCGACAGTGGGCCGGGCGGATTCGGCTTCGGTCTGGGCAACCTGATCCTGTTGGGCAACGTCATCATGCTGTGGGTCTACACGCTGTCCTGCCACTCCTGCCGGCACGTCACGGGTGGCCGACTCAAGCACTTCTCCAAAAACCCTGTGCGGTACTGGATCTGGACGCAGGTCAGCGTGATGAACACCCGGCACAAGCAGTTCGCCTGGATCACGCTGGGCACCCTGATGCTCACCGATTTCTACATCGCACTGGTGGCCAGCGGCGCCATCAGCGACCTGAGATTCGTTGGCTGAAAAGCCATTTGACTTACAAATCAGAACGTAGCTAGCGAGGATTTTCATGGTTGATGTCGAGCGGCATGCCTACGACGTAGTCGTCATCGGCGCCGGCGGCGCGGGATTGCGCGCGGTCATCGAAGCGCGTGAACGCGGCCTGCGGGTCGCGGTGGTGTGCAAGTCCCTGTTCGGCAAGGCCCACACGGTGATGGCCGAGGGTGGGTGCGCGGCCTCGATGGGCAACACCAACCCCAAGGACAACTGGAAGACCCACTTCGGCGACACGATGCGCGGTGGGAAGTTCCTCAACAACTGGCGGATGGCCGAATTGCACGCCAAGGAGGCCCCGGATCGCGTCTGGGAGCTGGAAACCTATGGCGCGCTCTTCGATCGCCTCAAGGACGGCAAGATCAGCCAGCGCAACTTCGGCGGGCACACATACCCGCGGCTGGCGCACGTCGGTGACCGCACCGGCCTGGAGCTGATCCGCACCATGCAGCAGAAGATCGTCTCGCTGCAGCAGGAGGATTTCGCCGAGCTCGGCGACTACGAGGCCCGCATCCGGGTGTTCGCCGAGACCACGATCACCGAGCTGATCAAGGACGGCGACGCGATCGCCGGCGCGTTCGGCTACATCCGCGAAAGCGGAAACTTCATCTTGTTCGAGGCGCCCGCGGTGGTGCTGGCCACCGGCGGCATCGGCAAGTCGTTCAAGGTCACCTCGAACTCCTGGGAGTACACCGGCGACGGGCACGCCCTGGCGCTGCGGGCGGGCGCGTCGCTGATCAACATGGAGTTCGTCCAGTTCCACCCGACGGGCATGGTGTGGCCGCCGAGCGTGAAGGGGATCCTGGTCACCGAGGGTGTCCGCGGTGACGGCGGGGTGCTGAAGAACTCCGACGGCAAGCGGTTCATGTTCGACTACATCCCGTCGGTGTTCAAGGGGCAGTACGCCGAGTCCGAGCAAGAGGCCGACCAGTGGCTCAAGGACAACGACTCGGCCCGGCGCACCCCGGACCTGCTGCCGCGCGACGAGGTCGCGCGCGCGATCAACTCCGAGGTCAAGGCCGGCCGGGGTAGCCCACACGGTGGCGTCTTCCTCGACATCGCGTCGCGGCTGACGCCGGCGGAGATCAACCGCCGCCTGCCCTCGATGTACCACCAGTTCAAGGAGCTGGCCGGAGTCGACATCACCAAGGAGCCGATGGAAGTCGGGCCGACCTGCCACTACGTGATGGGCGGCGTCGAGGTCGACGCCGACACCGGGGCGGCCACCGTGCCCGGGCTCTTCGCGGCCGGCGAATGCTCCGGCGGCATGCACGGCTCGAACCGGCTGGGCGGCAACTCGCTGTCGGACCTGCTGGTGTTCGGGCGGCGGGCCGGCCTGGGCGCCGCCGACTACGTGCGGGCGCTGAGCAGCCGTCCGACGATCGGCGACAGCGCCGTCGACGCGGCGGCGAAGCGGGCGCTGTCCCCCTTCGAGGCGCCGGCCAACGGCCCCGGCGAGAACCCCTACACCCTGCAGCTGGAGCTTCAGCAGTCGATGAACGACCTGGTCGGCATCATCCGCAACGCCGACGAGGTTGCGGAGGCGCTGGCCCGGCTGGACAAGCTGCGGGAGCGGTTCAAGAACCTGCACGTGGAGGGGGAGCGCCGCTACAACCCGGGTTGGAACCTGGCCATCGACCTGCGCAACATGCTGCTGGTCAGCGAATGTGTCGCCAAAGCCGCGCTGCAGCGCACCGAGAGCCGCGGCGGGCACACCCGCGACGATCACCCGTCGATGGACTCGTCGTGGCGCAAGCTGCTGCTGGTCTGCGAGGCGGGCGGCGGCGACGAGGTGATCCCCGACATCACCATCACGAAGAAAGAGCAGACGCCGATGCGGCCCGATCTGCTGGAACTGTTTGAAATCGGTGAGCTGGAGAAGTACTACACCGACGAAGAACTCGCCGGGCACCCAGGACGGAGTGGCAAATGACCTACAACGCGACGATGCGGGTGTGGCGCGGCGACGACGCCAACGGTGGTCTGCAGGACTTCACCGTCGAGGTCAACGAGGGTGAGGTCGTCCTCGACATCATCCACCGCCTGCAGCAGACCCAGACGCCCGACCTGGCGGTCCGGTGGAACTGCAAGGCGGGCAAGTGCGGCTCGTGCTCCGCGGAGATCAACGGCTATCCGCGGTTGCTCTGCATGACCCGGATGTCCACGTTCGCCGAGGACGAGGTCGTCACCGTCACGCCGCTGCGGGCGTTCCCGGTGATCCGGGACCTGGTCACCGACGTCTCGTTCAACTACGAGAAGGCCCGCGAGATACCGTCTTTCGCGCCGCCTAAGGACCTGCAACCCGGCGAGTACCGGATGGCGCAGGCGGATGTCCAGCGCTCCCAAGAGTTCCGCAAGTGCATCGAGTGCTTCCTGTGCCAGAACGTCTGCCACGTGGTCCGCGACCACGAGGAGAACAAGAAGGCGTTCGCCGGCCCCCGGTTCCTGATGCGGATCGCCGAGCTGGAGATGCACCCGCTCGACACCCGGGACCGGCGCAAGGATGCACAGGAAGAGCACGGCCTGGGCTACTGCAACATCACCAAGTGCTGCACCGAGGTCTGCCCGGAGAACATCAAGATCACCGACAACGCGTTGATCCCGATGAAAGAGCGCGTCGCCGACCGCAAGTACGACCCGGTGGTGTGGCTCGGTAACAAGCTGTTCCGCCGCTGAGCGCAGGCGCCGCGCGCGCCCACCCGGTCTACGGGGTTAGGCCGTCGCGGTACCCGGGTAACCAACCTGCATCCTGTCGGGCCGTCCGGATGGATGGCCGCTGTACCAACGACCGGAAAGGCAGCTCATGGAACCCAGGCGAGAAACCGCCAGCATCAACAACATTCGGACCGCAATTCGGCAACTGTCGGTGCGCGCTCAGCTCGCGCAGAAGGAAGGGCGGCACGGCGACGCCGCCGAGCTCGAGACGCGCATCCAGGGTTTTCGGGAAGAACTGAGCCACCGCCCCTGACGGGCGGACCGGATTCAGGCGCCCAGGCGCCGGAAATTGCTGCGGTGGAACACGATGGGCGCCACCTCGGCGTCCACGGTCACCTCGCTGACCCGCAACACGACGATCGTGTGGTCGCCGGCGGGAATGAGTTGCTCGATCGCGCTTTCCAGCCAGAGGCCGGTGCCCTTGATGAAGACCGCACCGGTGGCCCGGGACACGGTCTCCAGCCCGGCGAACCGGTCGCCGGTCTTGGCGGCCAGCGTGCGGGCGGCCTCGTCGTGCGCCTCGCCGAGCACGCTGATGCCCAGCATGGGCAGCTCCTTGAGTTTGGGCCACGTCGTCGAGGTGTTCTGCACGCAGAACGACACCAACGGCGGGTCCAGCGAGACGGGCACGAAGGTGCTGGCGGCCAGCCCTTCCCGGGTTCCGTTCACCTCGGCGGCGATGGCCACCACGCCGGACGGGAAATGACCGAAGGCCTCACGAAGTGACGACGCTGTCAGCTTGTTGTTCGAGTTCACCGGCTTTTTCGCCCCTAGAGCGCCAGACGTAATTTCGGGCTCGACCCTACCCGGCGCGGGTCGCCCCGGCGCGGCCACCCTTACCCGTTTTCTAAGCGTTCTGCCGAATACCCGTGCGCGGAAGCGACATCGGGGTGCGAGCGCAGCCGGCTCTTCCAGGCATTGCGGCCGTAGACGGCGAAGATGGGGTCGGCGGGGTCCTGCGCCGCGCTCCACTCCGCCGCGGACGCGCGTAGTTCGGCGGGCAGCGACAGCACCGGTATCCGGGCGTCGAGGCGCGGATTGAAGAAGTAGGGCACCGAGATCCGCTGGGTCGCCGGACCTTGCAGGCTGACCCGGTGCTCGGTGGCCCGCAGGTAGCCGCGCGTCGCCGCCTCCAGCAGCTCGCCGATGTTGACGATGAACGCACCGTCGCGCGGGGGGACGTCGATCCAGGCGTCGTCGAAGGCCCGCCGCACCTGCAGGCCCTGGCTGCCCGGCTCCGCCAGCAGCAGCGTGAGCACCCCGGCGTCCCGGTGCGCGCCCACGCCCTGGGAGCCGGCCGCGCGCCCCGGGTAGCGGATGATCTTGATCAGCGTGGCCGGGGTCTCGGCGAAGGCCGCGTCGAACACGTCGGCCGGGCTGCCCAGTGAGGCCGCCCAGTGCCGCAGCAGGGTGCGGGCCACCGCGGACAGCGCGGCGTCCCATTCCTCGACGAGTCCGGGCAGCTCCGGCAGCGCGGCCGGCCACTGGTTAGGGCCCTGTAGCCACCGGTAGTCGGACTTGCCCAGCCCGCCGATCGGCGGGCGTTGCGGACCGATGTCGATCTGCTCGCGCCAGTCCACCTCGCCGCGGGTCACTTCGCCGCCCAGGCGGGTGTAGCCGCGGAAATGCGGGCTGCGCACCATGGCGACCGAGTCCTTGTCCTGCTGTGGCAGCGCGAAGAGCCGGCGCGCGCCCTCGAGCACCCGCGTCACCAGGTCCGGTGGGACCCCATGGCCGGTCAAATAGAAGAATCCGACCCGGTGGCCGGCCTCGCGCAGGCCGTCCCGCAACCGCCTCGGATCGGACCGCAGGTCGACGGCCGGCACCGGAGTGACGCCCCGCACATCGGTCGCGCCGTTCCCGTCGCCGCAGGTAGAGCGGGTATTCGACGGCATCGGCGCACCCTCCCCAACCGGTTGGTTAATTAGGCAATGAAATCTAGCTCACATCCGCTTGCATCCCACTGACGCTAACGATATTTTAGGTGTTGTTACTGGTGGGTAACTTAGACCTAGTACCCAACCACAAGTGGCATTCTCAACGAGGAGGACCGTAGTGAGCCACTACAAGAGCAACGTCCGCGACCAGGCGTTCAACCTGTTCGAGGTATTGGGCGTTGACAAGGCGTTAGGCCAGGGCGAATACAGCGACCTGGACGCCGACACCGCCCGCGAAATGTTGAACGAAATCAGCCGGCTGGCCGAAGGGCCGATCGCCGACTCGTTCGTCGAGGGCGACCGCAACCCGCCGGTCTTCGACCCGAAGACGCACTCGGTGACGCTGCCGGAATCCTTCAAGAAGTCCGTACACGCCGTCATCGAGGCCGGGTGGGACAAGGTCGGCATCGACGAGGCCCTCGGCGGCGTGGCAATGCCCAAGTCGCTGCTGTGGGCGCTGCACGAGCACATCCTGGGCGCCAACCCGGCCGTGTGGATGTACGCCGGCGGCGCGGGTTTCGCCAACATCCTGTACCACCTCGGCACCGAGGAGCAGAAGAAGTGGGCCGTCCTGGCCGCCGAGCGCGGCTGGGGTTCGACCATGGTGCTGACCGAGCCGGATGCCGGCTCCGACGTCGGCGCCGGGCGGACCAAGGCCGTCAAGCAGGACGACGGTTCCTGGCACATCGACGGTGTGAAGCGATTCATCACCTCGGCCGACTCCGGCGACCTGTTCGAGAACATCTTCCACCTGGTGCTGGCGCGTCCCGAGGGCGCCGGACCCGGCACCA
Source organism: Mycobacterium marseillense (assembly GCF_010731675.1). Classification (NCBI taxonomy): domain Bacteria; kingdom Bacillati; phylum Actinomycetota; class Actinomycetes; order Mycobacteriales; family Mycobacteriaceae; genus Mycobacterium; species Mycobacterium marseillense. The sequence goes on from NZ_AP022584.1 coordinate 3,444,968, forward strand.
AGGGGCTGTCGCTGTTCTTCGTGCCCAAGTTCCTGTTCGACTTCGAGACCGGTGAGCTGGGCGAGCGTAACGGCGTGTACGTCACCAACGTCGAGCACAAGATGGGCCTGAAGGTGTCGGCGACGTGTGAGCTGAGCTTCGGCCAGCACGACGTTCCGGCCAAGGGCTGGCTGGTCGGCGAGGTGCACAACGGGATCGCGCAGATGTTCGACGTGATCGAGCAGGCACGCATGATGGTCGGCACCAAGGCCATCGCGACCCTGTCGACGGGCTACCTGAACGCGTTGGAGTACGCGAAGTCTCGCGTCCAGGGCGCGGACATGACCCAGATGACCGACAAGACCGCCCCGCGGGTGACCATCACGCACCACCCCGACGTGCGCCGCTCGCTGATGACCCAGAAGGCCTACGCCGAGGGTCTGCGCGCGCTGTACCTGTTCACGTCGACCTATCAGGACTCGGCGGTGGCCGAGGCCCTGCACGGTGTGGACGCCGAGCTGGCCGTCAAGGTCAACGACCTGATGCTGCCGGTGGTCAAGGGTGTCGGCTCGGAGCAGGCCTACGCCAAGCTCACCGAGAGCCTGCAGACCTTCGGTGGGTCCGGCTTCCTGCAGGACTACCCGATCGAGCAGTACATCCGTGACGCCAAGATCGACTCGCTGTACGAGGGCACCACGGCCATCCAGGCGCAGGACTTCTTCTTCCGCAAGATCGTCCGCGACAAGGGTGTGGCGCTGGCCCACGTGTCCGAGCAGATCCAGAAGTTCGTCGACAGCGAGTCCGGCAACGGGCGGCTGAAGACCGAACGGGAGCACCTGGCCAAGGCCCTGACCGACGTTCAGGCAATGGCGGCCTCGCTGACCGGCTACCTGATGGCGGCCCAGGAGGACGTGACCAGCCTGTACAAGGTGGGTCTCGGTTCGGTGCGCTTCCTGATGAGCGTCGGTGACCTGGTCATCGGCTGGTTGTTGCAGCGTCAGGCGGCCGTGGCCGTGGCGGCGCTCGACGCCGGCGCCAGCGGCGAGGAACGGTCCTTCTACGAGGGCAAGATCGCGGTGGCGTCGTTCTTCGCGAAGAACTTCCTGCCGATGCTGACCAGCACCCGCGAGGTCATCGAGACGCTGGACAACGACATCATGGAGCTCGACGAGGCCGCCTTCTAGGCCGCGGTCGACAGGACGCACAAATCCCCCGCTTCGCGTGCGAAGCGGGGGATTTTGCGTACGTCGGCCCGCCGGAACAGCACAAAAGACCAAAAAGGCCGCCGCTGGATCCCCTCACTCCAGCGGCGGCCCTTTTCGGACGCCCGTCGGCAAAGACTGACAGGCGGTCGTTCCGGGGGATGCCCCGTATTGCCGTCGGGGTCGGGGGGTCAGACCACAACACGGGGCTATCCGGGGTCACGGATACCCGTCGTCTCTGATCGCTAATCCGATGTGACCCATCTCATGGGCCCGGGTGGTCAGGCCTGAAGGATCGCGGCCACTCCCTGGCCGCCTGCCGCGCAGATCGAGACCAGGGCGCGCACGGGTTTGCCCCCGCCCTTCTGCTCGGCCTTGCGTTGCGCGAGCTGCTTGGCGGCCTGGGCCAGGATCCGTCCGCCGGTGGCGGCGAACGGGTGGCCGGCGGCCAGCGACGAGCCGTTGACGTTGAGCTTGGACCGGTCGATCGAACCCAGCGCGGCGTCCAGACCCAGCCGCCCCTTGCAGTACTCCTCGGACTCGAAGGCCTGCAGATGGCACAGCACCACCGACGCGAACGCCTCGTGGATCTCGTAGAAGTCGAAGTCCTGGAGGCTCAGGCCGTTGCGGGCGAGCAGCCGCGGCACCGCGTACGTCGGGGCCATGAGCAGGCCGTCGCGCCCGTTGACGTAGTCGACCGCCGCCGTCTCCGAGTCCACCAGGTAGGCCAGCGGGGTCAACGAGTGGGCCTCGGCCCACTCGTCGGTGCCCAGCAGGGCGACCGAGGCGCCGTCGGTCAGCGGGGTCGAGTTGCCCGCCGTCATCGTCGCGTCGCCGGCCTTCACGCCAAACACCGGCCGCAGCTTGGCCAGCTTCTCCGCCGACGAGTCCGGTCGCAGGTTGTCGTCGCGGTACAGCCCCAAAAACGGCGTGACGAGGTCGTCGAAGAAGCCGCGATCGTAGGCGGCGGACATGTTGCGGTGGCTGGCGGCGGCCAGCTCGTCCTGGGCGACGCGGGAGATGCCCATTTGCTTGGCGGTGATCGCCTGGTGCTCCCCCATGGACAGCCCGGTGCGCGGTTCGCTGTTGACCGGGATCTCGACGCCCAGGGTCGCGGGCAGGGTGCCCACCAGCTTCAGCCGCTGGACGTTGGACTTGGCGCGGCGCAACTTGAGCAGCGTGCGGCGCAGGTTGTCGCCGAGGCCGATCGGCGCGTCGGAGGTGGTGTCCACCCCGCCGGCGGCGGCCACCTCGTAGCGGCCGGCCGCGATGCCCTCGGCGGCGGCGATCGCCGCCTGCAGCCCGGTGCCGCAGGCCTGCTGCAGGTCGAACGCCGGCGTATACGACGCCAGCTGCGAGCCGAGCACGCATTCGCGGGTCAGGTTGAAGTCCCGGCTGTGCTTGAGCACGGCCCCGCCGACCACCACGCCGAGCCGCTCCCCGGCCAGCCCGAAGCGCTCCACCAGCCCGCCCAGTGCGGCGGTGAACATGTCCTGGTTGGAGGCCTCGGCATAGGCGCCGTCGGATCGCGCGAACGGGATGCGGTTGCCGCCCAGGATGGCGACGCGCCGCCGCTCGGAGCTGCGCTGAGCAGCCGGTGTACTTGCCTCAGAACTTGCAGGGGCCACTGTTTTCTCCGTGCTCGTGCGGTCTTCTGGTTTGGGATTCGCCCGTCTGGGGCCATACTACCCACTGTTCTTACTCTGCAGTAAGTTCGTCCTCGATACGGTTGTGCTGTAGGCATACCCCGACTTCGCAAGAACATGGAAGGTAGCTCCGGTGGCTCCCAAGGTCTCGTCCGATCTGTTCTCCCAGATCGTCAACTCCGGTCCTGGTTCGTTCCTCGCCAAGCAGCTCGGCGTTCCCCAACCCGAGACGCTGCGCCGCTACCGCGCCGGTGATCCGCCGCTGGCCGGGGCGCTGCTGATCGGCGGGGAGGGCAGAGTCGTCGAGCCGCTGCGCGCGGCGCTGGCCGCCGATTACGACCTGGTCGGCAACAACCTGGGTGGGCGTTGGGCCGACAAGTTCGGCGGACTGGTATTCGACGCCACCGGCATCACCACGCCCGAAGGGCTCAAGGGGTTGTACGAGTTCTTCACCCCGCTGCTGCGCAACCTCGGCCACTCGGCGCGCGTGGCGGTGGTCGGCACCACGCCCGACGCGGCCACCAGCCCGCACGAGCGGATCGCGCAGCGCGCGCTGGAGGGCTTCACCCGCTCGCTGGGCAAGGAACTGCGCAACGGCACCACGGTGGCGCTGGTGTACCTGTCGCCGGACGCCAAACCCGCTGCGACAGGCCTGGAGTCGACCATGCGGTTCATCCTGTCGGCCAAGTCGGCGTACGTCGACGGCCAAGTGTTCTACGTCGGGGAGGCGGACTCCACCCCGCCGGGCGACTGGGAGCGTCCGCTGGACGGCAAGGTCGCGATCGTGACGGGCGCGGCCCGCGGCATCGGTGCGACGATCGCCGAGGTGTTCGCCCGCGATGGCGCGCGCGTCGTGGCGATCGACGTCGAATCGGCCGCCGAGGCACTGGCCGAAACGGCCAGCCGGGTCGGGGGCACCGCGCTGTGGCTCGATGTCACCGCGCCCGATGCCGTCGACAAGATCACCGAGCACCTGCGCGAGCACCACGGCGGTCGCGCCGACGTCCTGGTCAACAACGCCGGGATCACCCGCGACAAGCTGCTGGCCAACATGGACGACGCGCGCTGGGACGCCGTCTTGGCCGTCAATCTGCTTGCCCCGCTGCGCCTTACCGAGGGGCTGGTCGGCAACGGCAGCATCGGCGAGGGCGGCCGGGTGGTCGGCCTGTCGTCGATGGCCGGCATCGCGGGCAACCGCGGGCAGACCAATTACGCCACCACCAAGGCGGGAATGATCGGCCTGACCCAGGCGCTGGCGCCGGAGCTCTACGACAAGGGCATCACCATCAACGCCGTCGCACCGGGATTCATCGAAACCCAGATGACGGCCGCCATCCCGCTGGCCACCCGCGAGGTCGGCCGCCGGATGAACTCGCTGCTGCAGGGCGGCCAGCCGGTGGATGTCGCGGAGGCCATCGCCTACTTCGCCAGCCCAGCCTCGAACGCGGTGACCGGCAACGTCATTCGCGTCTGCGGCCAGGCCATGCTGGGCGCCTGAGCGTCAGGAGACAGTGATGAACCAGCCAAGCGGCCTGAAGAACATGCTGCGCGCGGCCGCCGGGGCCCTGCCCGTGGTGTCCCGCGGCGGCGGGTTGCCCACCCGCACGGTCACCATCGAGGAACTGCCCATCGACCGCACCAACGTGGCCGAGTACGCGGCGGTCACCGGCCTGCGCTACGGCAACTGCGTGCCGCTGACGTACCCGTTCGCGCTGACATTTCCGGCGCTGATGTCGCTGGTCACCGGGTTCGACTTTCCTTTCGCCGCAATGGGATCGGTGCACACCGAAAACCACATCACGCAGTACCGGCCGATCGCGGTCACCGACACCGTCGGCGTGCACGTGCACGCGGAGAACCTGCGCGAGCACCGCAAGGGTCTACTGGTCGACCTGGTGACCGATGTCAGCGTCGGCGACGACACCGCGTGGCATCAGGTGACGACCTTTTTGCACCAGCAGCGCACCAGCCTGTCCGACGAACCCAAACCGCCCCCGCAGAAGCAGCCCAAGCTGGCGCCACCGCCCACCGTGCTGCGCATCAGCCCGGGCCTGATCCGGCGCTACGCGGCCGCCGGAGGCGATCACAACCCGATCCACACCAACCCGGTCGCGGCCAAGCTGTTCGGATTCCCGACCGTGATCGCGCACGGAATGTTCAGCGCCGCAGCCGTACTGGCCAACATCGAGGCCGCGATCCCCGACGCGGTGCGGTACTCGGTGCGCTTCGGCAAGCCGTTGGTGCTGCCCGCGACGGCCGGCCTCTACATCGACGAAAACGACGATGGCTGGGATCTTTCGCTGCGCAACATCGCCAAGGGCTACCCGCACCTGACCGGGACGGTCCGACCGCTCTAGCCCGACGGTGGCGACCCGCAATCGCCACTAGCCCGCGTGCGTCGAATTGCGGCCGCAGACAAGCACTTTCAGCCCGTGGGCCGCGGTCGAGGTCAGCAGGAACAGCACAAACAACCACAGCGGCGGGCGGGCGAGCTCCCACACGAAGATCGCCGCCCAGATCGGTGAGCCCTGGGTCACCGCGAGCACACCGGCGGCCCCGGCCAGCGACACCGCCGGCACGTGCAGGTGCGTCCCGCTCGCCCAGTTGATCGCCAGCACCAGCGCCGCCCCCGCGGCCGCGCCGGTGGCCAGCGACGGCGTCAGCAGTCCGCCTGCGCCTCCGGCACGCAGAAACAGCGCTGTCAAAAGGGGTTTCAACGCCAGTATCGCCAGCGCCGACACCAGGGTCATGCCGCTGGCCAGGCTGACCGTCAGGATGCTGCGGCCGTTGCCGGGTAACTCGGGCCACCAATGCGAGCAGATGCCCATCACCAGGCCCGCCCCGGCCAGCGCCGGGACCAGCACCCAGCTTCGCATCGGCCGGGCCGGCCGCGCCGCGACCATCAACCGGTTGAAAGCCCAGCCCGTGGCGAAAGCCACCGGCGCCAACAACAATCCGTGCGCGGTCAACAGATAGGTCGACTCCCCGACCGGCCATTGCAGGTTGGCTTGGTCGCGCGTGACGGCCGAGCCGACGGCGACCGCCAGGCCGGAGGACAGGAACGCCGCTCCCACCGCCCGCGGCCGCCAGGTGCCCAGCAAGATCCGGATCGAGAAGAGCGCCCCGGCCAGGGGAACGGCGTACACCGCGCCCAGCCCCGCCCCCGCCGCGCAGGCCAGCAGGATCTCGCGGTCGCGGGGGCACAGCCGCCTGAGCCATCCGGTTCCCAAATCGCCCAGCGCCGCGGCGAATTGTCGCGGCGCGCCTTCCCGTCCGAGCGATGCCCCCGACCCGACGAGAAGCACCTGCAGCATGGCGTCGACGCTCCAGGAAAGCCGCGGCACGCGTTCTCGCTGAGAAAGCGTTTCCGCCAGGGGCGGCACGTCGGCGCGGCGCCGCAGCAGCCACCACCCGAGCGCGGCCAGCGTCGCGCCGATCATCGGGCCGACCACGCGGCGTACCGGGCTGCTGGCAGCGACCCCGGTCAGTAGCGCGCCGAAACTGTAGTTGTAGGTGGCGTGCTCGACTGCCCGCAGCACGAGGGTCGTCGCCAATCCGGCCACGCCGGCCAGCAGCCCGACGATGATGACCGCACAGAAGAAGTCGAGGTTGCCGCGGTCCGTGCGGGGGACGGGCATTCGGGCCACCTGACGAAGAAGGGATTTAGTCGCCGGCGGCGTCCGGCTGGGACCGGGCCGCTTCCCGCTCCTCGGGCGAGCCCTTGAGGCCGTACCAGAACAGGTCGATCATCAGCTGGGCCGCCTCGTCGACGTCGATGTCGCCGGTGGACAGCCGATTGGCCACCGCCTCGCCCGCACCCACCAGCGCCACGGCCATCATCTCGTGCTCGATGTCGGGTCGCGGCGCCCGGCTGCCGGCCCGCATCAGCCCGGCGACCAGGTCGATGATCTGCTCGCGTCCCTCGCGCACCATGTGCGCGAACGCCTGCGAGCTGGTGGCCTGGGTGTACATCACGATCCAGGACGCCCGGTTGGCGTCGATGTAGCGCATGAACGACGCGATCGTGTTGCGCAGCATGTCATTCGGGCTCTGCCGAAAGTCGATGTCGGCGCGCAACACGTCGATGAACCGGCTCATCTCCCGGTTCAGGCAGGCGCCGAACAGGTCCTCCTTGGAGCCGTAATACAGGTACAGCATGGGTTTGGAGATCTGCGCCTGGGCGGCGATGGCGTCCATCGAGGTCTCGTGGTAGCCGTTGACTGAGAACATCTGCACGGCGGCGTCGAGCATCTGCTGCTCGCGAACGGCACGCGGTAATCGCTTGGTACCACCCGCCATCGCTCGCCTCTCTAGACCGTCTATCTGACTCAAGAGTAAGCAATGCGGCCGCGCGGCACAGCGCTAGTGCCCGCAGGCCGGGCCGGGGCCCTTCATCTTCGCCACCCGCACCAGCGCCTCGTCGACCCGTTGAGCCGGCAATTCGCCTGAGGCCACGGCCTTTTGCAGCCGGTCCAGGACCGCCGGCACCTCATCGGTGGTGACCCACAGCGCGATGTCGACGCCGGCCAGCAGGGTCCGCAGCACCGCCTCGGAGACCCCGTACCGGTCGGAGATGGCGGCCATGCTGGACAGGTCGTCGCTGAACACCGGCCCGGTGAACGGCGGCCCCTTGTAGCCGACACCGTTGCGCAGCAACTGCACCGCCTCGGGGCTCAGGCTGGCGGGGACGTCGCCGGTGAGCCCCGGGACCTGCAGGTGGCCCACCATCACCGCGACCGGCGACGCGGCCGCCAGCGACCGGTAGGGCACCAGGTCACTGGTTTGCAGGTCGCTCAGCGGCGGCGTGACCACACCGCCGGTGTGCGAATCGCCCGAGCCGTGCCCGTGGCCGGGGAAATGCTTGAGCACCGGCAGCAGTCCGGCGTCGCGGAGGCCCTGCGCGTAGGCCCCGGCGTACTCGGTCACCGTCTGCGGGTCCGCGCTGAACGAACGGTTGCCGATGACGGCGTCGTCGTCCTCGTCGCTGACGTCGACCACGGGGGCGAAGTCGACGGTGATGCCCAGCTCGCGCATCTTGCGGCCGCGGTCGGCCGCCAGATCGTGGACCTGCTGGACGGTCTGTGTCTGCGCCAGCTCCCGGGCCGAGGGCGACGTGCCGATCAGGGTCTTCAACCGCGACACCCGGCCACCCTCTTCGTCGACGCTGACCGCCAGCGGCAGCGGTCCCGCCTTGGCGCTGATGTCGGCCAGCGACCCCTGGAAGATCGCCAGGTCGGTCCAGCTGCCGATGAAGATCCCGCCGACGTGGTAGCCGTTGACGACAGCCCGGGCGTCGTCGGCGTTCTTCACGCCCACCATCAGCAGCTGGGCCAGCTTGTCGCGGATGCCCAGCGCGGCCGGCACTGCGGTCGGGTCGGCGCACACCGGGGGCGCCGGCGCGGCCGCCGGTTTGCTCGAGGTCGATGAGTGGGCGGGTGGGGGTGCGGGGTGGTGGGCGCAGCCGGCCACCAGCGCCGACGCGGCCACGAGCACGGCGAAGGTGCGCGAAAATGCCATCGGGCCATGTTTTCACGCGGGGCGTTTCGTCCCCGGCGCCAGGGGGCACTAGCGGTACGTTGCCGATCAGGGGAGGTCAGAGGTGATGAGCGGTTTCACCGTGGCGGCCGCCGCCAGCATCGCGGTGGGTTTGTCCATCGGGGTCGCGACGACGGTCGGCATCACGCTCGCCGTGGCCGACGACACCGCCGTCCCCGTGCCGGCGCCGCCGCGTCCTGCCGCGCCCTATCAGGTGCAATACGGCGACCGCTGTTTCCACGGACACTGTCTGCACTGGTGACGAGCGCTCCCGTCGAGCGACCGCCCTTCTGCTAGGTTGGCGCTAGGTTGAAGTCACGACCGCAAGCCCCGCAAAACCCAGGAGCCGTCGATGAACCGGATCGTTGCGCCCGCCGCAGCGAGCGTTGTGGTTGGCCTGTTGCTCGGCGCGGCCGCGATCTTCGGGATCACGTTGATGGTCCAGCAAGACACGAAACCGCCACTTCCCGGGGGCGATCCGCAGTCGTCAGTGCTCAACCGGGTCGAGTACGGCAACCGTAGCTAGCCGATCGAGGTCGGGGACCGCGTCGTCGGTCCCGTGCTCGACGGCCGCGCCCCTGTCGCGCCGCTGGTTGTGGTTGGTCGGCGCGATCGCGCTGGCGCTGACGTTCGCCCAATCGCCGGGGCGGATCTCGCCCGACACGAAGCTCGACCTGACCGCCAACCCGCTGCGCTTCCTGGCGCGCGCGACCAACCTGTGGAACAGCGAGCTGCCGTTCGGGCAGGCGCAGAATCAGGCCTACGGATACCTGTTCCCGCACGGCACCTTTTTCCTGATCGGTCACGCGCTGGGCGTGCCCGGCTGGATCACCCAACGGCTGTGGTGGGCGGTGCTGCTCACCGTCGGCTTCTGGGGCCTGCTGCGGGTCGCCGAGGCGCTGCGGATCGGCAGCCCGGCGTCGCGGGTGATCGCCGCGGCCGCGTTCGCGCTGTCGCCGCGAGTGCTGACCACGCTCGGCTCGATCTCGTCGGAAACCTTGCCGATGATGCTGGCGCCCTGGGTATTGCTGCCCACGATCCTGGCGTTGCGGGCGTCGACGGATCGATCCGTGCGCGCGCTGGCCGCGCGGGCGGGCCTGGCCGTCGCGCTGATGGGCGCGGTCAACGCCATCGCGACCCTGGCCGGCTGCCTACCCGCGGTGATCTGGTGGGCATGCCACCGACCGAACCGGCGGTGGTGGCGTTACACCGGGTGGTGGCTGCTGGCGCTGCTGCTGGCCACGCTGTGGTGGCTGGTCGCGCTGGTGATGCTGCGCGCCATCAGCCCGCCGTTCCTGGACTTCATCGAATCCTCCGGCGTGACAACGCAATGGTCGTCGCTGACCGAGATGCTGCGCGGGACCGACAGCTGGACCCCGTACGTGGCGCCGAACGCCACCGCGGGCGCCCCGCTGGTCACCGGGTCGGCGGCCATCCTGGGCACCTGCCTGGTCGCCGCGGCCGGGCTGGCGGGGCTGGCCTCGGCCGCCATGCCGGCGCGCGGCCGCCTGGTCACGATGCTGTTGGTCGGGGTGGTGTTGATGGCCGTCGGCTACAGCGGCGGGCTGGGCTCGCCGGTGGCGCACGCGGTGCAGGCGTTCCTGGACGCCGGCGGCGCCCCGTTGCGCAACGTGCACAAGCTGGGGTCGGTGATCGGCATCCCGGTGGCGTTGGGCATCGCCCAGCTGCTGGGGCGGATACCGTTGCCCGGCAGCGCCCCGGCGCCGGTGTGGCTGCGCGCGTTCGCCCACCCGGAGCGGGACAAACGCGTGGCGGCCGCGATGGTGGTCCTCACGGCGCTGATGGTCAGCACGTCGCTGGCGTGGACGGGCCGGCTGGCGCCGCCGGGGACGTTCACCGCCATCCCGCCGTATTGGCATGAGACGGCCGACTGGCTCACCGAGCACGACACGGGCTCGCCCACGCCGGGGCGGGTGCTCGTCGTCCCGGGGGCGCCGTTCGCCACTCAGGTGTGGGGCACCAGCCACGACGAGCCGCTGCAGGTGCTGGGCAGCAGCCCGTGGGGGGTGCGGGATTCGATCCCGCTAACCCCGCCGCAGACCATCCGGGCGCTGGATTCGGTGCAGCGCCTCTTCGCCGCCGGCCGACCCTCGGCCGGGTTGGCCGATACCCTTGTGCGGCAAGGAATTTCCTATCTCGTGGTGCGCAACGACCTGGATCCCGACACGTCACGCTCGGCGCGGCCGATCCTGGTGCACCGCGCGGTGGACGGATCGCCGGGGCTGCGGAAGGTGGCGCAGTTCGGCGCCCCGGTGGGCCCGGGCACGCTGGCCGGCTTCGTCGCGGACAGCGGGCTGCGGCCGCGCTACCCGGCGGTCGAGATCTACCGGGTCACCGGCGGCGGTGAGGTCGCCGACCCCGCCACGCCCTACCTCGTCGACGCCGACCGGCTGGCGCGCATCGACGGCGGCCCCGAAGTCCTGCTGCGCCTTGACGAACGGCGACGGCTGCTGGGCCAGCCGCCCCTGGGTCCGGCCCTGATGACCGCCGACGCGCGCGCCGCCGGGCTGCCGCCGCCGCCGGGAGCGGGCGTGACCGTCACCGACACACCGGTGGCCCGGGAGACGGATTACGGTCGGGTGGACCACCATTCGTCGGCGATCCGCGCCCCCGGCGACGCGCGGCACACCTACAACCGGGTGCCGGACTATCCCGTCCCCGGCGCCGAGCCGGTGGCCGGCGCCTGGACGGGCGGGCGGATCACGGTGTCGAGCTCGTCGTCGGATTCCACCGCGATGCCCGACGTCGCCCCGGCGACCTCCCCGGGCGCCGCGATCGACGGTGACTCAGCGACCGCCTGGGTGTCGAACTCGCTGCAGGCCGCCGTCGGCCAGTGGATGCGGATCGATTTCGACCACCCCGTGACCAACGCGGCAATCACGTTGACTCCCAGCGCAACCGCCGTCGGCGCCCAGGTGCGCCGCATCCTGATCGAAACCGCCACCGGCAGCACGACGCTGCGGTTCGACGAGCCGGGCAAGCCGCTCGCCGCGGCGCTCCCGTACGGCGAGACCCCGTGGGTGCGGATCACCGCCGCCGGCACCGATGATGGATCCGCCGGCGTGCAGTTCGGCATCACCGACCTGACGATCACCCAGTACGACGCCTCCGGTTTCGCCCACCAGGTCGACCTGCGGCACACCGTGCGCGTGCCCGGACCGCCGCCCGGCGCGCCGATCACCGGCTGGGACCTGGGCTCGGAACTGCTCGGCAGACCGGGCTGCGCCCCCGCGCCCGACACCGTGCGGTGCGCGCCGTCGATGTCACTGACCCCGGAGGAGCCGGTCAACTTCAGCCGGACGCTGACCGTGCCGGCGCCGCTGTCGGTGAGCCCGACGGTCTGGGTGCGGCCCCGGCAAGGCCCCAAGCTGGCCGCCCTGATCGCCGAGCCCAATACCACCGTGGCCCATGGTGATTCGGATGCAGTGGACGTTCTTGGCTCGGCCTACGCGGCCACCGACGGCGACCCGGCCACCGCCTGGACGGCGCCGCAGCGGGTGGTGCAGCACAAGAGCCCGCCGACCCTGACGCTGACCCTCCCCCGGCCCACCGAGGTCACCGGGCTGCGCCTGGTCCCCAGCCGGGCGGCCCTGCCCGTGCGTCCGACGATGGTGGCCGTCAACCTGGGGGACGGCCCACAGGTGGCGGCGATCAAGGCCGACGGCGACGCGGCGCAGACGCTCACGCTGAAACCCCGGGTGACCGACACCGTGACCGTGAGCCTGCTGGACTGGGACGACGTCATCGACCGCAACGCGTTGGGCTTCGACCAGCTCAAGCCGCCCGGGCTGGCCGAGGTGGCCGCGCTCGGCGCCGACGGGAAGGCGATCGCGCCGGCCGACGCCGCCCGCAACCGCGGCCGGGAGGTCACCGTCGGGTGCGATCAGGGCCCGGTCATCGCGGTCGCGGGCCGATTCGTGCACACCGCGATCCACACCACCGTCGGGGCGATACTGGACGATCGACCGCTGGCGGCGGTGCCGTGCGACCGCGACCCGATCGCGCTGCCCGCCGGTGACCAGGAGCTGCTGATCAGCCCGGGCGCACAGTTCGTGGTCGACGGGGCCGAACTGTCGACCTCAGTGGGCACCGAAACCGCACGGGCCGAACGCCTTTCGTCGTGGCGGGCGTGGGGCCCGGACCGCCGTGAGGTCCAGGCTCCCCCGTCGGCCACCCCCCGGATCCTGGTCATCCCGGAAAGCATCAACCCCGGCTGGGTGGCGCGCACCGGCACCGGGGCCCGGCTGACGCCGATCGCCGTCAACGGCTGGCAGCAGGGCTGGGTGGTCCCCGCCGGCGACCCCGGCACCATCACGCTGACGTTCGCCTCCAACCCGCTCTACCGCGCGGGCCTGGCCGTGGGGCTGGGCGTATTACCGCTGCTGGCGCTGCTGGCATTCTGGCGCACCCGAAGAAGCGACGCGGCCGCCCCCGCGCAACCATGGCGGCCCGGGGCATGGGCGGCCGCCCCGGCCATAGTCGCAGCGGCGCTGATCGCCGGCGCCGGCGGCGTCGCGGCGATGGGTGCCGCCCTCGGGCTGAGGTACACGCTGGACGGCCGGCGCTGGGAGCGCCTCGCGCTGGTGGGCAGCGCCGGCGGGCTGATTGTGGCCGGGGCGGCGCTGTCGCGGCAGCCCTGGCGCTCGGCGGACGGTTACGCGGGCCATGCAGCGAATATCCAACTGCTGGCGCTGGTTTCGCTCGCGGTGCTGACCGCCTCGGTGATCGTGCTGCCCAACCGGCGGCGCGGGCCGGGCGACGAATAGTGCCGAATAGTTTTGGCGGGTAGTGGCTATCCCGTTTATCGGCTGATTGACTGGATATGCGGGTCGGTGCAACAGCCACCGATCGAGGAGTGAGCGCCATGAGCTGGTTTTCCGCGCCCGAATACTGGGTGGGCAGACTGGTCCTCGAGCGCGGCGCCGCGGGGATCTATCTGCTGGCGTTCGTCGCCGCCGCCGCGCAATTCCGCGCCCTCATCGGCGAACACGGCATGCTGCCCATTCCGCGGTTTGTGGCGGCGCAGTCGTTTTGGCGCACGCCGAGCATCTTTCACCTGCGCTATTCCGATCGGCTGTTCGCCGCGGTCGCCTGGTTCGGCGCGGCGCTGTCGGCGGCCGTCGTCGTCGGGGCGGCCGATGCGGTGCCGCTGGGGGCCGCGATGGCGATGTGGTTCGTGCTGTGGGTGCTCTATCTGTCGATCGTCAACGTCGGGCAGACCTGGTACTCGTTCGGGTGGGAGTCGTTGCTCCTCGAGACCGGGTTCCTGATGATCTTTCTCGGCAACCACGACGTGGCGCCCCCGGTGCTCACGTTGTGGATGGCCCGATTGCTGTTGTTCCGGGTCGAATTCGGTGCGGGGCTGATCAAGTTGCGCGGCGATCCCTGCTGGCGCGACCTGACATGTCTGTACTACCACCATGAGACGCAGCCGATGCCGGGCCCGCTGAGCTGGTTCTTTCACCATCTACCCAAGCCGCTGCACCGAATCGAGGTGGCGGGCAACCATTTCGCGCAGCTGATCGTGCCGTTCGGGTTGTTCGCGCCACAACCGTTCGCCAGCATGGCCGCGGCGATCATCGTGATCACCCAGCTGTGGCTGGTCGCGTCGGGGAATTTCGCCTGGCTCAATTGGGTGACGATTCTGTTGGCGTGCAGCGCCATCGACGACGCGTCGGTCGCGTTGCTGCTGCCCGGGAACCTTGTTCCGGCGCACGACGGCCTCGGGGCGCCCGCATGGTTTGTCGGCCTGGTGGCCGCGGTGACGGCGGCGGTGCTGTTCATGAGTTACTGGCCGATACGCAACATGTTGTCGTCACGTCAGCGAATGAACATGTCGTTCAACTCATTCCACTTGGTGAACACCTACGGCGCCTTCGGCAGCATCGGACGGATCCGCCGCGAGGTGGTGATCGAGGGCACCGACGACGCGCACCTCACCGACCAGACGGTCTGGCGCGAATACGAATTCAAAGGCAAGCCAGGCGGAGTGCGCCGGCTGCCACGACAGTGGGCTCCCTATCACCTCCGACTGGACTGGCTGATGTGGTTCGCCGCGATCTCCCCGGGCTACGCGCAGCCCTGGCTGCGGCCGTTCCTACAGCGGCTGCTGCGCAACGACCGGCCGACCCTGCGCCTGTTGCGCCACAACCCGTTCCCCGATGCGCCGCCGCACTATGTGCGCGCCCAGCTCTACCAGTACCGCTTCACCACGCCGGCCGAGTTGCGGCGCGACCGGGCATGGTGGCATCGCGCGCTGGTGGGTGGCTACGCACCGCCGATGACGCTGTCGACGTCGACCACCACCAAGTGATGGCCAGTTGGCCAGGACGCTACGCACCAATGCTTGAAACCGCCGTCTAGGCGCCGTTCCGTTCACCGCAATTCAAACCCTTTTCAGCCCAACCGATCTGCCATAGCCTCGCCTTCCACAGCGCCGCAGTCTTGCCGGCGCGAAATCGCACGCGCAAAAGCGCGCGGCCCGACCACCGGTGCCGCACCGAACTGCTGAGCCAAGCTCGGTGTCCGAATCTGAGGAGCTCAATGTCGACACGACGCCGTACCGCGCTACTGCTGGCTGCCATCGCTGTGCTGCTGCCGGCGTGCGTCACCCGCCAGCAGGCCGCCGGCCCCAGCGCGGAGCCCGACCGGGTTCCGCTGTCACAGCTGGCCGGCCTGACGCTCAGGGTCGGCGATCAAAAGAGCGTCGGCACCGAAGCCATGCTGCGGGCCGCCGGCGAGCTTCAGGATCTTCCTTACCGGATTGACTTCTCCACCTTCTCATCCGGACCGCCGATGATCGAGGCTGCCACCGCCGGCAAGATCGATTTCGCAATCACCGGTGACACCCCACCAATTTTCGGCGCGGTCGCCAACGCCCGCATCAAGGTGGTGTCCGCATTCGACGGCGGGGGCCCCGGCGATCAGATTCTGGTACACGCCGATTCCCCCATTCACTTGGTCACCGACCTGCGCGGCAAAACCATCGCCCTGGCCAAGGGCAGTTCGGCGCACGCCAACGTGCTTGATCAGCTGGACCAGACCGGCCTCAAACCCACGGATGTCCACCTCGTGTTCCTGCAACCGGCCGACGCCCTGTCGGGATTTCGCAATGGCCAGGTCGACGCCTGGGCCGTGTGGGATCCCTACACCGCGCAGGCCGAGCAGCAACTCTCGGTGCGGGGCCTGGTCGTACGCAAGCACAAATACTCGTTCGGGATCGCCTCCGACCACACGCTGGTCGACGCCAAACGGAACACCGCCCTGGCCGATCTGCTGGCGCGATACGCCAGAGCCGCGGCCTGGGCGCGCGAGCACCCGCCGGAGTGGGCCGCTCAGTACGCCGAGTCGGCCGGTATCGACCCCGCCGTGGCCGCCGTCGCGCAGGGGCGCACCCTGCGGCGCCCGATCCCGCTCGACGACACCGTGGTTGACGCCGAGCAGCGCCTCACCGATCTATTGGCGGCGGCGGGCCAGATTCGGTCCGCACCGCGATTCGGCAACTGGGTGGATCATCGCTTCACCACCACCGCCGAAACTCGCTGACTCCCCTGAGATAGGACTTCTGACCACGAAGTCGGACCGCCTCGTGCGGTAGGCCGATGTGTTGATGGTCGCACGGGTGCACGCCGACTCGGCCGGCTCCGGCACCGGAGGCCCTGGAGCGAAACACCATTCGCGGTCATCGCCGCGCTAGTGATTGACCCCGCGACGCCGTGTTGCCAGTGTTCTTGGGACAAGGGTGCACGGATGACTACGCCCGGGCCGGGTCCGCGAATTTTGGATGGCGAGATTTTTATTGGGAAAACCGCGCGGCCGGCGCATGTTTGCTTCGTGTTGATCGTATTTTCACTCCGGGACGTGTATGAATTCGCCCGAGGTAGGCGGGGCTATCGGCGCCTTGCCTACCGAACTGCGGCGTTGCGGGCCTTGCCCATTCGAACGCGGCGATGACGCGGCATCAGCCTGAGTTGCCACAAGTCTCGTCGGGTTTTGCTGGCTAGTCTTCTGAGCACCCGAGCACTCAAGCATCTGGCATCCCCTGGTGGGTGTTGGCCGAAGTTGCTCAATGTTGTTGAAGATCAACCTTATCGGCACGGAAGTCGCGGTGCGTGCGGTGATCGCAGCCGGAGGCGGAGGAACCACATGGAATTCGGAGCGTTACCGCCGGAGATCAACTCCGGGAGGATCTACTCAGGTCCGGGGGCGGCGCCCTTGTTGGCCGCGGCGGTCGGTTGGGACGGATTGGCGACCGAATTGCGCGCCACGGCAGCGTCTTACGGGGCCGCTGTCGCGGAGCTGAGATCCGGATGGCATGGTCCCTCGTCGACGTCGATGGCTGCCGCGGCCGCACCGTACATTGCGTGGCTGAGCAGCAGCGCTGCGCAAGCCGAGCAGTCGGCAATTCAGGCGAAGGCGGCGGCGGGCGCGTATGAGGCCGCGTTCGCGGCCACCGTGCCGCCGCCGGTGATCGCGGCCAACCGGGCGTTGTTGGCGGCACTGGTGGCGACCAATGTTTTGGGTCAGAACACGCCGGCGATCGCGACCACGGAGGCGCATTACACCGAGATGTGGGCCCAGGACGCGGTCGCGATGTATGGCTACGCCGGGTCCTCGGCGGCAGCGACGCAACTGGCCCCGTTCACCGCGCCACCGACGACCGCCGACAGCGCTGGGGAGACGAACCAGGCCGCCGCGGTCGCCTCCGCCTCCCAGTCATCGGCGTCCTCCAGCACGGAAAGCGCGCTGTCCCAGGCGCTCTCGCAGACCCCGGCCGCGGCACAAACAGCGGCGGCGACGACCTCGCCCGGGATCTCGCTCGGTCTTGGGGAAGCCACCGGGGGCCTGAAGAGTTTCAACAGCTTCCTCAGCACCCTTACCGGGCCCTACTCGCCGCTGGGGGTCGCAGACGCGGGGAAGGGTTTTTATCAGCTTGCGCTCAACACCAAGGCGATGGGCGGTAACGTCCAAAGTGTCGACCCCACACTGCATCCCAAGGGGATGCACGGCGTGCTGACGCCGCTGCTGCACAGCGACCTGTTGACCGGGTCGACCTCGTTGCAGGCGCCCAGTGCGGGAACGGTGTCGGCGGCGGTGGGCCGTGCCGGTGTCGTCGGTACGTTGTCGGTGCCGGCGAACTGGGCCTCGGCCGCGCCGGTGATCAGGACCCTGGCCGCCGAGTTGCCCGAGACGATGCTGGACGCCGCGCCCGCGATGACCACCGTGAACCCCGGCCAGGGTCTGTTCGGGCCCACGGCCCTGTCGAGCCTGGCCGGACGGGCCGTCGGTGGCACCGCCACCCGCGCGGTGTCCCGGCCCGTCCGCGTGCCCGGTGCCGTGGCCCTCGACGACATCGCGACCACCTCCACGGTCATCGTGATACCGCCGAACGCGAAATAAGGAAAGGCATAGCAATGGTTTTCGGTGATTTCGCAGCGCTGCCACCCGAGGTGATCTCCGCCCAGATCTACTCTGGTCCCGGCGCGGCGTCCATGCTGTCGGCCGCCGCCGCGTGGGAGGCGCTCGCCGCCGAATTGCACTCCACCGCATCGTCGTACGGCTCGGTGATCTCAGAACTCGTCAGCGAATCGTGGGAGGGGCCGTCATCAGCCACCATGGCGTCCGCCGCGGCACCGTACGTGGGCTGGATCTCGACCACGGCGGCCCAAGCGGAGCAGACCGCCGCCCAGGCCCAGGCCGCCGCCAGCGCCTACGAAGCCGCGCTGGCCGCCGCCGTCCCCCCAGCGTTTGTCGCGGCCAACCGCAGCCAACTGGCAACACTGCAGGCGACCAACATCTTTGGCCAAAACGGGGCGGCGATCGCGGCCACCGAAGCCGAGTACGGCCAGATGTGGTCCCAAGATGTCGCCGCGATGTTCAGTTATGCCGGTGCGTCAGAAGCCGCCGGGGAGCTGACCCCGTTCGAGCAAGCACCCGCTGTCACCAAAGACACCGGGCAGACGACCCAGGCGACCACCACGGCCGCCGCCGCCTCAAGCTCGTCGTCGTCGTGGTCGCAACAGCTGCAGGACTACATCAACTCGCTTACCACGGGATACACCCAATCGTGGCAGAAGCTGATCGAGGGAATGACCGGCAGTAAGGAAGTCGCGCCCCTGTGGGAGGCGCTGTTTTCCGGTGTCAAGGGAATCGGCGGCCAAGCCACCTGGACCAACGTCGTCGGCGCGAGTGGCGGACTCGGCATCTCGGAATGGAAGGGCGCCTTCGTCTATGCGCCATGGAGCGCCGGCATGCCCAAAGCATCGCTGGGCGCCGGTCTGGCATCCCCCGGCCATCTCGTCAGCGGCGTCCCGGTCAGACCCGCATCAGCGGTGCTGGGCAACGCGCCCACCGTGGGAAAGTTGTCGGTGCCCTCCAGTTGGGCCGCCGCCGCGCCAGCGATCAAGCTGGCCTCCACTGCGCTCCCGGGAACCAGCGCGGCCGCGGCCGCCGTGGCCGGTTTCCCCGGCGGGCTGGTCAACGAAGCCACCCTGGGCAGCCTGGCCGGCGGCGCGCTGGGCGGTCCCGCCTCCCGCGTCATGAACTCAACACACATCCAGACCCGCGCCATCGCCGGCCAGCGCCGGACAGAACCGGTCAAGCTCGACCGCATCATCGCGCAACTGCAAGAGATGCCCGACCAGGTGCAGCACTGGAACGTCGACGAAGCCGGCCTCGACGACCTCGTTGCCAAACTGCGAACGACACCGGGCGTGCACGCGGTGCACGTCAGCGACGAACCGGCGGCCGCGGCCGCACGGCCCTAATCCCGGTTGGGATAACCACGCCGAAGGAGGCTTTATGAAACTGCTGCTAGCGCTGATCGGGGTATCGATGGGCATCGTTGCCGCGGCGCCGGCTCACGCCACGCCGGGCGAGGACGAGGCGCCCACCGATGACAACAATGGATCCTTCCTGTCCGACCTCCACACCGTAGGGATCAGCTTCAAGGATCCGGGCCAAGCCGTAGCCGCTGGAAAGTCCGTGTGCGGCATGATTTCTCGCGGCGTGTCCGGACTCCAACTCCTCACCGACATCCGGGACAACAACCCCGCCCTGACCACCAGCGGCGCCGCCCAATTCGCGACGATATCGGCGAAGGCGTACTGCCCGAGCCAACTCGAAGGCGGCAAGGGCAAAGGGGGCTGAGCGCCGCCTGGCAGCTGCCCGCGACTACTTCTGGTACGACAGCGCCCCCGTGCCCGCGAGCTTGCCGCCCTCGACGATCAGGTACTCCGGACGGATCGGCGTGCCGGCGAACCAGCTTTCCAGGATCTCCCGGGTGCCGGCCGCGTAACGGGCCTGGGCCGACAGCGTGGTGCCCGAAACATGCGGCGTCATCGCGTTGTTCGGCATAGTCCGCCACGGATGGTCGGCCGGTGGGGGCTGCGGGTACCACACGTCGCCGGCGTAGCCACCGAGTTGCCCGCTGCGCAGCGCGTCGGCGATCGCTTCCGGGACCGTCTCCTCGGCGCGGGCGGTGTTGACGATGTAGGAGCCGCGCCGCATCGTCGAGATCAGCTTCTCGTCGAACATCCCACGGGTGTCCGCGTACAGGGGCGAGTGGACCGAGACCACGTCGACCGCCTGCACCAGTTCCTCCACGGTCGGATGAAACGTCACGTTCAGTTCCTTCTCGACCTCGGGGGACAGCCGGCGGGTGTCGGTGTAGTGCAGGTTGACGTCGAACGGCGCCAGTCGGCGCAGCACCGCGCGACCGATCCGTCCGGCGGCGATCACGCCCACGTCCATGCCCTCGAGGTCGTAGGCGCGCTCGACGCAATCGGCGATGTTCCAGCCGCCTTCGGTGGCCCACCGATGGGACGGGACGAAATTGCGTACCAGCGCGAGGATCTGCATCACCGCGTGCTCGGCGACGCTGATGCTGTTGCTGTAGGTCACCTCGGCCACGGTGATGCCGCGCTCCTTGGCCGCATCCAGATCCACGTGGTCCGAGCCGATGCCCGCGGTCAGGGCCAGCTTGAGCTTGGGCGCTTTGGCGATGCGCTCCTTGGTCAGGTAGGCGGGCCAAAACGGTTGCGAGATCACGATTTCGGCGTCGGGCAACGCGCGCTCGAACTCCGAGTCGGGTCCGTCCTTGTCCGACGTCACCACCAGTTCGTGCCCGGCGTCTTCGAAAAACTTGCGCAGCCCCAGGGCACCCGACACGCAGCCGAGCAGCTCACCGGGGGTGAAGTCGATCGTCGACGGGGTCGGCACCGTGCTGCCGTCGGGATACCCGTGAATCGTCGGGATGCTGTCCCGCGCGTAGGCCGGGGGGTATCCGTCGACGGGGTCGGGATAGAGCACCATCACACACTTGGCCACTGAATTCTCCTTTGACTGGCGATCAACCCAGTCTCACGGCGCGGCCGCTGGGCTGTCCAAGACGAGATTCCGACCGGCTGATAGGCCACGCCGATCAATGGAGGCGGCGGCTAGGACTGCTCGCTGAGGGTGGCGCCGATGCGGGCCTCGCGCGCGGTCCGTCGCAACGCCCGGGCCAGCAACGAGCCCGGCTCGGCCCGGTTGGTGACCAGCGCGATCAGCGCGGTGACCGAGGGCCGTCGCAGCCGCAGCACGCTCGCCCCGGCAGGGACCCCCAGGGTGTGGATCCACGGTTGCGGCACGATGCTCGCCCACCGCCCGGTGCGCACGTGCGCGAATAGCGCTGCCACGGAATCGGTTTCCAGCTGCGGTGTCACGTGCAGATCGTGGGTGGCCAACGCGTCGTCGATGACCCGCCGCCCGCGCATGCCCTGGACCAGCAGGCACAGCGGCAGCTGCACCGCGTCCGCCCACGCGATGGTGTCCGTCTCGCCGCCCAGCAACTCGGCGGCGGCGATGAGCACCGGCTGTTCGTGGTAGAGCGGGGTGACCAGCAGGTCGGCGGTGTCCTGTTGGTCCGGATAGAGGATGCCGGCGTCCAATTCGAACTTGCGGACGCGTTCGACGATGCCGGCCGAACGCAGATTGACCTCGAGTCGGACCCGCACCAGGGGATGCGCGGCGCAGAACGGATCCGTAAGCAACGCAACGGTGGTCGAGGCCGCCGGGACCACCCCGAGCCGCAGCTCTCCGGTCAGCCCGGCCTGCAGCGCGGTGACCTCCCGTTTGAGCGCGTCGCGGTCGGCGAGGATGCGCCGCGCCCACGGCACCAGGCGCTCGCCTTCGGGGGTGAGGCCCTCGAAGCGCTGCCCCCGCCGCACCAGCGGGACGTTGAGTTCGGATTCCAGCTTGCGGATGGCCTCCGACAGTGCGGGCTGCGACACGTAGCACGCCCGTGCGGCGCGCGCGAAGTGGCGCTCGGAGGCGAGCGCGACGAAGTACTCCAGCTGACGAAACAGCATGCGCCCATTCGACCACGCGAGCGGTTACTCGTCGCAGTCGCGGGGGAACCCTCGCAACGAACCACAAACGCAAGCCAAGGAGGCGCACGGTGGCGAAACAGTTCGAGGTCGGGGACCACGTCAGATGGAATTCGGAAGCCGGTCACGTCAGCGGCGTCATCGTCAAGAAGCACACCCGTGACACGGAGTACAAAGGCCACAAACGGCATTGCACGAAGGACGACCCGCAATACGAGATCAAAAGCGACAAAACCGACCACATCGCGATGCATAAGGGCGACGCCCTGGAGAAGACCGACTAGGACGGCCACCACACCATGAGCGACGGCGGCGAGATCTGGACCATCGGGCACTGGACGTGCCCGGTGCCGACCTTCCTGGAACCCCTGGATAGCGTCGGCATCACCCTGCTCGTCGACGTGCGCGCCCAGCCCGGCTCGCGGCGCAACCCTCAGTTCGGCAGCGCGGAGATGTCGCGCTGGCTCAACGAGGCCGGCATCGGCTACCGCCACCTTCCCGAGCTCGGGGGACGCCGCCGCCAACAAAGCGTCGATCCCACCATCAACGCGGGCTGGCAGAACGCGAGCTTCAAGAACTACGCCGACTACACCCTCACCGACGAATACCAGCGCGGCCTCGCCGAATTGATCGCCCTCGCCCGCTCCCACCGGGTGGCGATCATGTGCGGTGAGCCTGTGCCGTGGCGGTGCCATCGACAGTTGATCGCGAACAGCCTTGTCGCCCAGGGCTGGACGGTATGGCACCTCATCAGCGGATCCGCCCCGCGCGAGCACCGGCTCGGGCAGTGGGGCGCCACACCGGTCGTCGACGAGGGCAAGCGCGTGACCTATCCGGCGGAGGCCGGCAGCGCCCCAACGGCGGTCTGACGCAGCGGGTTTGGTGCGTCGTAGCGCCGTGAGCTAATCAGCGTCGGGTGCGACGACTACGCAGCAGCGGCCCGGGGTCGGCTGCAGCCGGGCATGCAGGCATTGCGGGGTCATCGCGTCGACCATCCCGTTGATCAGCGCGTGGTTCATGCCGCAGGCCAATTCGGTCTGTTCCTGAGCCAGCGCGTGGAAGGGACAGTTGACCAGGTACACGCCGTCGTCGCCCTGCCGCGGTTCGTAGCCATGCTCCTGCAACACCCGTGCCACCAGCCTGAGGGCCGCCCGCGCGTCGGACAGCGGCCGGCGCGCGGCACTGAGCGCGGTAGCGGCGATGCTGCGGCCGTAGTCGTGGGCGATGCGGTGCAACGCCTCTACCACGGGCGCGCCGTCTTGCTGGGATTGGACGATGGCGTGGGCCATCAGCCGCCCGGCCAACTCGTATTGGCGTTGCGGCAAACTGACCGCGATGTCGCGACGGACCCGCCGATACAGTTTCGAGGTGCGTCCCGCTCCCGGGCCGGACCGGCCCGTCAACCGGGCGTAATCGCATTCCAGTAGGCCCTCGGCGGTCAGCCGGTCCAGGTGAAACTTGGCCTGGTGCCGAGCGATTCCCACCTCTTCGGCAGCCTGGTCACGGCTCACCGGTCCCGGTTGCGAACACACGAACCGGTACAGCTCGTAGCGCACCGGGTCGGCGAGGGCGCCGATCCCGGCGGCGTCGCGTCGCAGTTGGTCCATCACGCCTACTTCTCGATCACAGAGCCTTGACGTTACCGCCATTGATTTCTAAAGTTTAGTTAATTATCCGTTAGCTTTCAGGAGCAGTCGTGATCACCTTCCCGAACGGCGCCGCCCTCAGTGAACGGTTCGACGATCAGGCTACGCGCGCGCATTGCCGACCGCGATGCGCTGGCGCCGGAGTAAAGCCGTCGGCGTCGTGAAGCACTTTGTGCTGCGTACCGCCGCGCGATCGGCCACCTGGACCATCGGATTGGCGTTGGCGGCCAAGATTGTTCCCCACGTTGCGTTGTCGGTGTCCGGCCTCATCGTCGCCGCGGTGTTTTTCTCGATCACGCAAACCACTTTGTCGCTGAAGATCTTGAAGTTGCCTTACGGCTACGCGTCACTCCTGCTGGGTTCCACCGGCCTGATCCTGACGCTTGTCGCGATGGGCCTTGCTTCCCTGTCGACGCACGGGCTCAGCATCTATGGCGCCGCGTCCTGGCTCGCCGCGACGGTCATGGTGTGGCTGGTGACGACGATCGGCGCGATTCTGCTCTTCGACGTCTACCTCCCGCGGTATCCAGCGCAAGCGCGGGTCATCCACCGCTACTAGGGAATTGACTCACGAAAGGGAGAAATGGGCGACACACACCACGACCCGACCGATCGGCACCGGACAGCGCAGCCGCGCGCCGGCCTCACCATGAAAGACAATTTCTTTTGGCCCGGGTTCATTCTCCTGGGCGTCGCCCTGTCCGGCATCATTGCCACCGTCGCGGTCGCCGCCTATCAACATTACGAGTGGCTCACCACGTTGGCGCTCATCGCGTTGCTTGCCACCGCGGCGGCGATCCTGTGGTTCGTCGTGGAACTTCGCCGGGTCACCCTTTTAGAACAGCAGCTCAGGCTACTCGGCGCTTCCGACCACCAGGCGGGGCCGTAGCCGCGACGCGCTGATACCGGCCCCGCGGGCGAGGTCGTCGATCAGCACATCGGCGAAGTCCGCCAGTCCACGGGCGTCGATGGCGTGCGGCGCCGGCCGTTGCTGCTGCGCGAGGTGGGCGGAGGCACGGCGAAGCAGCGTCATCGCACCCTTGAGGTTGCCCCGCTGGGCGTGGGTGAGCCCCACCGCGAGCTGCGTCAGGCCCTGCCACAGGGCCTGCTCGTCGGCCGGACCGTTCTTCCAGGCGGCCTCGAGCACCTCGTGCGCGTTGAAGGCGAGGCCTCGGTCCAGCAGATCCTGGGCATAGGCGAGCGTTTCGGCCGGCGTCAACGCCAGGTCGTCCGGAATGCGGGGAACGCCTTCGCTGCCCGGCGGCAGTGGCCGGCCCAACGCGTCGCGGGGTCGGGCGCTGCGCGGCCGGCCCGATTCGTCGCGATCACGCCCGGTCATCTCTCCATCATGACAAGCGACCCGCCCGGCACGCTCGCGGTATGGGTGGGCGGATTACAGCGTTTCGTCCAGCTCGCCGAGCCGGTCGGTCAGCCGCAGGTTCTCCGAGTAGTCGACCGGACAGCTGATCAGCGAGACACCGTCGTCGTCGAGGGCGGCGCGCAGCGTCGGCAGCAGCTCCTCGGCATGAGAGATCCGATATCCCTTGGCGCCGAAGCTTTCCGCGTACGTCACCACGTCCGGGTTGTTGAACTTCACGTAGTAGTGCGCCCCGAGTTCGAGATCCATCTTCCATTCGATGAGGCCATACCCGCCGTCGTCCCAGATCAGCACCACCAGCGGTATCCGCTCGCGGACGGCCGTCTCGATCTCCTGCGAGTTCATCAAGAACGCGCCGTCGCCGACGACGGCCAGCACCTTGGACTCCGGCTGCGCCAGCTTGACGCCCAGCGCCCCCGGGAGGGCAAAGCTCATGGTGGACAGGCCGTTTGAGATCAGGCAGGTGTTCTTTTCATACGTCGGGTAGAGCCGGGCCATCCACATCTTGGTGGCGCCGGTGTCGACCAGGACGACGTCGCTGCGTCCCAGCGCCGCGCGGGTGTCGGCGACCACCCGGGCCGGCGCCAGCGGGTAGCGCGAATCCTGTTGTCCGCGGGCGAATTCCTCGGCGAGCAGCCCCGACCCAGGCACCTCGGCGGACTGGCTGAAGCTGTGACCGGAGAGCGCGTCGGTGAGCGCGTTCAGCGAATCGCTGATGTCCCCGATGATCCCCACGTCGACCGAGTAGTGCGCGTCGACCTCGGCGGGGAACCGGTGAATGTGGATGATCTTCTTGTCGGCCTGCGGGTTGATGCGGACAGGGTCGAATTCCTGCAACTCGTAGCCGACGGCGATGACGACGTCGGCGTTGTCGAATCCGAAGTTGACGTAGTCGTGCCGCATGAAGCCCAGCGTGCCGATGCTGTTGCGGTGGTCGTCGGGCATGACGCCCTTGCCGTGGAAGGTGTTGGCCACCTGGATGTCGAACTCGTCGGAGAAGCGGACCAGGGCTTTGGTGGCGTCGGCGCGCGCGGCACCGTGCCCGGCCAGCACCACCGGTCGGCGCGCGCTGCGCAGGATTTCGACGGCGCGTTCCACCTGGCGGGGCGCCGGGGCGTCGGGACGGACGACGTTGCGCGGCAATGGCCCCAGGTCGTAGTCCTTCTCGTCGGCATCGATGTGCTCCGGCACCGCGAGATACACCGCGGCCGGGCGTTCGGACTCGGCCAGCTTGAACGCCTTGCGCACCATCTCGGGAATGGCGCGCGGGGTCGGGATGCCGGCCGCCCATCGGGTGATCGGGGCGAACATCGACACCAGGTCGACGTATTGGTGTGACTCCTTGAACTCCCGGTCGTGGCCCACCTGCGCGGAGATGGCGACCAGCGGGGTGCTGTTGGTGGTGGCGTCGGCCACGCCGAGCTGCATGTTGATCGCGCCCGGCCCCAGGGTGGCCGACACCACCGCCGCCCGGCCGGTGACCCGCCCGTACATCTCGGCCATGAAGGACGCCGCCTGCTCGTGCCGGGTGAGCACGTAGCGGATGGGCGACGACGCCAGCGCCTGCACCAATCGGATGTTCTCCTCGCCGGGCACCCCGAACACGACGGAAACACCCTCGTTTTCCAGGCACTTGACGATCAGCTCAGCGGCTTTGCTCATCCGACACCTCCCTTAGGGGAACGATAGTGGCAGGCTGGGGGTTGGACTTTTCAGCTACTCATCCGATGAAGGAGGGCCAACGTGGCCATCGCCACCATTAACCCGGCTACCGGCGAGACGGTGAAGACCTTCACCCCGGCCACCGACGAAGAAGTCGATGCCGCGATCGCCCGTGCCTACGAGCGCTTTCTCGACTACCGTCACAACACCACGTTTGCCCAGCGCGCCGCGTGGGCAAACGCCACCGCCGATCTGCTGGAAGCGGAGGCCGACGAGGTCGCCGCCATGATGACGCTGGAGATGGGCAAGACCCTGAAATCGGCCAAGGCCGAGGTGCTGAAGTGCGCCAAGGGTTTTCGCTACTACGCCGACAACGCCGAGCAGCTGCTCGCCGACGAGCCGGCCGACGCCGAGGCGGTGGGCGCGAAGAAGGCCTACATCCGCTATCAGCCGCTCGGAGTGGTGCTGGCCGTGATGCCGTGGAACTTCCCGCTCTGGCAGGCCGTGCGGTTCGCCGCGCCGGCGCTGATGGCCGGCAACGTCGGGATCCTCAAGCACGCCTCCAACGTCCCCCAGAGCGCGCTGTACCTCGCCGACGTCATCACCCGCGGCGGCTTCCCCGAGGGCTGCTTCCAGACCCTGCTGGTTTCCTCCAGCGCCGTCGAGCGCATCCTGCGCGACCCGCGCGTGGCGGCGGCCACCCTGACCGGCAGCGAGCCGGCCGGCCAATCGGTGGCGGCCATCGCCGGAGACGAGATCAAGCCGACGGTGCTCGAGCTCGGCGGCAGTGACCCGTTCATCGTGATGCCCTCGGCGAACCTGGACGAGGCCGCCAAGACGGCGGTCACCGCCCGGGTGCAGAACAACGGCCAATCCTGCATCGCCGCAAAGCGATTCATCGTCCACGCCGACATCTACGACGCATTCGTCGACAAGTTCACCGAGCGCATGCAGGCACTCACCGTCGGCGACCCCACCGACCCCGACACCGACGTGGGCCCGCTGGCCACCGAGTCGGGCCGCGACGAGATCGCCAAGCAGGTCGACGACGCCGCCGCCGCGGGCGCCACCATCCGCCTCGGCGGCAAGCCCATCGACCGGCCGGGCTGGTTCTACCCGCCGACGGTGGTCACCGACATCAGCAAGGACATGGCCCTCTACACCGAAGAGGTGTTCGGTCCGGTCGCCTCGATGTACCGGGCCGCCGACATCGACGAGGCCATCGAGATCGCCAACGCCACCACCTTCGGCTTGGGCTCCAACGCCTGGACCAACGATGAGGCCGAGCAGCAGCGCTTCATCGACGACATCGAGGCCGGCCAGGTCTTCATCAACGGGATGACGGTGTCCTACCCCGAATTGGGGTTCGGCGGCGTCAAGCGGTCGGGATATGGACGCGAACTGGCGGGCCTGGGCATCCGCGCGTTCGTCAATGCCAAGACCGTGTGGGTCGGCGAATCCGAAAGCGGCTCCTCGTCGAGCGACGACAAGGTGGAGTGAGCCGCTAGGCGGACACCCCCGCCAGCAGCTTCTCGTCCTCGTCGGCGAACGTGTCCTCGAGTTGCAGCGGGGAGTAGTCCAGGTCGATCTCGCCGAGCGGGCGGCCCCGGGCGCTGGAGATGGTGCCGAACCGTCGCATCCCCTTGTCGCTGGCGTACTGCATGAACTCGTCCAGCGACAGGTTGAAGGGCATCGGGTCGTAGAGGGCGAAGCCCTCCTCGATCAGCCGCAGCCCGAGCGGCATGAGTTCGTTCATGCGCGTTTCGAAGACGCCCCAGTTGGCGTCGTCGGCGGCGACGTGGCGGCGGCAGGTGAAAGTGCCCCACGCCATGTGGCGTCGCTCGTCGTCACCGATGCGACGCACCAACTCCTGCATGCCGGGCAAGATGCCGCGTTCCACGCAGATCTTGTGCCAGCCGAAGTAGCCGGTGAGCGCCAGCATGCCTTCGACCATGTGGTTGTAGGTGACCGACGCGCGGACCTGGGCGGCCGGAGACGGATCAAGCGTCAGCGCGTTCAGGCAGTCGGGCAACTCCTCGTAGAAGATCGTCTTGTAGGTGGGAACGTCCTCGAGGAAGTCGTGCAGGTCCTCGGTGATGCCGACGGCATCGAGCCACATGCGGAACACCTGGACGTGCTTGGCTTCCTCGAACGCGAACTGCGTCAGATACATCTCGTCGCCAAGGCGGCCCTCGGCCCGCATCGCGGCCATGAACGGCTGGATGTCCTGGGTCACCGATTCCTCGCCGGCGATGAACTCGGCGCACAACCGGGTCGCATAGCTGCGTTCGTCGTCGGTGAGGCGTTCCCAGTCCTCCCGGTCGCGGGAGAAGTCGATGTCGGCCGGATTCCAGAATTTCGCGTTGCCTCCCGCAAACAGCTTGAGCGGCAAGCTGTCCCAGTTGAGGCCGCCCTCGGCCATCGAGGCGATTCGGGTTCTGTTCATGTGACCTCCTCAGATCGTTTGGGGGCGGAGCTGACCGGCGCGGCCGAGAACGCGGCCGCCAGCACGGCGACGAGCCTGCGCACGGCCAGCGCGGGCTGCTCGGGGGTGGGCTCGTCGAGCCCTAGGATCGGATCCAGGCCGCGCATGTAGGGCGCCAGCGCCAGGTGCGGAAAGATCAACAGCAGCAACGACAACAGCGCGTCGGTGTCCGAATCCGCGCGCAGGTCGCCGCGCACGTGCGCGTCGCGGACCAGCGGGCGCATCACTTCCAGGTAGTGCCGGTGGATGACGTTCTGCACGCTGACGCGGGCCTCGGTGTCGACTTCGAGGGTCGCCGCGGCGTGCAGCGCGCGCTCGTGCGGGTGGTCGGCGAAGTAGGCCACCCAGGCGTCGAGCCAGTCGGTGAGGAACTCGAAGAAGGGCCGGCTGGGGTCGAGCTCGCGGATGCGGCCCTCCATGTAGGCGCGCACCCGCTGGCTGGCGATGTCGGCGATGAACGCGTACAGATCGCGCTTGTCGGCGAAGTACTGGAAGAGGCTCCCCTTGGCGACCGACGCGCGGCGCGCGATGACGTTCAGGCTGCCGCGGGAGAAGCCGTGCGCCCCGAATTCGGCCTCCGCGGCCTCGATGATCGCGGCGCGACGAGCGGGGTCGACGCGTGCCCAGGTGACCGTCGGCAATGTTGCCTCCTCGATCGAGTGACCACTGGTCATCCTACTGTGAGCCACGCCACAGTCAAGGGCTGCGGCCGAGTGGCAGACCGCGAGCAACCCTCAGCGGGAAATCCGACGAGCGAGCACTATCGGTGGTAGCGACCCCGCCGAAAAAGCCGAGGAGTAACCGTGACGACGCACCACGACGACAGCGATGCGTGGCCCAGCCTGCGGGTAGACGACTGGGCTCCAACCAGGCAGACACTGCACATGTGGGCACAGATCGTCGGCAAGGTCCGGCTGGCCCATTCGCCGTTGGTCAACCACTGGTGGCAGGTCACCTCGTATGTGACCCCCCGCGGCTTGACGACGTCGGCGATTCCGTATGGGACAGCGGTCTTCGATATGGAGTTCGATTTCATCGACCACGTGCTGATGATCCGCAGCAGCACCGGCGCGACCCGCAGTGTGCGCCTGGAACCGAAGCCGGTCGCCGAGTTCTACGCGCAGACGATGCGGGCACTCGACGAGCTGGGTTTCTCCACGCGCATCCAGCCGCACCCCAACGAGGTGGACCCGGCCGTGCCGTTCGCCGAAGACATCGATCACGCCTCATACGACCCTGATGCGGCAAACCTGTTCTGGCGTCAGTTACTTGCGGCCAATCGCGTGCTCGGCCAGTTTCGGTCCCGCTTCATGGGTAAGGTGAGTCCCGTCCATTTCTTCTGGGGTGCAATGGATCTCGCGTGCACCAGATTTTCCGGGCGCGCTGCGCCTCGCCACCCGGGTGGCGCACCCAACTGCGGAGACTGGGTGATGGTCGAGGGCTACTCGCGAGAACTGAGCAGCTGCGGATTCTTTCCCGGCGGGGGTGACGAGGGCGCTTTCTACGCCTACGCCTATCCCGAACCCGATGGCTTCGCCGACCACCCCGTCGGTCCCGAAGAGGCGCGCTACGACAAGGATCTCGGTGAATACCTGTTGCCGTACGAGGCGGTGCGGCAGGCAGCCGACCCCGACCAGGCGCTCCTGGGGTTCTTGCAAGACACCTACGAAGCGGCCGCGGTGCATGCCGGCTGGGACCGCGCCGCGCTCGAAGACGACCCCGATCGCTGGAAGGCCCATCAAACCCGCGCATGAGCGCGTTTGGTATCGGGCCTTGGTTCAGCTTGTCGAGCGTGACGTAGCGCCAGTGTGCGGCCAGGCGCGCACACGGCGTCGAGGGTGCGGCTGGTCGCACACTCGACGAGAGAACCTCGGGCCTTGGTTCAGCTTGTCGAGCGTGACGCCACAGTCACTCTCGAGCTCCAGCGTGACTGCAGGGTCACGCTCGGCGGGAAGCTACGGCCGCATCGCGTAGGCGCCGCTGAGCGGCAGCACGTGCTCCTTCCAAATCTGGTCATACCGCGCGGGGTCGTGGAGCGGGCGACGGATCATCCGCAACGCGTAGCGCGCCTGCGCGTCCGTCGTCGCGGGCTTGTCGCTCAGCTCCACGGCGTAGGCGTTGAAGTCGCGGACCAGCACTGCGAAGATCCCGTCGATCAATCCCTCGTCGACTCCCGACAGCCCGGCCTCCTCCAGGATGAGCTGGGCGTAGGGCACCGTGGCGAACAGTTGGCCGACGGCGAACGCGAAGTCAATGTCCTTCTGCTGCACCGCATCCGGGGTCGCGCTGGCCAGCATCTCGGCGAGCACGTCGATCTGTGCGCGCAGCAGCGCGACATTGGGTAAGTGGGCGAAGCTCTCGAACGGCGCGCGCCAATCGTGGAACCGCACCTTGCCCAGGCCGCCGGTCGCGCCCTGCGCGAACAGGAAGGTGTCGTCGGCCGCGTCGTCGCGGCGGCCGATCAACGGCAATTCGCCGCTGGGCGCGAACAGAAAGTTGGGCATGAACTTGCCCAGCAGCCCGATGTTGATGTGGACCGTGCCCTCCAGCCGCGGCAGCAGGCCGATCTCGCGGGTCATCGCCTCGAAGATGGTGTCCTTCTCCACGCCCTTGGCCGCGATCACGTCCCACAGCGCGGTGATGACACGTTCGCCCTCGCTGGTGATCTTGGCCTTGGTCAGCGGGCTGTAGAGCAGGTAGCGGCGGTCGTCGGCCGACGCGCTGCGCATGTAGTCGCAGGCCCGGGTGGCGACCAGTCGCATCGCGACCAGCCGCGCGTAGGCGTCGGTGAGTAGGCGCCGCACGTGGGTGAAGTCGGTGACGACAGTGCCGTACAGGATGCGGTTGGACGCGTGGGTGACCGCCTCGTACATGGCGTGCGTGCACATGCCGACCGCGCCCCAGCCCAGGTTGTACTTGCAGACGTTGACGGTGTTCAGCGCGGCGTGGAAGGCAGCCGGGCCGCGGTGCAGGATGTCGGCCTCGCTGACCGGGTAGTCGCGCAGCGCGTAGTTGGCGACGAAGTTCTGCGAGTTCACCACGTTCTTGATCAGCTGGTAGCGCTCGTGCTGGGAGTCGGCGGCGAAGAACACGTACTCGGCGTCGTTCTTCGAGGCGCCGGCGAACTTGCCGAAGGTGGACACCATCCGGGCGACGTTGGCGTTGCCGATGTAGTACTTCTCCCCATTGGCGACCCAGCCCCCATTGGAGGGCGTCAGGTTCATGTCGGTCTGGTAGACGTCGGCGCCGTGCGTCTGTTCCGACAGGCCGAACGCGAACACCTCGCCGGCCTCGAGCAGCGCCGCGGCCTTGCGCTTGGCGTCGGAGTTGGCGCTCATCCAGATCGGGCCCAGGCCCAGGGCGGTGACCTGGAACGGGTACCAGTAGTTGAGCCCGTAGAAGCCGACGATCTCGGCGAACGCGCTGATCCGGTAGGTGTCCCAGCGGCAATCTTCGGCGCCGTACTCCTTCGGCGTCAGCAGCGACGCGAAGATGCGCTCGCGGCCGATGTGGTCCAAAAACTCGGAGTACCAGACCCGTTCGTGGTCGTCGGACTTCAACCGCGCCTTGCCCCGGGACTCGAAGAAGTCCACCGTCGCGGCCATGATCTCGCCGGAGCGGCGGTCGGGGTACTGGCGTTGCAAGTGGTTGGGATTGAGCAACATGGCGGGACTCCCAGCGGGTTCTCGACGCAGACGAGGGTGAGGGTACTGCAATAACCCGGCCATCGGGCCGCACCGAATAAAAACGACCCTGTTGGTCGGGTGCCCGTCGCCCTAGCATCAGTGGCGTGTCAGAACTCAATACCGCCCGCGGCTCGATCGACACCGGTCAGTTGGGCGTGACCCTCATGCACGAGCACGTGTTCATCATGACCACCGAGATCGCCGAGAACTATCCCGAAGCGTGGGGCGACGAAGAGCGGCGGGTGGCCGACGCCATCGACCGACTCAACGAGCTCAAGTCGCGCGGCGTGGACACCATCGTCGACCTCACCGTGATCGGCCTGGGCCGCTATATCCCGCGCATCGCCCGCGTCGCGGCGGCCACCGAGCTGAATATTGTTGTGGCGACCGGGCTTTACACCTACAACGACGTGCCGTTCCGGTTCCACTACGAGGGTCCGGGCGGGATGCTGGGCGGCCCGGAGATCATGACCGAGATGTTCGTCCGCGACATCGAGCAGGGCATCGCCGACACCGGCGTCAAGGCCGGAATCCTCAAGTGCGCCACCGACGAACCGGGCATCACCCCCGGCGTCGAGCGGGTGCTGCGCGCCGTCGCCCAGGCGCACAAGCGCACCGGGGTGCCCATCTCCACGCACACCCACGCCGGCCTGCGCCGCGGCCTCGAGCAGCAACGCATCTTCGAAGAAGAGGGCGTCGACCTCACGCGGGTGGTGATCGGGCATTCCGGTGACAGCACCGACATCGGCTACCTCGAAGAGCTCATCGCGGCCGGATCGTATCTGGGCATGGACCGGTTCGGCCTCGACGTGATCTCGCCGTTCGAGGAGCGGGTGCGGATCGTGGCGGAGATGTGCGAGCGCGGGCACGCCGACCGGATGGTGCTCTCCCACGACGCCAACTGCTACTTCGACGCGCTCCCCGAAGAGCTGGTACCGCAGATGGCCCCGAACTGGCATTACCTGCACATCCACAACGACGTCATCCCCGCGCTCAAGCAACGCGGCGTCACCGACGAGCAGCTGCACACCATGCTGGTCGACAACCCGCGCCGCATCTTCGAGCGTCAGGGTGGCTATGAGTGAGCCGGTCCCGCCGATCGGCACCCAGATTTCGCAGCTTGCCCAGCTCGCTCCCGACGAGCCCGCCGTCACCTGTGACGGGCTGACCCTGACCCGCGCCGAGCTCGACCGCTCGACGAACCGGTTGGCCCGCGCCTACGCAGAACGCGGCGTCGGCGTCGGCGACTACGTGACCATGGTGCTGCCGAACTCCGTCGAGTGGATCCAGGCCGCGGTGGCCTGCTGGAAACTGGGCGCGGTGCCGCAGCCGCTGTCGGCGCGGCTGCCGGACGCGGAGTTGGCGGGCCTGCTCGAATTGCGCCCGCCGGCGCTGCTGGTGGGACGTGACCACGATGAAATCCCTAGCGTGCCAGCGGGTTTCGTCCCTGATCCGGCGCTCTCGGACGACCCGCTGCCCGAGGCCGTCTCACCGGTGTGGAAGGCGATGGGATCCGGCGGCAGCACCGGGCGGCCCAAGCTGATCGAATCCGGCGGCGACAGCCGGATACCGGCGCTGATCGGCTACCCGCTGGGCGCGCAGGAGGGCGACACCACGTTGGTGCCGGTGCCGCTGAGCCACAACACCGGCTTCACCACCGCCACCATCGCGCTGCTGATGCGCCACCACCTGGTGCTGATGAGCCGGTTCGACCCGCACCAGTTCCTCCGGCTGATCACCGATCATCGCGTCACGTTCCTGACGACGGTGCCGACCATCATGCAGCGGACGCTGCCGGTCTATCACGCCGACCCGGACTCCTATGACCTGTCCTCGCTGCGGCGGTTCTGGCACCTGGGGGCGCCGTGCCCGCCGGCCATCAAGCAGGCGTGGATCGACCTGCTCGGTGCGGAGAAGATCTGGGAACTCTACGGCGGCACCGAATTACAGGCGTTGACGTTCATCTCCGGTGACCAATGGCTGGCGCATCGGGGTTCGGTGGGCGTGGTGGTCGCCGGGGAGATGAAGGTGCTCGACGACGACGGCAACCCTTGCCCGCCCGGCGTGGTCGGTGAGATCTACATGCGGCCCGCGCCCGGCAGCGCGCCCACCTACCGCTACGTCGGCGCCACGGCGAAAAGCCGCGACGGCTGGGACTCGCTGGGCGACCTCGGCTATTTCGACGCCGACGGCTTCCTGTACCTGTCGGACCGCCGGGTCGACATGTTCACCGTCGGGGGCCGCAACGTCTACCCCGCCGAGATCGAGAACGCGCTGTCGGCGCACCCGGACGTGTTGTCCTGTCTGGTCGTCGGTGTCCCGCACGAGGATCTGGGCCAGGTGCCCTACGCTCTGGTGCACACCGCCGACGGCTGCGCCCTGGATTCCGCGGGCGTGCAGGCATTTCTGCGCGAACACCTGGCGGCGTACAAGGTTCCGCCCACCCCCGACCTCATCGAATTCGTCGACACCCCGTTGCGCGACGACGCCGGCAAGGCCCGACGCTCGGCCGTGCGGGACCGGATCCTGCGGCGACTGCAGACCGCGGGGGCCGGCTGACGGGCCACAGGTTCGAGAAGGGCATAACATCGACGATCCGCGGGGCGTGCACCGCGCGGCGTTGACGCGATCAAGCCCGAGTTTCAGGTGACGGTGAGAATGGTTCCGAGCACCACGGTGACTGATGGCAGTCTGGCGGTAAGCCGCCATACGGTACTAGTCGAGCGAGTGGAAACCTTCGAAATCGACAGTAAGCCAATCGATATAGAAGTGATAGAGGCGCTCGACGTCAACAGCGATGGACACACTACACGCTGGCGTGAGTACTACGATTGCCGACCGTAGAGCGAGTTACCGCCGCGACAAGATCGCCAGGCTGACGGCGGCGCTCGACGCCATCTTCTCGCGGCGAGTTCTGCAAGTAATCCGACCTACGCAATGCAGTCGGGCGCGACGCTGCGCGCGGGTCTATCGCGACCGATCTTTGCAATAGACCAGAAATTGGCGCCATCGCCCAGGTTTCTGGGATGAGAGCAGATCGAACGCGCGAAAATCCTCAAGAAGGAATACTTGTTCCCTCGAGTCCTGTAATCACGGCGTAATGGAGAACGATGCCGCCTAAGTCACCGACCTCACCCCCGAAACAGCCGCCTGCCCAAGTGGCTCGCGCGGTCGAACGAGTCCGTCATCACGTGGGGCGGCTATACCAGCGACTGGCACCTCCCCCGATCACGGTCATCGACCTCCTCTTCGGAGCCTTTCTGTCGCAGGCCATCTCGGCATCCGCGCAACTGGGTATCGCCGACGCGCTGGCTGCGGGCCCGTTGACCAAGGAGGAGCTGGCGGGCCGCATCGGGGCCGACCCGGATAGCGTGGCTCGGCTGATGCGGTTGCTGATCAGCCGCGGCGTGTTTCGCAGACGCCGCGACGGCCGTTTCGCACTGAACGCGCTGGCCGACACACTGCGCACCGACTCGCCGATCTCGATGCGTGGGGCTGCGCTGTTCTACGGCTCGCCGCAGCATCGAGCGAACTGGACACGGCTCTCCGATGCGGTGCGCACCGGAGAGCCGAACCCCCCAAAAGTGTTCGGAAAGGACTTCTTCGCTTACCTACCCGACGACCCTGAATTCGCGGAGATTTTCAACAACGCCATGACCTCCACGTCGTCAGTGTTGGAGGCGGCGGTGGTCGCGGCATACGACTTCAGCAATTTCGGCGTCATCGCCGATATCGGTGGCGGCCACGGCCGGTTGCTGTCGTCCGTTCTCGCCGCCGCCCCCAATGCCCGGGGCGTGCTGTTCGTGTCGGCTCCGGTCGAAAAGTGAGCAGGTAGTTCCGGTCGAAAAGTGAGCACCCTTCTGATTGGAGAGTGATCACTGTGGAGGATTGGGCGGAGATTCGCCGGCTGTATCGGTCGGAGAACCTGTCGCAGGCCGCGATCGCGCGGCGGTTGTCGCTATCGCGCAACACCGTGGCCAAGGCGATTAGCGCTGAGGCACCACCACGCTATGAACGCGCACCGTCAACGACGTCGGCGTGGGCGCAGATCGAGATTGCGGTACGGGTGCTGCTGGGCCAGTTCCCAACAATGCCGGCCACCGTGATTGCCGAACGGGTCGGCTGGACGGGTGGGCATTCCTGGTTCGCCGAGAATGTGGCCAGGATCCGCCCGGAGTACGCTCCAGCCGATCCGTGCGACCGACTGGTCCATCGGCCCGGTGAGCAGGTGCAGTGCGACCTGTGGTTTCCCGGAGCGCTGGTACCCGATCACGCCGGGGTGCTTCGGTCGTTCCCGGTGCTCGTGATGGTTGCGGCATATTCGCGGTACATCGCGGCGATGATGATCCCGTCGCGAGTGACTGGGGATCTGCTGGCGGGGATGTGGCAACTGGTGCAGGATGTCGGCGCGGTTCCCCGAACACTGTTGTGGGACAACGAGTCCGGTATCGGTCAACGCGGTCGCCTCGCCGAGGGCGTGGTCGGGTTCTGCGGGTGTTGGCCACCCGGCTGATCCAGACCCGACCGTACGACCCCGAATCCAAAGGACTCGTGGAACGGGCCAACGGCTACCTGGAGACCTCGTTCCTGCCCGGCCGCGCCTTCTCCTCGCCCGCGGACTTCAACACCCAACTGTGGGCGTGGCTGGCCACGATCGCCAATCGCCGCACCCACGCGACCACGGGCCTGGTGCCCGCCGATGCACTCGCGGTGGATCGGGCGGTGATGGCCGCACTGCCACCGATGGCCCCGGTGACGGGAACGACGGTCACGACGCGGTTGGGTCGCGACTACTACGTCAGTGCCGGCGGCAACGCGTACTCGGTGCACCCGGAGGTGATCGGGCGGATGATCACCGTCACCACCGGGTTGAGAAGATCACCGCTCACTGCGGTGACCGATTAGTCGCTGACCATCAAAGGCTCTGGGGCACAGCAGGTCTGGTCACCGATCCAGGCCATCTTGCGGCTGCAGCGGTGCTGCGGGAGCAATTCCGGGCTCGTCCGGCCGCGGGGTCGCATCTGGCGGTGGACGTCGAGGTGGCCGATCTGAGTGCCTACGACGCGCGGTTCGGAACCGGGGAGGTCGCCTGATGCCCGCCAAGCGCACACCGTCAGCGCCCGGTGACGCCGACAAGCTCATCGCACATCAGGCCCGCTTGCTCAAGGCTCCGCGCATCGCCGAGCACTACCACCGGCTGGCCGAACAGGGCCGCGACGTCGGCTGGTCGCTGGAGGACTACCTGGGTGCGGTCTTGGCGGTGGAATCGAATGCCCGTGCGGAATCGGGTGCACGTCAACGCATCCGGTATGCCGGGTTCCCGGCGATCAAGACGATCACCGACTTCGACTTCACCGCCCAACCCGCCGTCGACCGCGCTCAGATCGCCCGACTGGAAGCCGGTGGCTGGCTTGCCGAGGCCCGCAACGTCGTGCTGCTCGGCCCACCGGGCACCGGCAAAACCCCTGGCGACCGCGCTAGCGATCGCCGCCGCCCACGCCGGACACCGCGTCGCCTTCGCCCCGGCCACCGGCTGGATCACCCGACTGGCAGAAGCCCACCGCACCAACCGGCTCGAAGCCGAACTCCGCAAGATCAGCCGCTACGGGCTCATCGTCATCGACGAGGTCGGCTACATCCCGTTCGACACCGAAGCGGCCAACCTGTTCTTCCAACTGGTCTCCACCCGATACGAGAAATCGTCGATCATCCTGACCTCCAACCTGCCGTTCTCACGCTGGGGACAGGTCTTCGGCGAAGCCACCATCGCCTCAGCCATGATCGACCGGATCGTGCACCACGCCGACGTCATCGCCCTCAAAGGTGCCAGCTACCGCATCAAACACACTGCGATCGAATCCCTACCCTCCGTGGAAGCCGATCGTCAGGCAGACTCAACTCCGTAAACCTGCTCACTTTTCAACCGGAGCAGGCTGCTCAGGATTCAACCGGAGCCGACAGTTCGACCTCCCCGAGGCAGTCGAGGGGGCGCCACCTGTATTGACCGCGCACGGTGTCGCCGAGCGAGTCACTGTGACGGGCGGGTCGTTCTTCGAAAGCGTGCCAACCGCTGACGCTTATGTGATGAAGAACGTCATCCACGACTGGCCTGATGACAAAGCCATCGCGATCCTCGGCACCATCAAAGCGGCAGCTCCTTCGGGTGCGAAGCTGCTGCTGCTGGAGATGGTCGTCCCCGATCACGACCGCGAATTCCTCGGCCACTACGCCGACATGGAGATGCTGGTGCTGGCGGGCGCACTGGAGCGCGGCCTCGAGCAATGGACCGACCTTCTCCGACGGGGCGGCTTCCGGCTGCAGCGCGTGGTGCAGACGGCAGGGCCGCTCTGCGTCATCGAAGCCGTGCCCAGCTAGGAGGCGCGCTTCCGATTCGCACCTCGCTACCGCGGGCCTCTACAGGGAGTTTCTCAGCTCGATGCCAGCAGGCCATCGCCCTGCCGTCCGCGGACGCGCTGGAGCAGTGGATGGACCGCACCGGCTAAGGCGCGATCGCGTCCGCCTCCGCGTCGACGGCCTGCGCGGCCTCGGCCGGCCTCTCGCGTTTCTCCCAGCGGCGCAAGGCTTCTCGGCAGGGGGACTCGACCAGCGCGTAGCTGACGGCGGCGATGGCGAACCCGAAGATCAGCGTCAGCACCAACACCGTCGGCATGTTGCCGGTGAACGGGAACGTCCCGACGATCGGGAACACCATGGCCAGCGCGGCCAGGTGCCAGATGAACAGGCCGTAGGACCAGCGGCCCAGGGTGACCATGGCGACGGTCCCCAAGACCCGGTGCGGCGTATCCGGCCGATCCAGCACCAGCGGCGCGACCAACGCGAAGGCCACCAGCGCGCCCATCGCGGTCTTCACTGCGAACTGCGCGGGCGTACCGGGCACCAGGCCCTCCGGGCCGGCCAGCGGCGACGCCGCGACCAAATAGGCCGCCCCCGCGACGACGGCCATCACCAGGCGGTGGCGGGCGATGCGATGCGGCAACCCGACGCCGCTGTGGACCCACTCGGCCAGCAGCATGCCCGCGGCGAACCAGGAGAAGAACGCCGGCGGCCAGTTGAGCGGATTGATGCCCTCACCCGCGAGGCCCGGCACCCAGCCCCACGCCCAGCTCAGCGCCCCTAGCGCGGCGATCGCCGGCACCCGCGCGCGCACCGGGAGGCGGCGGGCCAGCAGCGCGAAAATCGGCAGCGCCAGATAGAAGCTGACCTCGACCGAAAGGCTCCACATCTGGGTCAGCCCGCCGGTCAAGGTGAGCGGCACATAGATCTGGGTGAGCGTCAGGTTGGCCAGCCACACGGTCAGGCTGGCGTGGTCGGCGTCGGGCAACAGCGTCAGGATCACCACGACCGCCACCACGTAGGCGGGCATGATGCGCACGACCCGCGACCGCAGATAGTGGCCGGTGCGGGGCCGGGGCGCCAGATCGCGTGCGGCCGCGGCGTGCCCGCGCCACAGCAGGAAACCCGACAGCGCGAAGAACACCGCGACGGCGAGGTCGAAGCGGCCGAACAATCGGCCGGAGGCGCCGCTGGAGTGCCCGGTCTGGAAGGCGACGTGGGTGACCACCACGCCCATCGCCGCGCAGGCGCGCATGCCTTCCACCGCCGGCAGGAAGCTGCGCACCCCGCCCACCCGCTGGTCGTCGCTCACCCTCACAGTTTGCCTGTGCTGGGCGGCCCGACGAATGGGTACACCCGAAGGACCCGCCCGCGCGAGCGTCAGGTTCGTAAGCCGCCGCCTTACTTTGTGCTGTTAGGGTCAAACGAGTTTGCCCCGGGCTGCTGCTCGGGTCGGGTCGCGGCTGAAATGCAAGGACTTGAGGAGGGCACAGCGACGTGAACCGAGCAGTCATGTTGCGGTTCGCCGCATGCGGGATCATCGGACTCGGAGCTGCCCTGCTGATCGCCGCGCTGCTGTTGTCGACGTACACCACCAGCAGGATCACCAAGGTCCCCCTGGACCTCGACGCCACGCTGGTCGGTGACGGCACCGGGACGGCACTGGACTCCGCGTCGTTGTCCACCGACCACGTCGTCGTCAACCAAAACGTGCCGCTGGTCTCCCAGCAGCAGATCAGCGTCGAGTCACCCGCCAACGCCGACGTCGTCACGCTGCAGGTTGGAAGTTCGTTGCGGCGCACGGACAAGCAGAAGGACAGCGGGCTGCTGCTGGCGATCGTCGACACCGTCACGCTCAACCGCAAGACCGCGCTGGCCGTCTCCGACGACGCCCACACCGGCGGCTCGGTCCAGAAGCCGCGCGCCGTCAACGACGAGAACCCGCCCACGGCGATGCCGCTGCGCCACGACGGGCTGTCCTACCGGTTCCCGTTTCACACCGAGAAGAAGACGTATCCCTATTTCGATCCGATCGCGCAGAAGCCGTTCGACGTCAATTACGACACCGAGGAAGACGTCAACGGGCTGACCACGTACAAGTTCACCCAGAACGTCGGCTACAACGGCGACGGCAAGCTGGTGGCCCCGGTGACGTACCCGTCGCTGCTGGCCGGCAACGAGGACGCCAAGCAGACCACGTCGGCGTCGATGTGGGGCGTCCAGGGTGGCGACCCGAACGAACAGATCACCATGACCCGCTACTACGCGGCGCAGCGCACGTTCTGGGTGGACCCGGTGTCGGGCACCATCGTCAAGCAGACCGAGCACGCCGACCACTACTTCGCCCGCGATCCGCTCAAGCCGGAGCTCACGCTGGCCGAATACAAGGTCACCTCGAACGAGGACACCGTCGAATCCCAGGTCAACGCCGCCCGCGATGAGCGCGACCGGCTGGCGCTGTGGTCGCGAGTGCTGCCGATCACGTTCACCGCGGTCGGCCTGATCGCGCTGGTCGGCGGCGGCCTCCTCGCCTCGTTCAGCCTGCGCAGCGAGAGCGCGCTGACCGACCCCGGCCTGGACCGGGGCGATCAGGACTTCTTCGGCCGCAGCGGCCTCGAGGAGCCGGTGCCCGGCGCCGAGGCCGAGACGGAGAAGCTGCCCACCCAGCGCCCCGATCTGCGTCAGGAACCCGGCGGGGACCCGCCCGGCTCGCCCGGGGCCCCCGGACCCTCCGGCGCATCCGGCCCGGACGAGCCCACCGAGGCGGGGCCGACCGAGTCCAATCCGCCCGGCCCGCACGACCGCGAATAGCCCGGCCCGGATGCCTTAGCCGTGCGCTGGACCCGGCCCGGGTACGCACTGGTCCTGGCACTGCTGGTGGTCGGGCCCCTGCTGGCCCCGGGGTACCTGCTGCTGCGTGACGCGGTCTCGACGCCGCGGTCCTACCTGTCCGATACCGCCCTGGGGTTGACGTCGGCGCCGCGCGCCACCCCCCAGGATTTCGCGGTGGCGCTCGCCTCGCACCTGCTCGACGGCGGCGTCGTGGTCAAGGCGCTGCTCGTGGCGGGGTTGTGGCTGGCGGGCTGGGGCGCGGCCCGGCTCGTCGAGGCGGCCGTGCCGCCTGCGGGCGCGCCCGGCCAGTTCGTCGCCATCACCCTGTCGATCTGGAATCCCTATGTCGCCGAACGACTTCTGCAGGGCCATTGGAGCCTGCTGGTCGGCTACGGCTGCCTGCCCTGGGTGGCGACGGCCGTGCTGTCGTTGCGCGCGGGATCCGGCTCGTTCTTCGCGCTGGCTTTCTGGATCGCGCTGGCCGGGCTGACCCCGACCGGGCTGCTGCTGGCCGCGACGGTGGCGCTCGTCTGCGTGGCCGTCCCGAGTGACGGCACGGCCGGGTCCTGGCCGCGCCGGTGGTGCGCCGCGGCGGCGCTGGGCACCGCGCTGGTGGCGGCGCTGCCGTGGTTGGTGGCGTCGACGGCCGGTGCGTCGCTGACCGCCCACACGGCAGCCAACCGGCTGGGTGTCGAGGCGTTCGCGCCGCGCGCCGAGCCCGGGCTGGGCACGCTCGCCAGCCTGGCCAGCCTCGGCGGAATCTGGAATGGAGACGCCGTACCCGGTTCGCGCGCAACGCTTTTCGCGGTGTTCTCGGCCGCGGTGCTGCTGGGGATCGTGGCGGCGGGCCTGCCGACGGTGGCCCGCCGTCCGGTGGCAGTTCCGCTGCTGGTGCTGGCCGCGGTGTCGGTGCTGGTTCCCGCGGCGCTGGCCACCGGGCCGGGCCTGCACCTGCTGGGGGCGGTGGTCGATGCCGTGCCCGGCTTCGGTGTGCTGCGCGACGGGCAGAAGTGGGTGGCGCTGGCCGTGCCGGGCTACAGCCTGGCGGGTGCCGGCGCGATGGTGACGCTGCGACGGTGGGCGCCGCCTCCGACAGACGTTGCGGCGGCGCTGGTCTGCTGTCTGGCGCTGCTGCTGGCGCTGCCCGACCTGGCCTGGGGGGCCTGGGGCAAGGTGGCGCCGGTGCACTACCCGCGCGGCTGGGCCGCCGTCGCCGCGGCGATCAACGAACAGCCGGCTGCCGTCGCGGTGTTGCCGGCCGGGACGATGCGGCTGTTTTTCTGGGCTGGCCCCGCGCCGGTGCTGGACCCACTGCCCCGCTGGGTGCGCGCCGAGGTGCTGAGCAGCGGCGACCTGGTGATCTCGGGGACCACCATCGCCGGCGAGGGTGCGCACGCCCGCGACGTGCAGCAGCTGCTGTTGGCCGGACCCGATCCGTCGGCACTGGCCGCGGCGGGCGTGGGATGGCTGGTGGTGGAAGCC
Source organism: Mycobacterium marseillense (assembly GCF_010731675.1). Taxonomy (NCBI): domain Bacteria; kingdom Bacillati; phylum Actinomycetota; class Actinomycetes; order Mycobacteriales; family Mycobacteriaceae; genus Mycobacterium; species Mycobacterium marseillense. Next base: position 3,488,243 of record NZ_AP022584.1, read on the forward strand.
GACAGCGCCGGCGACATGGGGTCGGCGGCCCGCACCCTGGGCGCGCTGACGCCGGCCTACCGGGACGACGCGATCGCGCTCTACCGCGTCGGCGGGCGGAGCGTCGGGGCGCCCGCCGATCGTCGGGCGGCGACGCTGGTCGCCCACCTGGCGTGGCTGGCGCTACTGGTCGCCGGCGGTGCCGGCGCGGGGATCGGCGCGTGGCGGCGCCGGGCCCGTTCAGCCCCTCCCGCTGACTAGCCCCTGGACGGTGCGGCCGCTGTGCACCGCGTCCAGCACGCTGCGCATCGCGTCGGCGCTTTGCGCCCAAGAGAATTCGCCGCTGCGGGTGTGCGCCTTGGCGCCGAGTTGATCGCGCAGCACCGGATCGGCGAGCAATTCCTCGAGCCGGTCCACCAGCTCGGCATGGGTGTCCACCAATATCCCGGTCACCCCGTCGACGATCGAATCCGACAGGCCGCCCGAAGAGCGGTAGCCGATGGTCGGCACCGCGTGCTGGGCCGCCTCGACGACCGCCAGCCCCCAGCCCTCCTTGCGGGAAGGCAGCACGTGCACCCAAGCCCCTTGCAGCACATGGTGTTTCGTCACGTCGTCGACGTGACCGTGGAACGTCACCGCAGCGCAGATGCCAAGCCGCTGTGCGTGCTCGACGAGCCGCTCGCGCCACCAGCCGTCGCCGACGATGTCGAGATGCAGGGTGGGTATCCGCGGCAGCAACCGCGCGACCGCTTCCAGCGCGTCCTCGATCTGCTTGTGCGGCACCAGCCGCGACAGCACGACCACCCTCGGCGCGGTCGCGCGCGGACCCGACAGCGATTGCGCCGGCGCCTGATCCAGGCCGTTGCGCACCACTGCGATCTGGGCGCCGTCGACGCCCAAGGTGACCAGGTCGCGCGCGGACGGCAGCGACACCGTCACGTACTGGTTGCGCCGGTTCAGCCGGGGCGACAGCGTCGACTCGACGAACCAGCCAAGCCGGCCCAGCACCGGGCCGGCCACCGGCCACTGCTGGCGGTGGCAGTGGTGCACCAGCACCACCACGCGGCGGCCGTAGACCAGCCGGGCCAGAAAGGGCAGGCCGTTCTGGGTGTCGACGACCACGTCGGGCCGCACCGTGCGCAGCGGGCCCACCCCGAGGCGGGCCGCCGCCATCGCCAGCAACGCCCAGACGTACACCGAGTAGCGGCCACCGGCGCGGTCGATTCGCACGCCGTCGACGACTTCGCGGCGCGGAGCGCCGCGGTAGCGGGCGGTGCGCAGCGTGACGTCGATGCCCGAGGCGGCCAGTTGCGCGCCGATGCGCTGCAGATAGGCTTCGCTGCCGCCGCCCTGCGGGTGCCCGGTATCGCGCCAGCACAGCAGCAGGACCGAGCGCAGAGCAGACATCACCGGTCAGCCTAATGGGAATCGGTCGCCGCGCCATGCTGGGCCGCTAGCGCCGCACCCGCCCGTCCTGCCGGGTCCGGCGGCCGATCCACCGGATCAGTTCGATGATCCCGGCCAGCGCCAGCGCCGTCCCGAACGCCACCGCGAACGCCGCGACCGTGTTGTCGGCGAAGGCGTTGCCGCCGATGTAACCGATCAGTGTGTTGAGCGTCGCCCACACGACGGCGCCGATCGCGTCGAACACCACGAACTGGCGATACGGAAAGTCCAGCACGCCGCAGGCGATGGTGGTGGCCGTGCGGCCCCCGGGCAGGAACCGGGCCACGATCACCAGTGGGCCGCCGTGGCGGTCCAGTTCCCGGTGTGCCCAGTCGAGGCTGCGCTGTCCCTTCTCGCCGCGGGTGATCCAGCGGCGGGCGAAATCGTCCGCCGAGTGACCGATCGCGTACGCGAGGTTGTCGCCGACGAACGCGCCGATGGCCGCCATGACGATCACCCAGCCCAGCAGCATCGACCCGTTGGCGGCGAGGATGCCGCCGGTGAGCAGCGCCGTCTCGCTGGGCAACAGGGGAAGGATGGCGTCGAAAGTGCAGGAGACCAGGATCAGCGGATACGCCCACCACGAGTTGCCGAGCGCGTCAAGCAGGGAATCGAACACTAGAGCGCAACACTACACAGCGCGCGCCGGCGGCCCGGCGCTCACGAGGTCAGGAGGTCAGGCCCATCCGGACGAACGGTTCGGCCTCGCCGCGGCCGACGGCTTCGTCGTGCTTGGCGGCCGCGCGGTCGAACAGGTCGATCAGCACGGGCTCGTCGCGGACCAGCTGGCGGTACTTCGGCCCGAGCGCGAGGATCTGATCGCGCTCGGCGAGCAGCTTGCGGAAGATGCGTTCGCGTTCGGCGGGATCGTGGGTGTACTCGGAGTCGAGGTAGGCCGCGGCGTGGCGCCGGGCGCCGGCGATCGCCGTCCGGGCCTTGCCCATGGGGCTCAGCAACGAGGCGACGACGGTGACGACCAGGACACCGACGATCACGGCCAGCGACAGGTAGGTGCTGATCTCGACCAGCGAAACCGGCTCGCCGTCGTTGATGAACGGCACGTTGTTCTCGTGCAGCGCGTGCAGGATCAGCTTGACGCCGATGAAGCCGAGGATCGCCGCCAGACCGTAGGACAGGTAGACCAGTCGGTCCAGCAGGCCCTCGATGAGGAAGTACAGCTGCCGCAGGCCCAGCAGCGAGAAGGCCGTGGCGGTGAAGACGATGTAGACGTTCTGGGTGAGGCCGAAGATCGCCGGGATCGAGTCGAGCGCGAAAAACATGTCCGTGCCGCCGATGGCGACCATCACCAGCAGCATCGGCGTCATCGCGCGCCGGCCGTCCACCATCGTGAACAACTTGTCGCCGTCGTAGTGCTCGGTGGTGTGCAGGACCTTCTTGGCGATCCGGATGACGACGTTGTCGGCCCGGCGGGATTCCTCGCGCTCGTCGGGCCGCAGGACGCCGCCGGCCGCGACCAACAGGATCAGCCCGAACAGGTAGAAGACCCACGCGAACGTGTTGATCAGCGTGGCGCCGAGGAAGATGAAGCCGGTCCGGGCGATGAGCGAGAAGACGATCCCGAACAGCAGCACCTTCTGCTGATCCTCGCGCGGGACCCGGAAGCTGGCCATGATCATCAGGAAGACGAACAGGTTGTCGACCGAGAGCGCCTTTTCGGTGACGTACCCGGCGAAGTATTCCGGGCCTTCCTCGTGGCCGCCGAACGCGAGCAAGCCGACGCCGAACAGCAGCGCGATGCCGACGTAGGCGAGCGACCAGAGCGCGGCCTCACGCAGCGTCGGGACGTGCGCCTTGCGGACATGGAAGAAAAAGTCGAAGGCCAACAACCCGACGATGGCCAGGACGGTCAGGGCCCACACCCAATCGGGAACATCCATTCGCTGCCTGAGCCACCTTCGTCGGAGCCGTCGTCTGAGTCTTCGACGCTTCCGTACCCTCTTTGCCGCCACAGTATGTGTGCGCCCGGCCGTAGGGTTGGCCGGTGGCCGTGACCGACCTCTTCGCTCGCCGCGCGACGCTGGCCCGCTCGGTGCGGCTGCTGTCGCAGTTTCGCTACGAGCAGTCCGATCCGGCCCGCTTCTACGGCGCACTGGCCGCCGATACCGCCGCGATGGTGAGCGACCTGTGGCGCGCCGCCCACGCGGACTCCCCCGCGGGTCGCACGCTGCTCGACGTCGGGGGCGGCCCGGGCTACTTCGCGACGGCCTTCGCCGACGCCGGGGTCGGCTACATCGGGGTCGAGCCCGACCCGGCCGAGATGCACGCGGGCGGCCCCGCCGTCGCGGCGGGCCCGGGAACGTTCGTGCGGGCGTCGGGCATGGCGCTGCCGTTCGCCGACGCTTCGGTCGACATCTGCCTGTCGTCCAACGTCGCCGAGCACGTGCCGCGGCCCTGGCGACTCGGCACCGAGATGCTGCGGGTGACCAGGCCCGGCGGGCTAGCCGTGCTGTCCTACACGGTGTGGCTGGGCCCGTTCGGCGGCCACGAAATGGGCCTGACCCACTACCTGGGCGGCGAGCGCGCCGCCGCGCGCTACGCCCGCAAGCACGGCCATCCGGCCAAAAACGACTACGGGTCGTCGTTGTTCGAGGTGTCGGCGGCCGACGGCCTGACATGGGCCGCGAGCACCGGCGCCGCCCTGGCCGCTTTTCCCCGCTACCACCCGCGATGGGCGTGGTGGTTGACGCGCGTGCCGGTGCTGCGCGAGTTCCTCGTGAGCAATCTCGTGCTGGTGCTCCAACCCCAAGAGTGAAACGTGTTCTCGTTTTGCGTCGGCTTGGGTAGGGTGGCGCGCATGCCCGCCGACGACGATGACAGGGCAGCGCGATCTGAAACAAGCAGGAGGAGTGGCGGAAGATGACCGACGTCAAGACCGAATACGACAAGCTTTTCATCGGCGGCAAGTGGACGGAACCGTCGACCTCCGAAGTGATCGAGGTGACCTGTCCGGCCACCGGTGAGTACGTCGGGAAGGTGCCGCTGGCCGCCGCTGCCGACGTCGACGCCGCCGTCGCCGCGGCCCGCGCGGCCTTCGACAGCGGCCCGTGGCCGACCACGCCGCCGAAGGAGCGCGCGGCCGTGATCGCCAACGCGCTCAAAGTGATGGAGGAGCGCAAGGACCTGTTCACCCAGCTGCTCGCGGCCGAGACCGGCCAGCCGCCCACCGGCGTCGAAACGATGCACTGGATGAGCTCGATCGGGGCGCTGAACTTCTTCGCCGGCCCCGCCGTCGACCAGGTCAAGTGGAAAGAGGTCCGCACCGGCGGTTACGGGCAGAGCATCGTCCACCGCGAGCCGATCGGTGTGGTGGGCGCGATCGTCGCCTGGAACGTGCCACTGTTCCTGGCCGTCAACAAGCTGGGCCCGGCGCTGCTGGCCGGGTGCACGGTGGTGCTCAAGCCGGCCGCCGAAACCCCTTTGAGCGCAAACGCTTTGGCGGAGGCCTTCGCCGAGGCGGGGCTGCCCGAGGGCGTGCTGTCGGTGGTGCCCGGCGGCATCGAGACCGGGCAGGCGCTGACTTCGAACCCGGACGTCGACATCTTCTCCTTCACCGGCAGCTCTGCCGTCGGCAAGGAGATCGGCCGTCGCGCCGCCGACATGCTCAAGCCTTGCACGCTGGAGCTGGGCGGGAAGTCGGCCGCCATCGTCCTCGACGACGTCGACCTGGCGTCCTCGATCCCGATGCTGGTGTTCTCCGGGATCATGAACACCGGCCAGGCCTGCGTGGCCCAGACGCGCATCCTGGCACCCCGCTCGCGGTACGACGAAATCGTCGATGCGGTAAGCACTTTCGTGCAGGCGCTGCCGGTGGGCCTGCCGTCGGACCCGGCCGCCCAGATCGGTTCGCTGATTTCGGAGAAGCAGCGGGCCCGGGTCGAGGGCTACATCGCCAAGGGCATCGAGGAGGGCGCGCGGCTGGTGTGCGGCGGCGGCCGTCCCGAGGGGCGCGATGACCTAGCCAGCGGCTTCTTCGTACAGCCGACCGTGTTCGCCGACGTCGACAACAAGATGACGATCGCCCAGGAGGAGATCTTCGGGCCGGTGCTGTCGATCATTCCCTATGACACCGAGGAGGACGCGATCAAGATCGCCAACGACTCGGTGTACGGGCTGGCCGGCAGCGTGTGGACCGCCGACGTGCAGCGGGGCATCGAGGTCTCGGAGAAGATCCGCACCGGGACGTACGCGATCAACTGGTACGCGTTCGACCCGTGCTGCCCGTTCGGCGGCTACAAGAACTCCGGCATCGGCCGCGAGAACGGCCCCGAGGGCGTCGAGCACTTCACGCAGCAGAAGAGCGTGCTGATGCCGATGGGCCACACGATCGAAAGCTAGGTCTGGCGCGCGTCGAACGTGCACTCAGGGCGAGGGATCTGCCGGCGGATTCATACGGTCAATGCAACATCCGTGGATTTAGGAGTTGCGATGCCGAGTGGTTTTCCGCATTCGCCGGCGGTGCGTCGGGAGTTGTTCGACCGGGTATGTCGGGGAGCCCCGCTGGTTGTGGCGGCTCAAGGTATGGGCGTGTCAACGACCAGGGCGTGGGTGTGGTGGCGTGACGCTGGAGCGATGAAACTGCATATCGGAGGCCGGGGTCAACGTGGCCTGCTCAAGCCGGGCAACATGTCCTTGCCCGGTGGAGCGGGTCATCGGCTCAGTGTCAGCGAACGCGTGGAGATCATGCGCGGCCGCGACGGCGGACTCAGCGCCGCCGACATCGCCGAGCGGCTGGGTCGCGACCGCACAACGATCTACCGCGAGATTCGGCGTAACTGCAATGCCGACGGCGACTACCACGCTCTGATGGCGCATGCGCGGGCCGCGCAGAAAGCGCGGCGGCCCAAGGAATTCAAGCTCGCCGATAACCCGTTGTGCGCGATGATCGAAGGCTGGATGGATCAGGGCTGGAGTCCGAAACTGATCGCCGAGGTGTTGGCCCGCGATCACCCCGGTGACAGGCTGGCACAAGTGAGCCACGAAACCATTTATCAGTGCCTGTATGTGCAGACTCGCGGCAGTTTGCGCGCTGATCTGCACAAATGCCTGTCCACGAAGCGGGCCGCACGAAAGCATCGAGGCTCAGACAATCGTCGTGGGGTGTTTAGCGCCGGTGAGGAATTCACCATCGCTGATCGCCCACCTGAGGCTGATGACCGCGCCGTGCCGGGCCACTGGGAGGGCGACTTGATCGTGGGACCCCACAACAGCGCAATCGGCACCCTGGTGGAGCGCAGCACCCGCTTCACGATCCTGCTGCACCTGCCCGGTGACCGCACCGCGGCCACGGTAGCCGCCGCGATGATCGAGGCAATGAGCGAACTGCCCGAGCACCTGCGCCGCTCGATCACCTGGGATCGTGGCAGCGAAATGGCTAGCTGGCGCGACATCCAGCTACAGCTGGCCGCTCCGGTCTACTTCTGCGATCCCCACTCACCGTGGCAACGAGGCAGCAACGAAAACACCAACCGCCTGTTGCGATTCTGGTTCGAAAAAGGCAGCGACTTAAGCGGTTACACCAAAGCTGACCTCAGACGAATCCAAGACACCCTCAACCAACGCCCCCGACCCACGCTGAACCTCGATACCCCGGCCCAACGCCTAACCGCCCTCCTCGACCAAGCCGCCTAACCCAAAATGTTGCATTCACCGCTTGACAATGCCGCCGAATTTTCGCCGTGAGTGCACGTTCGGCGTTTGGGGGGTCGGCTACGGGCCGCCCATGCTAGAGACTATGCAATAGGGCATATTTTCTGCCGATTGTCGCCGCCGCAGGTACGGACCCGCAGGCGAACCCGCCCCATTTGTGCGGCGTACGTCACATTACGCCTGAGAAATTGCTTAATTTACGGATGTCTTATATGGTTCTTAGCATAATCAAGGGCCGCACACAGGCCGGGAGAACACCATGTGGATCATTGAGCTCAACGTCGCCGGCTATCAATTCACCCGCGAGATGCCAGACTTGCGGCGCCGGACATTCCGCTTCAGCCCGCGTCATATGCACTGGCCGGCGCTGCGCCACTCGCACGCTGCATGACGCCAGCCCCGGGAGGTACGCCAGTGCCGACTATCGGTGACGCCACCAAGGAGCACGCCCCGACGAAGCGTGGAAGCACGCGGACGAAGATGCTGGCCAGCGCGGCCGAGGTGATGCGCGAGCGCGGAGCCGCGGGCGTGACGATCGACGCGGTGCTCGCCCGCAGCGGCGCCCCGCGTGGCTCGGTCTACTACCACTTTCCCGACGGGCGCAATCAGATCCTGACCGAGGCGCTGCGCTACTCGGGCGACTCCATCACCGCCATCATTGATGACGCCGCCGACCGCGGTGCCCGGGTGCTGTTGCAGGAGTTCGTCGAATTCTGGGAGCGGCTCCTCACCGACGGCGGCTTCAGCGCCGGCTGTCCGGTGGTCGCGGCGGCGATCGGCTGTTCGGACGGCGATGATCCCAAGGGCCCCAAGCTCTCCGCCGAGGCCGGTGCCATCCTGGGCCGCTGGTGCACCGCGCTCACCCGCGCGTTCGTCAACGACGGCTTCGACGACGCCGACGCCGCATCGCTGGCCGTGATGTCGATCTCCGCGCTGGAGGGCGCCGTCGTCCTGTCGCGGTCCACCCGCAACGCGGGCCCGCTGCATCAGGTGGGCGAGCAACTCGAATTCCTGATCAAGGCAAAGGAATTCGTTCTCCGGAACAAGATTCCGGGCAAGCCTGACGGCTCGCGGTGACGTCGTCAGTCGCTCGCGGGTAGCGGCTTGACCTCTTTGAGGTTCAGCGCGGTCTGCCCGATGCTCAGGCTCCCCGCGCCCGGCTTGGTCACCAGCACCTCGGCGCCGGCGTCGTCCACGTAGCGCTTGCCCATAACGGTGCCCTCGGAGAACGACGGGTCCAGTTCGCCCGAGCGTTCGGCGCCCACCGGCACCATCGGCACACCGCCACACCGCAGGTCGTCGAGGCTGTCCGCGCTTCTGACGACGATCACCTGGGTGTCGCAGACCTGGCTGGCGAGACGAGTTCCGTTCTTGATCATTGATTTCCGTCCTTGATCGCTTACTGCTGGACCGGCGCGGCGCGCAATCCCGTGAGGGTCTGGATGATCTCCCGCCGCAACACCTTGCCGGTGGCGGTGGTGGGCAGCTCGTCGCGAAACACTACCTCGTCGGGAGTGCGTGATCCGCGCAAACTCTTGCGGACGAACTCGCGCAGTTCGGCGGGGTCGGGGTCGACGCCCGGCGCCGGCACCACCACCGCGACGATCGCCTGGCCCCACTGCGGATCCTCGACACCGACCACGGCGACGTCGCGCACATGGGGGTGCTCGACCAGAACCTCTTCGAGTTCGGCGGGCGCGATGTTCTCGCCGCCGCGGATGATGGTGTCGTCGCTGCGCCCGCCGATGAACAGGTAGCCCTCGTCGTCGAGCATGGCGATGTCCTTGGTCGGGAACCAGCCGTTCTCGTCGAGCACCGAGCCGATCCCGGTGTAGCGGCCCGAGACCTGCTCGCCCCGCACGAACAGCTCGCCGGTCTCGCCCGGCGGCAGCACATTGCCGGCCTCGTCGCGGATCTCCAGCTCGATGCCGGCCACCGCCTGCCCGACCGAGCCCAACCGCCGCGCGCCGTCCGCGGTCGACGCCGCCTGCGCCGCGCGATGGTCGTCGGGAGTCAGCACCGCGATCGTCGAGCTGGTCTCGGTCAGGCCGTAGGCGTTGACGAAACCCACGTCGGGGAGCAGCTCGAGGGCCCGGCGCACCAGCGGCAACCCGACCTTGGAGCCGCCGTATGCGAGGTTGCGCAGCGACGGCAGCTCGATGGCCGCGCCGTCGCCGTTCTCCAGCACGGTGATGATGCGGTCGAGCATGGTCGGCACCACCGTCGCGGTGGTCACGTGCTCGGCATTGATCAGCCGAACCCATTCCTGCGCATCGAAATTGGGCAGGTACACCATCTTTCGGCCGGCGTACAGATTCGACAGCGCGGCGCTGACCCCGGCGATGTGGTACGGCGGCACGCAGATCAGGGCGGCGTCGGTGTCGGAGGCCGCCCCGAACTCCACCGTCCCGGTGACGTAACTGGTCAGGTTGTTGTGCGAGAGTTCGACGGCCTTGGGCTGCGAGGTGGTGCCCGAGGTGAACAGCACGATCGCGACGGAATCCGGGTCGGGAAACTCCGCCGCCGGTTCGGCGGTGCGCGCGGCCTCGAGGAAATCGTCGGAGATCATCACCCGGTCCGACACGTCGCCGATCGCGTCGCGGTAGCGGGCGTCGACGACCACCAGCGGCTCGGGCAGCCGCTCGATCAGCGCCTGGATGCCCTCGGCGGAGAGCCGGTAATTGATCGGGGTGAAGGCCACCCCCGCGCGCGCCGCGGCGAAGATCAGCACCGGCAGCATCGCGCCGCCGGTGCCCACGTAGACCAGGTGCTTGGCGCCCGAGGCCGCGACCACCCCCGCGCCGCCGTCGGCAAGATCGCTGAGCTGCTGCGTGGTCAGCCGCAAGTCCCCGGATACCACCGCGGTGCGCTCGGCGTCGCCCGACGCGGCCATCTCGAGCAGCAGGGAAATGCTCATCCTCGATCTTTCTCTGGTTTCAGCACGTTACAAAGCTGACCAAAAGTGTCATGCCCGACTGTAGTTTAGATCACGCAAGCATCGCGTCGCCCAGCACCGTCGGCCGCTCCGCATCGCCCGAGCCCGGCGGCGAGGTTTACCCGCAGCTGGCGCCCGGTTAACCCACCCCGAAGCCCGCCCGGGCCCCCGCAGCGCCCGCGGGCACAAACACCGTTTGACGTAGTGGGGGAACCGCGTGCACTTGACATCGACCATCCGCCGACAGCAGACACCGCCGACGGCGAGCGCGCTGACCAGGCTGCGCGCCGGGCTGCCCGGCGCGATGCTTGCCGAGTTCTTCGGCACCTTCGTCCTGTTGCTGCTCGGGCTCGGAACCTGCGCGCTCAACGCGGTCGGGCTGCCCGGGTCCGGCCGCCAAAGCGTGCCGTTCGGTCCGGCGAACTGGCTGATCATCGTGTTCGGGTGGGCGTTCGCCGTCATGCTCGCGACCTATGTCGCCGGCGGGATCAGCGGCGCGCACCTCAACCCGGCGGTCACCCTGGCCTTCGCGGTGGCGCGAAAGTTCGACTGGCGCAACGTCATTCCGTACTGGGTCGCCCAGCTGATCGGAGCCTTCAGCGCGGCCGCGGCCGTCTACGCCGTCTACGGCTCGGCCATCGACAACTACAACGCCGCCAATCACCTGACCCGTCCGGAGTCGCAGGACACGTATTCGATCTTCGGGACCTTCCCCGCCGAGTACTTCCACGGCGGCTACCTGGGTCCCCTGCTCGACCAGCTCGTCGGCACCGCCATCCTGGTCGCGCTGGTCGCGGCGTTGATCGACCACCGCAACCAGGCGCCGGCGGGCAACATGGCGCCCCTGATCATCGGCTTCGTCGTCGCGGTGATCGGCTGCTCTTACGGGACCAACGCGGGCTACGCGCTCAACCCCGCCCGCGACTTCGGGCCGCGCGTGTTCACGTACTTCATGGGCTGGGGGAAGCTGGCGTTCTCCGGCGACTACGGCGGCACCACCGGATATTGGTGGATTCCGATCGTCGGCCCGCTGGTCGGTGCCGTGGTCGGCATCTTCACCTACGACTTCTTCATCGGCCACGTGCTCGACGCGCGCGCGACGATGCTGCTGACGCCGGAGCCGGGCCTGGCGCCGCTGCCGACCACCCACGCCGCATCGACGGTGGCCGGACCGGTCACCGTCGAGGACAGCGCGGACTCGGAAAGCCTTGGAGCCGAAGAGGATCAGGCCGCCTAGCGGCGGATCAGGTGCCCGTCCACTTGGGCGGCCGCTTCTCGGCGAAAGCGATGGCGCCCTCTTTGGCGTCGTTGGACGAGAACACCGGAGCCAGCAGCTTGTTCTGCTCGGCGAACATGGTGTCGGGGCTCCAGCCGCGGGACTCGACGATGATTTGCTTGGTGGCGGCCACCGCCAGCGGCCCGTTCGCCGCGATCTTCTCGGCCAGCTCGATCGCCGCATCCAGCGCGGATCCGGGGTCGGCGAGGACGTTGACCATCCCCAGCGCGTGTGCGCGCTCCGCGCTCAAATTTTCACCGGTCAGCGCCAGCTCCATGGCGATCGCGGACGGGATGCGCTGCGGCAGCCGCAGCAGCCCGCCGCCCCCGGCGACCAGGCCGCGCTTGACTTCCGGGATGCCGAACGCCGAGTCTTTGGAGGCCACGATCAGGTCGGTCGCCAGCGCCAGTTCGGTGCCGCCCGCCAGCGCGTAACCCTCGACCGCCGCGATCAGCGGCTTGACCGGTGGGCGTTCGGTGAAGCCCATGCCGCGGCCCTCGACGATGGGGAGCTCGCCCCGGGCGAAGGCCTTGAGGTCCATGCCCGCGCAGAACGAGCCGCCGGCCCCGGTGAGGATGCCCACCGACAGCCCGGGTTCGCCGTCGAGCCGGTCGACGGCGGCGGCCAGGCCGTTGGCCACCGCGGAGTTGACCGCGTTCTTGGCCTTCGGCCGGTTGATCGTGATGATGAGGATCCGGTCCCGCTGTTCGACCAGGACTTCGGGCTCGTTGGCCTCTTGGTTTTCGCTGCTCACGCGCCGCACAGCTCCTTCAGGTATCGGTGGCTCCTGTCGGACCGATGGTAACGGTCGCCGGGAATGGCGTTAACGTCCCGGAGAGATTCGGGTTACCACCGGGTGCCGTCACCGCCCGGCCTGAGCCGATCAGGCCGGCGCCATCGCGGCTTCGACGGTGGTGAGGTTCTCCGAAAGCCCCGCGGCCCTGCGGATTTCGATGAAGTCGTGAACCATGGCGTCGGTCACCTCGTGCGGGTCCTCGCACGTGGCCCCGTCGGCGAGCACCGAGATGTTGAGCTGATCGACATAGCTCCACACGGTGATGTTGAGCCCGCTGCCGGCGGTCAACGGGCCCACCGAATAGATCTCGGTGACCAATGCCCCGCCGACCCGGCCGCGCTCCCGCGGCCCGGGGACATTGGAGATGTTCAGGTTGAGGATCTTGTTGTGGCCGTCGCGGCCGGACGCCCACCGGAAGAAGGCCTGGGTGGGGCCGGGCGGCATGTATGCCGCCCATCGGCTGACCAGCTCCGGTCCCATCAGCTGGTTACTTTCCTTGGCCGCGATGGCGTTCTCGTGGCTGCAGCGCACCCGTTCCAGCGGATCGTCGGCATCGGTCGGCAGGCCCACCAGGACGCCGGTGAAACGATTGCCGGAGATCCGCTCGGGCGAGAAGTCGAAACTCATTGGCACCGAGGCCAGCAGCGGTTCGGCCTTGCCGTCGTAGCGCAACAGCAGCGTGCGCAACGCGCCCGTCGCCATGGCCAGGACCATGTCGTTGATCGTCGCCCCGAGCCGCTTGCCGGTCTCCTTGACGTCGGCCAACGCCAGCGTGGCGGTGGCAAACCGCCGCTCCGGGGTGATCTTGTGGTTCATGAACGTCGGCGGCGGTTCGAACGGCCGCGTCAGCTCCGGGGAGAACTTACGCGCGCTGCGGCGCACCCGGCCCAAACCCTGCGCGGTGTAGCGGATGGTGTGCGGGATCCGCCCGACGTGGCGCACGTGATCGGCGAACGCCGAGGCGACGAGCTGCCGCGTGGTGGGGGGCGGGTCGCACATGTAGGGCTTGCCCTCCGGGCACGGCTGCAGGTCCATGCCGCGGGCCAACAGATTCGCCGACGCCACCCCGTCGGCGAGCGCGTGGTGAATTTTGCCGACCACCGCAATCCTGTTGTTGGCCAAGCCCTCCACGAAGTACATCTCCCATAGCGGGCGGCTGCGATCGAGCGGGGTGCTGGCGATTTGCCCGATCGCCTCGTCCAGCTCCCGGCGGCCCCCGGGCGGCGCCACCCGCCACGGGCGGATGTGATAGTCGAGGTCGACCTCGCAGTTCTCCCGCCACATCGGGTGGTGGAAGTTGAGGGGGACCTCGATGAGCTGGTAGCAGAACGGATCGAGCTTGTTCAGCCGGCCAGCGATGACTTCGCGAAACGCGTCGACGTTCAGGGAACGCCGATCCACGTCCAGTTCGATGACGGCGGCTTTGATGGTGTGCATGTGCACGTTCGGTGCTTCGCTGTACAGCAGTACCGAGTCCCAGCCGCTAAGCCTCTTCACCGCTGCCCCTTGCCCATAGAGGGACCATACTCAGCGGCGCCAGCTCAGATAACCTCTTTTGCCCCGATCCGTGTTTTGGTGCGATAAACCTGGTTGAGGAACAGCGAGGCGACGTGCGCCGCGGCGCCCGCGCGCTCGCCGTCGATGAGGTCGTATCCGTGGCCCGCGCCGGGCAATTCCAGGTAGCCGACCGTCGAATGCGACACCCTCCGCAGCTTTTCGACGAAGCTGCGCGCCTGCTCCACGGGGATGACGCTGTCCTTACTGCCGTGAATCACCAAAAAGGGCGGCGCATTACGGTGCACCCGGGCGATCGGCGACGCGGCCCGGAAAACCTCGGGGTGACGGGCGATCGACTTTCTCACCACGACCCGCTCCAGGAAGTCGACGAACCGGGCCCGCTCCGGCGTCGAGCGGTCCTCCCAGTCATAGCGGCCATAGATTCCGACGACCGCGTCCACCGACGTGTCCGCGCCCTCGGGCAGCTTCGCCTGATACTGCGGGTCGTCGGGGGTCAGTCCGGCCAGCGCGCACAGGTGGCCGCCGGCCGAACACCCCGCTATCGCAACGAAATTGCGGTCGCCGCCGAACTTGTCGACGTTGGCGCGCGCCCACGCGATGGCGGTCTTGACGTCGACGATGTGGCGCGGCCAGCGATGGTGCGGCGCGACGCGATAGTCCACCGCCAGGCACACCCAACCCTGCTCGGCCAGCCGTGACATCAAGGCGGACCCCTGACCCATGCACCTGCCATGCACCCAGGCGCCGCCCGGCAGGAAGATCAGCACCGGTGCGGGTTGCGCGGGCAGGTCCTTGCGACGCCAGACGTCGAGCACCTGCGCGGGGTGGTCCCCGTAGTGGACGGCGCGGCGATACAGGTGGCGCCGCTGGCGCAGGCTGTCCCAAATCGGCGGCGTCCGTTCGGCCGCCGGCCAGTCCAGCTCGAGATCCGCCGCGGACACGACCCCCCGCAACGCCGCGAGGGAGACCTGCCGCGTGCTCTCGCGGTCCCGGCGCCGCGCGTCGTTGATCCCCGGTGTGAACCAGTCCTTGGTCGCCGCCGAAATCGCCTCCGGCGCGTGCCGCGCCCCCCACACGCCCATGGCGGTCATCCCGGCCAGCGGCTCGAGGTGCTTGCCGACCACCGGCAGCGACGCCCCGGCCACGCTCAGCGCCAGCGCATAGTCGGCGGGACCGGCCCGCAGCAACCATTTCACCCACGGTGTGATGCCCGGTCGGTTCGCCGTCATGTCGGGAACTGTACCCCCGGGCAGGTCGGCGAAACCGGCGTTTACGTAGAACCGGCTATGGTTGCGCTGACACTTTGCCCGAAGGCGTCGCTGAATGGGTTATTCACCCTGTTTAGAATACATTTGGCGGTTCGCTGCGCGCGGTGGATTTAGCTGTGCGCGACACGCTCAGACCGCCGCCAGGCTGGCGATCACCCGGTCGCCGATCAGGCGGACGCCGGTCAGCGTCAGCCCCACCTGCGCGGCCAGCGCGGCGGCGCTGTCCACTCCGACGGTCGCCCAGCGAAACCAAGGGCCGACCTCGCACGACGACTCGAGGCGGACCCAGCGCGACCGGATGCCGATGGTCTCGGCTTCGAATTCGGCGATGCAGCGGCCGCCGCGGGCCAACAGCTCGAAGGCGCGCCCGAGAATCCGCAGGGGGTCCCCGCCCAGTCCGACGTTGCCGTCGACCAGTAACACCGTTTGCCACAAGCCCGTTCCGGGCAGCTCCTCGAACACGTCACCCAACAGGGCCGGCGCACCGCCGCGACCCGCCAGCTGGATCGCGGTCGCGGAGCGGTCGATACCGAGCGCGGGGATGCCCCGCTGGATCAGCCTCGCCACCAACCGCCCGGGACCGCAGCCCAGCTCGATGGTCGGCCCGGTGCACATCTGCGTGACGGCTTCGTCGAAAACCTCGTCGACGTCACCGGATACGCCGGCGCCGTTCGGGGGACATCGCACGCCCAGCCAGCGGTGGGCCGGCAGCGGTCGCAGTTCGCCGTCGTCGTGGCGGATCCAACATCGCTCCCCGCCGAGTGCCCGATCGTAAAGTTGCCCCAGCATGTCTCGCCCCTCGCGTCGCGGCCGATCGGGCGGCCTGCAGACGCTCGGCCCCAGGCGGGACGTCGCGAACACGAGCCGGCAAACCCCAACAAGCTGACGGCAAGCACGTTCGCCAGCATTGCACCGATACCCCGATCGCGGCTCGGTTAATCCACTGCCTTGTGGGCCCTCGGCGGGCCCGTTAGGGCTACGTGGCAGCGGCCGTTTCGGTTCGATAGCGGTGTCGCGTCACCCGAACAGAAACGACTCCAGCAGCGCGTTCACCCGGGCGGGGTCCTCCAGCGCCGCGAGGTGGGCGACGCCGTCCAGCACGGTGAAGGACGCGGTGGGAATCGACTCGGCCATGGCCCGGGTCTCGGCCACCGGGAAGGTGGCGTCTTCCGCGCCGGCGACCACCAGCACCGGCGCCGTGACGCGCCCCAGCAGGGCGTGCTGGTCCGGGCGGGCCGAGACCACGCTGCGGACCGCCCAGCGGACCGAATCGACGTTTACCGCAGCCACGTTCGTCCGCACGGTCTCGACCACATCGGGGCGGGTGCGCAGCGTGGTCGGACCCAGGAACGCGCGGACGCTCGACCGCGTCAGCGGCGGCCGGATGCCGCCGAGTAGTTGCGCCAGCCACAGCATGGCGGCGTATTGAACCTTTTGTGCGACACCGGCTTTGGAGGCCGTGCAATTCATCAGCACGGCCCGCTCGAGCCGGTCGGGGTGCAGGGCGGCGAAGGTGCCGCCGATCATCCCACCCCAGGAATTGCCCACGAAGTGGGCCCGGTCGATGCCCAGCCCGTCCAGCAGGTCGACGACGCAGCGCGCGCAGTCTTCAAAGCTGAACGGTCCGCTCAGCGGCGCACTGCCGCCGTGGCCGGGCGGGTCGATCAGCACCAGGCGATGGCTGTCGCCGAAGCGCGCCGCCTGGCCGGCCCAGAGGTCGCCGGTCATCAGCAGGCTCGGCCACATCAAGACCGCGGGCCCGGTTCCGTCACTCACCTGGACCCGGAGCGTCCCGAGGGCCGTGTCGACCGATCGCGTGGCGAGGTGGGGGACGTTTGCGGGCACGCTGCCTCCTGAGGTCATACACGACAGAACACCGATAGCGGTCCTTTGATTTTCCCCGTCGGCGATACTGGATCGGTGACGAACGACGTTGTTCATCCTGACCTGCAAAAACTCGCCCGCTTCGCCCCTCGGCGCCTCGTCGGCCCCCGCACCCTGCCCATGATGCGGGTGGCGATGGCCTGGCGGTCACGCCTGGGCAAGCCCGTCCGCGACGTCGAGGTGATCACCCTCGAATCGGGCGCCGGCGTCCGGCTGTTCCGGCCCGCGGGCGTCAGCGAGCCGACGCCCGCGCTGCTGTGGATCCATGGCGGCGGATACGTGATCGGCGACGCCCGGCAGGACGACCGGTTGTGCAGCGGGTTCAGCAAGCGGCTGGGCATCACCGTCGCGTCGGTGGAATACCGCCTGGCGCCCGAACATCCGTATCCCGCACCGCTGGACGACTGCTACGCGGCGCTGACCTGGCTCGCCGCACTGCCGTCGGTGGACCGCTACCGGGTGGCCATCGGGGGCGCGAGCGCCGGCGGCGGCCTCGCCGCGGCCCTCGCCCTGCTGGCACGCGACCGCGCCGAGGTGAGCCCCTCGTTTCAGCTGCTGACCTATCCCATGCTCGACGACCGCAGTTCGGCCACCGAGCCCAGCGCGAACTACCGGCTGTGGGACAACCGCAGCAACCGCTTCGGCTGGGCCGCCTACCTGGGCAACGCGGACCCGCAGGTCGCCGTGCCCGCCCGGCGCGACGACCTGAGCGGGCTGCCGCCGGCGTGGATCGGTGTGGGCACGCATGACCTGTTCCATGACGAAGACCTGGCCTACGCCGAACGGCTCAACGCCGCCGGGGTGCCGTGCCAGGTCGAGATCATCCCCGGCGCCTTCCACGGATTCGACCTTGCCTTGCCGAAAGCCCAAGTAACAAAGCGGTTTTTCGATACCCGCTGCGACACATTGCGGGTAGCGCTCGCCACCGCCTGACCGCTGGGTACATCGAGATACATTCGATGCCACGCGGTCAATCCTGCGGCTTCGGCTATCTGAACCGAATCCCTCCAACAGTCGGACGGTAGATGCTTCACTTAGAGAGTGCACATCCGTCGAGTGGTGACCGGACACGACGCATCCGGCAAGTCTGTATTTGTCAGCGATGAAGCAGTGCAGCCGCGGCTACCTGTATTGCTGCCCGCCAGTGAATTTCATCTCCTTTGGGGAGGCGACGACACGCCACAATATCCGGATGACGGTGCAATGCCCGAGTGGCATACGTACTTTCCGCCGATCGGCGGATTTCGGTTCGCGATGCTCACTATTCCCCCAGCAGCCGCACCCAAAGATCAGGAGCTGGGCGATCCCGGGGAAGCGCTGGCTGATTTTGAAGAGAAGCTACCGGGGATGATTCGTTACATGGACCGTAGCGACCCCGGCATGCATACCACCGACACTATCGACTTCGAAGTGGTTCTTGAGGGCACCTTAGTGCTCGAACTGGACGACGGTGCGGAGGTGATCCTGCATCCCGGCGATACTGTGGTACAGAACGGAACACGACACCGGTGGAAGAACGCTGGCGACACTCCCGCCCGGATGGCGGTGTTCATTTGCGGCGCCTCGCATGCCAGGGTGCCGTGAAGCTGATCAGGGTAAATCTGTGACACTACGGAAAGCTGCACAAGCAGCTAGCCCTTGGATGTTTCGGCTATGTTCTGGCTAGCTCTGGTTTAAACCCCCGCGCCATCGGCGATTTCGTAGGCTTTGCTCAGTAACGAAGTGATTTGCTGAACGGTAGGGATTCCTGCTGCGGCCCGATTCTCCGGTTCATCTGCCGCACGGCGTATGACGCCTTCACAAATGATCGCCAACTTCCACAGCCCTAGTACGTGCCAGTACTGCAACGCGGCGGGGTCACGTCCCGTGGTCTCAAGGTAGAGCCGAGCCATCTCGGCGCGATCCGGGAAACCGTCCAATGTAGACGGCGCAAAGTCACCGCCGGTCGTCTCACCGGGTTCGGGCCAATAGGTGAGCAGGGTGCCCATATCGGCCAGCGGGTCACCGAGAGTTGAGAGTTCCCAGTCCAGTACCGCAACCACCTGGTTGGTGGACACAGAAGTTATCAGGTTTCGTAGATGAAAATCACCGTGCACCAATGTGATCTCGCGCTGCTCAGGTATCGCCGCGGCTAGGCGGCGGGTAAGCTCGTCGACCTCGGGCAGTGTTCGTGTCTTGGACAGTTCCCACTGCGCCGACCACCGCTTGAGTTGGCGGTGTGCGTACGCTTTGTGGCTGGCCAGATTTGCGAGTCCTGCATCGGTAAGGTCGACGCCGTGAACGGCTGCAAGGGTACGCGGCAACGACAGGGCGATCTGTCGGCGCTGCGGTGGTGCTAGCGTCTCGGCGATGTCCATCGTGTCGACGGCCAAACCGTCGACGAATTCCATCAACACTAGCGGCACGCCGAAAGACTCGGAACCTGTTGTGTAACCGAGGATTTGCGGCACCGGCACATCCGTGTTCGCCAACGCCACCATAATGCGAGCTTCGCGGACAACATCGTGAGCCGATGCGAGCAGGTGCCCGAACGGCGGACGGCGCAGCACCCACGTACGACCCGCCCCGTCGCTGACACGGTAGGTGAGGTTCGACTGTCCCAGCCCAATCCGCTGAAAGCCTAACGGCAGCGTGAATTCGATCCCCAGCGTAAACATCCACTGCGCCACCGCGCCGGGATCAATGCCGAGGATCTCTTGGTTTTCAGTCACGGACGGCATCTCCGCTCCGGAACGGACGAACATCGCCGAGCCGCTGTCCGCCGTCGACAACGAAGGTTTCGCCGGTAACCCAGCTTGCTGCATCGGAGACAAGGAACGCGATGACCGCGCTGACGTCCATTGGCTCGCCGATTCGCGCTAGCGCAGTTGAAGAGTTCAACTGGTTTTCTTTTTCCTTCCAGAGTGTTTCCGCCAATTTGGTGCGCACCACGCCTGGCGCTATCGAGTTGACGCGCACATTCGGGGAAAGTTCGAGTGCCAACTGTTTGGTGACGTGGATCAGAGCGGCCTTCGAGGCGTTGTATAGCCCGAGATTCGCTTCGCAACCCATCCCACCGATGGATGCGGTGTTGACGACGGTTCCGCCATATCTGGTCATCCATGCGCGCGCCACCAGCGACGTCCACATGATTGGTGCCCAAAGATTTACATCGAAGGTCTTGATGAATCGTCCATGGTCTTGGTCGATCAGCGGCCCGTACGCCGGGTTGGTGCCGGCGTTGTTCACCAGGATGTCAATGCTGCCAAAGCGTTCGAGTGTGCACTCAATGCAATGCTTCGCTGCTTGTACGTCGGCGGCATGAGCTGCGACGCCGAGCACGTTCCCATCTACCTCGGCCGCCGCAGCGTCCGCGGCATCCTGTCGGCGCGAAGTCAGCACAACGTTCGCACCAACTGCAGCAAGTGCTTTCGCTGTTGCCAACCCGATGCCACGAGACGCGCCGACGACCATCGCGGTTCGGCCAGTGAGATCAAGGTTGCTCATGTCATCGCACCGTCACGCACCGCCCATGGGCATCGTTGGAACGTTGCGGTACTTTCCCAACTCCCGCTGGGCGATGGTCCGCTTGTGCACTTCGTCTGGGCCATCAGCTAGCCGCAACGTTCGCAGATGCGCCCACGCCATCGCCAACGGAAAGTCCTCCGTCACCCCCCCGCCGCCGTGCACTTGGATGGCACGATCCACCACCTTCAGTGCCACGTTCGGTGCCGCCACCTTGATCGCTGCGATTTCCGATCGGGCTTGTTTGTTGCCGACTGTGTCCATTAGGTACGCGGTCTTGAGTGTCAGTAGCCGAATCATTTCGATCTCGATGCGGGATTCCGCAATCCAATCGCGAACGTTGGCATTCGCGCTGATTGGCCTTCCGAACGCAACCCGCGACAGGGCGCGTTCGCACATCAGCTCCAGGGCACGCTCGGCCATGCCAACAGCGCGCATGCAATGATGAATCCGGCCGGGCCCGAGCCGGGCCTGGGCGATCGCGAAGCCCTCACCCTCACCCTTGAGTACATCCTTCGCGGGCACCCATACGTTGTCGAAGTCGATTTCCGCATGCCCTTCCCGGTCGTGATATCCAAACACCCGCAGGTTACGTATGACCGTGACGCCCGGCGCGTCGCATGGCACGACCATCATCGACTGCTGACGGCGTACCGCCGCGGTCGGATCCGTCTTGCCCATGACAATCAAAACCTTGCAGTTCGGGTGCATCCCGTTGGATACGAACCACTTTCGTCCATTAAGTAGGTAGCCTTCGCCGACGCGAACCATGGTCAGTTCGACGTTGGTCGCGTCCGAACTAGCAACGCGCGGTTCGGTCATGGCGAAGGCAGATCTAATGGTGCCATCCAGCAACGGCCGCAGATAACGCTCTTTATGTTCGTCCGTTCCAAAGAGGTTGAGCACCTCGATATTACCGGTGTCTGGTGCGCTACAGTTGCATGCTTCGGGTGCGAGGTGGCTACGCCCCATGATTTCAGCCAACGGCGCGTATTCAAGATTGGTCAGTACCGGACCCGACGTGAGGTCAGGGTAGAACAGGTTCCACAGGCCCCGCTCCCGAGCTTCCGCCTTCAGCTCTTCCAGGACGGGTGGATGGAAATGGGGATCGCCAGCCGCAGCCATTTGCTGGTCGTATACGGCCTCGGCGGGATATACGTGAGAATTCATAAAGCTCAATAGATTTGACCGATACTGCTTTGCGCGATCGGATACATCGAATATCGACATTGTAGCTCTCCTATTCGCCGCACAGGCGTTGCCTCGTGCTCCTGAAGGGCGGCTTCTTGGTCTGTTTACGCGCCGCGCTTAGCGCTGGACTAGTTCCGCGCCGCGCCAGAGCGCACCGCAGCGTCTCCGCCGATCGAGCTACCAAAGACCTGTGGGCCTAACAGTGCTGTAGGACAACACTTTCCGCGGCTATGCAAGCGCGGTGGAATTATTGCCATCGACCGGAAACTGTTCGGAGTCAACGTATCGAATCTGCCAGCCAGGGCGGAGGGAGAGTGTCGGGGCTGCTGATTTCATTGGTGATCCATTTGCCCATTCGCCGCAGGACTTCGATCCCGTCTTGGGGGCAGGCCAGGGATGCCGAGGTTGCGTATCCCAGTGAGACAAATCTTTGAGCGCCGTACAGCGGCAGGATGTTCTGGAGGTCATCCTTCAAGGCCTCCGGGAATACTCCGACCGTTTGGGTGTACGCGTTGGTGCTCTTGATGGCGTCGGCGAGGGTGTCAGCCGGTACCAGGTTGGCGGTCCGGTCGCCCAGCATGCCGGCGAAGTCGACTGAGTCGGGCAGCTGGGACACGATGATTGCACCCTCGTCGTTCTCACCGCCGATCACGCGGTACCAGTCGTCATCAAGGCGAAGCGCGTCGACGTGTGCCTTCAGCTCGCGGTCGTATGCCTTGGGCTTGGTGCTGAGTGTCGGAGGCAGCTGCAGCATTGCGTCGTAAACTCGCTCAGCGAAAGCGTTGAGCTTCTCTACGCCCGCGGCGTCTGTGCCGCAAAGCGCATAGATGACCCGCGCATTGACACAGCCGACCTGGTTGAGCGCACCGATGTCGGTCGCAAGCCGCATGGCAGCTTCGCCTTGCAGGGTGTCGGAATCAAAAACTTCGGGACCGAGGATGCTGACGCTGCGTTTGGGGTCTAGGGCGATGAGCTCCAGCCCCGGCTGGATGTAACGGGTGACGTGTTTGATCGATGCTAAGCCGCCCCACGCCACGATCTTCTCGAAGTGGTGCGGCTGATAGAGCTGGTCCTCTAGCGCGGTGTCACCCCCACGCCAATATGCCACCGAAAGATGCTTGGTGATCGGATGTTCCGGAGCCATCTCGCACATGGTCTCGGCGATCGCGAGTGCGGTGAATGGGTCGTTGGACGGCGCCTTGATCAACGCGTCGCTACGCAAGATCGCGTTGCGCACAATAGTCAGCGCCGATATTCCCGGCGCATTACCGGCCACGATGTGCAGAGCACGCGCACCAAAGCAACGCACCGCGAGCTGAGGGCCGTTGCGACGCGGTTCGGCCACCCACCCTTCTAGGTAGGGGACGCCGACCTGCGTCTCGGCTATTTCGCGGACGAGGTCACCAGAAAACATCTGGCCGAGCCCAGCGAAGGACTCGTCGACTATCGATGGCGTCGTCGGGGCAGTCCGATAGGAAAGCTCGCAGGCACGCTGGAGCCGCTCGTTGGTCGTGATGTCGAGATGTCGCCCCAACTCGTCGAGGTAATCGACGATGTCGTCGAACGACAACCGGTACAAGTCGGCCAGCTGCCCTGGGTCACTGAGTGCGAGCCGATCCAGGTAGCGGTGGGCATCGGGGGTCTGGAACGTTAGGTCGCCACCCCGGCCCCCTACCTCGATCAAATCATCGGTATATACCGCACCCCGGATGACCATGCTGGCCATCGGTTTCGATGTCTGCATCGCCATCATTCATTAACCCCAGTAAGGAATTCCATCGCGTCACGATGAGCACTTTCGGTAGCCGCGCAGGTGATCTTGTCGTCCCCGCCCTTAAGGTCGCTGTACCGTTCGATCCCGCCAACGACGTAGGCACTCGTACGCCCACACTCACACATATGATCCCAGTCGACGGTGATCCGATCACCAGTGACAAACCCACCCCAGCGTGTCTGGGCACTGAGATCGAAGAAGGCCGCGCGCCCCGTGACCATGCCTCGCCGCGGCAATGCCCGACCGGTATCAGGGTCCAGCACAAACGGAATCGCCGATGGAGCGAAGTGGTAGCGCTCACGCTCACACATCAAGTGGACCGCCTGTACCTCCGACATGGCATACGCCATCGTGATCGAGTCGATACCAAAGAATCGGCACACATCCTCTTTCCAGTTCGGCGGGGGGACCATCCCCTTGGCCCCACCGCCACTGGACACCACCGAGTTCGGCGCGAACATCTTCTCCATCCCTTTACTCAAGCCGCGGGTCGCCATCCCATGGAATAGATTCCACGTTCCCGCCATAAAGACACGCTTGTCCTTGAGTTCAGCGGCGGTGCGCTCTAAGAACGCCTCTAACTGCGCCGGCATCTGCTTCTGCAGCTCCTCAAACTCATCCCGGCGAGCCGCAAGCGCCGGAGGAACCTCCAGCCGGTCGACATCACCTCGCGCCTGCGCCGCCCGCAACCGCGCTGCCAAGAACAACACATCGGAGCTCAAACGACCGGGATAGGCCACGTACAGCCGATCCTCGGAGCCGAGCACGTGATCGACGATCATGTCCAACACCCGAATATGCCCACTGGCGCCATGTCGGAAAAACGGATATATCGCGAAGATCTCTTCATCCGCCGACATATCAGCGTCTTCACCAAACCGCTGCAGGTACGTCACCCGGAACAACCGTCCGAAGTTCTGCCATTCTGCCTTCGACATCGGCAATAAGGACATCGTGCCCGACGTCCCCGACGAGTGCACGATCTTCAGCTCCGTCTGCTCGTCAAGGACCGTCACCCATTCATCGATCAACTTACAGTTCGACACATCGAGCGCCGACAGATCAATGGCAGTCAGTTTGTCCAACCACCGCGTGAGGTCACCAAAGCGCGCTTGTTCCAGCAACGCAGCAGGATACGATTTGTACACCGTGTGCTCGAACAAAATCGGAACAACATCATCGACATCGACAATCTCATCGATCCCCTGACGATCTGCGAAGCGATCGAGCATCGGGATCTTCGACCGCAGGCCATCGAACCGGTACCGCAGCCCCTCCTGCTGCAGCTGGGCGAGCTCATCACGATCAATCGACTGCATCGCCGTCAACGAATCACCAAAGAACGCCGCCGGCCCGTCACACAACCGCCGCGCATCCCCACCACGACCCCCGTCACCGGCCATTAACTCACCCATAACACTCCTTAATCCAGCGCCTACACCACCGACTCATCGGCGGAAGCGCGGGATCTCGACCCTGCAAACGTTAGGTACTCGCTTAACGAGTTAGTACACACTATCTTTTGCTAAAATGAAGTTCGTGTCAACCTCAGAGGTAGCTCAACAACGTCGCCACCAATGAACGCGCCTGGCCGTAGGTTTGATGCACGCCCGCACCGATCCGAGTTGGCTCGCCTGCTGACGAGATCCAATGTGGTTGCTGCATCGCGCTTCTCGTGGGCGACGTCGATCAGATCATGGACCTCACGCCCCGAGCCTTTTCTGGTCGGCGCGATTAGACTTATATTGACCGTCGCACACCTTTGTGGTCGGATGCTCTACATCATTAGACATCTGGTCACCAGTAGTCCATCCGATTCAACAGACACCCAACGCAATAGCCGGTCGGCAAGCCGCATCTCCTCTTCGGTGAGCATCAGCGCCGCACGAGTGGGCTCTGGTCGTGTCAGGGCTCGCGTGGTGGCCCTGGAGCCATAGCGGCCGACGCAGGTTGCGGAAGGAAAGAACAGATGAAGGTGGGAGCGATCGAGATCTTGCCGGTAATCGACACAACCTTCGCAGCGCCGCCGTCGCTGATCTATGACTATGCGGGCAGGAGTGAAGATGAGGCCTGGGAATCGCACCGTCAGCTGCTCAACGACCAAGGACTGCTGGAACAGTCGATGGGCGGCTTCCTGATCCGTGGTGCAGGGAACCACCTCACACTCGTCGACCTTGGTCTTGGCCCAAACGAAATGATCGGGCTCTCAGGCGGTGGACTGCTCGATAGCCTCGCCGCGTATGGCGTTGGGCCCGAACAGATCACGGACGTCGTATTCACTCACCTACATCTCGACCATATCGGTTGGGCAACCAAGGACGATGAAGTTGTGTTCCCGAACGCGACCTATCGATGCGACGTTGCCGACTGGGATTTCTTCGTCACAAACTTCTCCGCTGATGGGTCTGGCGAGGCCTCGGCCT
This sequence comes from Mycobacterium marseillense, assembly GCF_010731675.1. Taxonomy (NCBI): domain Bacteria; kingdom Bacillati; phylum Actinomycetota; class Actinomycetes; order Mycobacteriales; family Mycobacteriaceae; genus Mycobacterium; species Mycobacterium marseillense. The sequence continues at coordinate 3,513,904 of NZ_AP022584.1, forward strand.
ACTTCGCACAGGGGCTTGAGTACTTCCAACTGCAACGGGACATTTTGCTGCCGGTACTGGATCGGCTCGAGGCCTGGTCGTCCGATGGCCCTTTACTGCCTGGCCTCGATGCCATGCGCATTCCTGGACACACGCCCGGCAGCACGATCGTCGTCGTCTCCGACGGCGGACAACGCGCGCTGCTCCTTGGCGATGTCGCGCACTGCCCGGCCGAACTCGTCCATGATGAGTGGGAGTGCCTTGCCGATGTAGACCCCGAGTTGGCCACTCGCGCAAGAAATGCCCTCGTTCGAGAGATCGAGGGCGAGGATCTACCGATGGCGGCCGCGCACTTCCCGGGCCTGCAATTCGGTCGACTCCTTTTCGCGGGGGCGAGCCGCCGGTTTACCTATCTGTGACGAGGAAGGTTGTCTTTGCCAGCCGGGAAACATCGACGCATTCCGGCCCGATCACGCCATCCAGAATTGGTGATACCCGGCCCCGGCAGGGCCGCCGGACCGGTCCGCACCTGCCGGTGCGGACGCCACCCGGCCGGTAGGACCGGGCGACATCGCCAGCAGTCACGCGGACTGAAGTCTCAGGCGTGATTTCGATGGGCGGTTCCAGCAGTTCGCCCGTGTGGATGGCTCCGGCCCGGACAAGCGCGACCGGCTTGCGGCGCTCGCCAACGGGCTTGGGCGGCCTCAACCCCGCTTGTACCATCGCCATCGGACGCCCGGCGAGGCCGCCGCCGCGGTCCATGTCAAGACTCCGACCATCGTCAAGATGGCCGCTCGGATGACCGCGGCGGGGCTGCTCGTCCGCCGCCGCGATGGGCACGACAGCCGGCCCGTACGGTTATGGCTCACCAATAAGGGGCGGAGCCTACAACTGGTTCACCGACGTTCACCATTCTATTGGAGCAGTTTGTCGCAGTGGACAACCCGACTCCCTGAGCGGTGATGGCTAAGCTTTCGTCACACGAGGCGTGATTTCCTCCCAGAGCGCGGCGGTTGCACCCGCTTGATCTATGGAGTCCCCCATGTCAAGATCGGCTGCGGACTGTATCAACGTGTCAAGAGCGCCCTGTAAGTCATCGGTGTCGAGTTCATACACTGCCGCATAACGGTGCTCCGGCCGATCCATACCCTCGACTGCGACTTCTGAGAGCCGATAGCGAGACGCGGCGACAAACCCGTCCGCAGCGAGAATCTCAGGGAGGTGGATTTTGTCGTACCAATGGTTGTAGTCGTCATGCCGGTCGGGGGTTATCGGGTTCGTGTACACGATCAGCAATGCCTTGGACATGTGGGGCCCTTTCTTGGTTGTCGATCCCGGAACGTTGAATGTTGCGGTCTCTGTGGTCGAAAACTCCTGGGGGTCTCGCGCAATGACACGCAAAGTCGCACGCGGGATTTCATGCTCGGCGCCGGCCCCGGGCGGAGCCTCGTCGTCGGGGACGGCATCGTCGAACCCATCAGCCCCATTGCGACGCGGCCAGTTCGCGCTTGACGACCTTGCCGGCTGCGTTGCGCGGAAGATCGTCGTGGGAGATGAACCAGCGGGTCGGAACCTCAAAATAGGCCAAGGCGGCAGTGGCGAACGCAGCAAGTTCTGCCACGGTCGCTGCGGCGGTGCGGCGCAACACCACAGCAGCAGCAACCTCTTCACCGAGATCGTCATGTGGAAGTCCGATCACCGCGGCATCCAGCACGGCCGGGTGCTCTTGTAACCTCGCTTCGACCCGGCGCGCGGACACATTCTCACCTCCGCGGATCACAACATCCTTTCCCCTGCCGGTGAGGTATAGGAATCCGTCGGTATCCACGCGTCCCAAATCTCCTGTCCGCAACCAGCGCTCAGCCGTAATCACCGAAGCGTCCGATTCGTTCCAGTAGCCGACCATCACGCTGGGGCTACGGACAAGAATCTCGCCTACCCCTTCGTCGTCCTCATTCTCAATGGCCAACTGGACTGTTAGCAGTGGTCTGCCAACGGAATCAGGATGACGCATTAGATCGTCTCCGACAGCGACGCTCACCGCTCCACCAGCCTCGGTAAGGCCATACGAAACGGCGGCACCTCGTTTGACTTTCGGAAACCGTGCGATGACCCGGTCCCAAAGGCCCTTCGGCACGGGAGCCGCCCCCATCACGAGCGATCTCAGGGCAACTTCGTCCTGAGCATCCTGCGGACTTTCCTCGAGCGCGTCCAACACGCGCGAGACCATGGTCGGCACTGCCGACCACACCACGATTTTGTGCTCTCGTAAGAGTCGAATCACTTCCGAAGGATCGAATCGGCCCTTGAGGAATGCCATGGTCCCACCCGTGACGATGGAAGAGAGCAGCTGTTGTACCGCGCCGATGTGAAACAAGGGAACCGACATCAACGAGGTGCGCCTCGACGCATCGTGGCGTACGGAAAGTTGATCCGAGTTGATCAGCGAGTTTTGAGTGGCGGCAATCAGATTGCGATGACTAAGAACAGCACCCTTTGGGCCGCCCGTGGTTCCCGAAGTAAAGATGATCACGGCCGGTTCGTCTTCGTCTGCACTTAGATCTTCGACTGCCTCCTGGGCGGCTTCGGAAAAAGTCAGTTCGTCGAAGCGAATGGCAGCTACACCCTCGGGAATCAATGCCAGGCGACGGTCGTCGGCAACGACAAGCCGCGGACCCAACGCGGCTACCACGTCGGAAACGACATCGCCACTCCACCAAGCATTTCCGGCACTGACCACCCAGCCCTGGCTCACGCACGTCCAGAACATGACGACCCATTCTATGGAGTTCGCACCTAGCAGCAGCACGCGATCGCCGCGGCGAAGTGAGTGCCGCGATCGAAGCTGCTCGGCAAAGCTGGCCGTGGCTCCCGACAACGCGTCGAATGTCAGCGTCCGGTCACCCTGTATAACGTATGGCTGGTCTCCCAATCGGACAGCATTCCGCAGCAGTTCGGCAAGCGAGCGCGGTCGTGATTCGAAAACTTTGCAAGGCGAACCGAGTACGTGCTCGGTAACCACATCGGTACCCCACGAACCGACGAGCTCAGGCATCGTGTACGGCAGCCGACGATGCCGACTGAGCTTCTTCTCGATAGTCGGCGAAGTTCCGATCGCGGTCGGACAAGCTGTCGCGAACGCCTTTGGACCTCATGGATTTCATGAATTCCCTCGACGATCGCTGATGGAACCCGATGGCGTTGAGCTCCGCGCATGCCCGCATCCCGGTCCGAATCCCTGCTGCCTCCATCGCTCGATGGCAAGCCCGCTTGTTCAGAGCCAGGATGTCAGCGGGAACCTTGCTCACGCGCTCGGCGACGCTGACAACGGCATTTTCCAATTCGTCCGCTGGAAAGCTTCGCGTCGCGAATCCGAGTTCGGCAGCCTCCTTACCCGAGATCCAGTCGCCGGTGAGCAACGCCTCCATCCCCCGCCGCATCCCAAGCAACCACGGCTGCCAGACCATGTCAGGCGTCGACATCGAGCGCACGGGTGGGTAACCGACTCTTGCGTCGTCGGCAATGTAGACCACGTCGCACGCCGCGGCCAGTTCGGACCCACCAGCAAGGCACCACCCGTGGACCTGAGCCACGATCGGCGTTGCGAGATCCCACATCTCGAACCAACCGGCGATGACATGCCTCGGCCACCACCCGTCGACCTTCGATGTGTGACGTTCCACCGGACGAACCCAATTCTCGAGATCGTATCCGGCCGAAAAGCATTTACCGGCACCACGGATGACGATCACTGCAACGTCAGGTGACGAGTCGGCCGCGCGCAATGCTTCGAAGAGGGCCAGGCGGAGCTCATCGCTGAGCGCGTTCCGCTTCTCGGGTCGGTTGAGGGTCAAACGACGAACCCGCGAAACGGGGTCGTCAACAATGATCAGTTCTTGGGACATGCGACAGACTCCTCGGTGCTTGGAAAGCCAGGGCTACGCCATCTGGTCGGCCCGTATCCGGCGTCGACGATCAGCTTCTAAAAGGTAAGTACTTACTATATACTAGCTTTCGATTGGTTGCGAGAAGGAGGCCTATGAAATACGACCGGAGCGAATTGCTCATCGGCGGGGACTGGCGTGGCGAAGGAACGGGTTGGATTCCCGTGATCTCTCCAGCCACTGAGCATGTGGTGACGGAAGTCCGCCGCGCGGAGACCGCAGATATCGACCTCGCAGTGACCAAAGCCCGTGCAGCGCTCGAGTCGGGGCCATGGCCGCGGATGTCCCGTAGCGAACGCGCGGAGTTGATTCTTTCAGCGGTGCGCCAGCTAGCCCAATCGACCGATGACATCGCCACGGTTGTAACCCATGAGATGGGCGCACCTTTCGCCGACTTACTCAAGTATCAGATACCCGCCGCCTTGGCCACGGCGAAGGCGTTCGTGCGATTCTGCGCCGATGTCGCAGAACAAAAGACGCGGAAGGGTCGTCAAGGATGGGCCCTCATCGAGCAGGAACCGGTTGGCGTCGTCGGCGCTATAACGCCGTGGAACGCCCCGTTCTACTTCAGCATCCTGAAGGTCATCCCCGCCCTGCTGGCCGGCTGCACCGTCGTGCTCAAGCCCGCCGAGGAGACCCCGGTCAGTGCGTTCTATCTGGGCGAAGCGCTCTACGCGGCGGGGCTTCCCGAGGGAGTTTTGAGCATAGTGCCGGGCGGCAGCACGATCGGAAAGTACCTGGTCGCACATTCCGGCATCGACAAAGTGTCATTCACCGGAAGCACCTCGGCGGGAAGGGAAATCGGCGCGGTCTGCGGAAGGCAGCTCAAGCGCTCGAGCTTAGAGCTCGGCGGGAAGTCGGCCGCCATAGTCCTCGAGGATGCCGACCTCGGCGTGGCGATCCAATCGATGAGTGCGGGCGTCTTCTACAACACCGGCCAGGTGTGCGCTGCGCTCAGCCGGGTACTCGCCCCTGTAAAGCGGTACCGGGAGGTCGTCGACAGCCTCTCCATTGCCGCGAACCAACTTCGCGTAGGGGACCCGTTCGACCCAGCCACCGACGTTGGGCCTTTGGTCTCGTCGCGACAACGTGATCGGGTCGAAGGCTACCTCGCGTTGGCCGAAGCCGAGGGCGCGGTCCTCGAGACCGGTGGACATCGGCCCCCCGACATCGGCCATGGCTACTACATGCAGCCAACCGTGTACTCCGGAGTCACGAACGACATGAGAATTGCGCGCGAAGAAATCTTCGGCCCGGTGGTCGTGGTGATTCCCTACGATTCCGTCGACGAAGCCGTCGGAATCGCCAACGACTCCATCTACGGTCTGCACGGCGGGGTCTACACGAGCGATCCGAAGACGGGGGTAGATGTCGCGCGGCGACTCATTACAGGCGCCGTCTCGGTCAATTCGTTCACGCTCAATTCGGATGCTCCGTTCGGCGGACGGAAGTGTTCGGGCTACGGCCGGGAGTTCGGCCCGGAGGGTATCGCAGAATATCTCGAGTACAAGACGATCAACGTGCCGGAATTTGTAATAGAGGAGGTCGCTAGCGCCGGACATACCGGCGTTTGAGCCAACAATTGCCGTAACGGGACTATCGCACTGCACAACAGGAATCGCGCAGAAGCAGCCGATAGAGAACCGCAGTCCGCCGATTCACATCCGAACCCCAAAGACGAGTCGAAAGATTGGTGAGGAGCATTGAGTGGCTGACAACGAGGCTTCAGGTGACACACCAGAACGCACTCATCAACGGAAAAACGCCCGCCGTGCTCCTGGCGAGGGGCGGCTATTACTCTTGGACGCCGCGAAGGAACTATTTGCGGAGTCGGGGTACGCGCGAACGACAACCCGGATGATTGCCGAACGCGCGGGCGTAGCTGAAGCTTTGCTGTTCCGAAACTTCGGCTCTAAGGCCGCCCTCTTCACTGACGTGACCTTGGGACCTTTCAAGCAATTCATCGACGATTGGAAGAGTGAACACGGTGACGACCAGGCAGGAACTCCGCCTGAAGAACTCGCACCCGAACTGATCGGACGGTTCTACGACCTCTTCCGTGACAACCGTGGATTGATGATCACCTACATCGCGACGAGCGTGTTCGATCCCGAAGTTGTCAGCCTGGAAAAGGCACCGCTGTTCATGGAAACGATCGACACCCTCGCACGGTGGAGCGAAAAGACGTTCATCGATGCTGGCGGGGTGGATCAGGTCGATATTTTGGTGGCCAACCGGGCATACGTCGGCATGCTGTTGTCGATGGCCCTGTTCGAAGACTGGTTGATGACCAAGGTCGGCCGGCGTCCGAGCAGAGACCAGATCGTTGCAGAGTTGTCCCGATTGATTCTGTACGGAATGAGCCGCCCAGGTCATCCCGGTTCGCACCCCGCCGCTCAAGGCGATACAGCTACGCATGGCCGAGACTAAATCGCTCTGCTGGTTCCCGCCCAGTACGGGTCACGGAGTTTTCTCTTGAATATCTTGCCCGATTCCTCTCGCGGTAATTCAGCGCTGAATTCGATTACTTTGGGTATCTTGTAGTCGGCGATGTGTTCGCGGAGGAACGCTTTGATCTCATCCGGTCCCACTGAGCTGCCCGGGACAGGCTGCACCACCGCCGCGAGCACTTCACCAAGATGCTCGTCGGGAATCCCGAACACCGCGCAGTCAGCCACTTCCGGCATACCCCCCAACGCGGCTTCAACCTCCGCCGGATAGATGTTGGTGCCTCCCATGATCACCAGATCGGCCTTGCGGTCACAGACATAGAGAAAGCCATCTCCGTCCAGGTAGCCCAGGTCACCTGATGCCAGCAGCAAGTTGTCCGCCCCGGTATCGGTGGTCCTACCGTGGTAGGTGAAGCCTGGAAGCATGTCCAGCCGGGAATGGATTTCACCGACTTCTCCCGCGGGCAGTTCCTGCCCGTCGGGAGCGAGGATTTTGACGGTGGCACCCTCGACCGGGTGGCCAACTGTTCCCGGGTGCGCAAGCCATTCCTCGCTGGAGCAGAAGGCGACGGCCCCCGTCTCGGTGGAACCGTAAAACTCGTAGATCACCGGACCCCACCATTCGATCATTCGCCGCTTGACATCAGGAGGGCACGGCGCCGCGGTATGGGTTACATGCACTAGTGAGTCCACGTCGTAACTGTTTCGCACTCGCTCCGGCAGGTTGAGGAGTTGTACGAACATCGTCGGAACCAACTGGAGCGTGGTGATCTTGTATCGATCGATCAGCGCAAGCAGGCCCTCGGCGTCGAATCGAGACTGCAGTACGGCCATGGCCCCAACCTGCAATGCGAACATCGCAGTGGCATTGGGCGCGCTGTGATACATAGGGGCTGAAATGATGGTCCTGCTGCCTTCGGTCAAGCCCAGTGTCTGCTGGGCGGCCACCGCGAATGCAGCACGTTGTTCGGCGGTGAAGGCCTGCCGCCGCACCCCTTTGGGCCGCCCTGTGGTGCCGGATGTGTACACCATGCTGGTTGACGAAGTCCGGGGTGGTCCGTCCCATGGGTCCTGGGCGCCAAGCCACGCCGCCCAGTGAATGTCGCCATCGGACGCCGCCTGGTCGCTCGCGGTACCGCCATGAGATTGGACCACGTGCTCAGGTGCATCGACGACGATCACCCTGACCGCCGATGATAATTCATCGCGAATCGGGCCAAGGAGATCCGCATGAGCGATCAGTACCGAGGCGCCTGAATCTTCCAGGATGTACTGGACTTCGGCGGCCTTGAAATGCCAGTTGATCGGTACCGTTATCGCGCCCAGCATCCCGGCTCCAGCGGTCACCTCCAGGATGGGGACATCGTTTCGCATGAGAAACGCCACGCGGTCTCCGTCACGTACGTTCAAGGAAGCCAAACCACTGGCCACCCGTGCAGCGTTGGCGAGAATCGCTGCCCGAGAATGAAATTCGGCACCCGAGAGGAAGCCTGGGTTCGTTGCGAATGCGCCATCTGCCGTGCTCGTCACGATTTCACGTCCCACTCTTCGTTGGTCGGCCAAGCGTCGCGCAGCAACTGCTTGACCACCTTTCCCGTGGCGTTGGTTGGTAGTTCTTCGCACCGCATCCACCATCGACTCGGAACTTCGAAGTACGCCAATGTCTCCGAAACGAACGCCTTGAGTTCGGCGGGCACTATCGTCCTTCCTTCACGCGGAACCACCACGGCCGCGACGGTTTCGCCGAACTCCTCGTCCGGCATACCGATCACTGCTACGTCGGCAACCGCTGGATGTTCTCTGATCGCGGCTTCCACGTTCGCTGCTGCGATGTTCTCACCGCCGCGGATGATCACGTCCTTAATCCGGCCCTCGATGAACAGATAACCTTCATCGTCGATGCGCCCGATGTCGCCGGTGTGAAGCCAGCCCGCCGTATCGATGACGCTTGGCTCGGGACTCGCGAGATACCCGGTCATGTTTGTCGGAGAACGAGCGATGATCTCACCCTTACCTGAGTCGTCGGGGTCTTTGATTTTCAACTCCACAACAGGGAGTGGCCGTCCAACCGTGCCCGGCCGGGAATGCATGTCCCGGCCCGTGGCGACAGTCAACGTGCCCCCTGCCTCCGTCATGCCGTAAATCGTTCCGGCGCTGCGAACGGTGCTCGGAAATGCCGCCCGGACCTGCTCGATCATCTGGGGTGTCACTCGAGTTCCGGAGACGGTCACGGATCGCAGGCTCGAGGTGTTGCGAGCTGTGATGTCGGGATGATCGATTACGCGGTTGATCATGGTCGGCACGGCTCCCCAAGAATGCACCCGCTCCGTCTCGATGAGCCGGAGAATCGTCGCGGCATCGAAACGTCCGATGTGAATCACGAGCTTGCCGCCCGTCAGCAGCGCACCGAAGATCGACTGGATTCCACCCATGTGAAAGAGCGGCACTGTTATCAGTGTGATGGCGCCCTGATGATCCGCGGGCAGATCCGACGGCAACCGCTTCTTCACGACGAGGAAGTTTTGTTGATTCGCGATCACCGACCGGTGAGAGAGTTCGGCTGCCTTTGGCGCACCCGTTGTGCCGGAGGTGAATACAACGACCGCGGGCAAATCCTCCTCGAACGGACCCTCCTCGACCAGCGACGAACCGCACCTCGTCGCCGTCAAATTCAGCGGTATCCGCATCACCGGATACTCATCCGGGATCATCTGCGCGCGGCGATCATCAGCGATCACCAAGACCGGCGTCGCCACCGAAAGCGCGTGATCGAGCTCTTTACCACTCCACCATGCGTTACCGCTTACCACCGTCGCACCCGAAGCCAGCACTGCGAAAAACGCCACAATCCAATCCGCGCTGTTCCCACTGAGCAACAGCACGTGATCGCCTGACCGCACGCCATGCGCTTCACGAAGCTGCCACTTCACGGCATCAACACAGCCCAGAAACTGGTCAAAAGTGAGTCTGCGATCGCCCTCAACGAGGAACTCGCGTTCGCCCCACCGGACGGCGTCTTCCAGGAATCCACAGACGGTGCGCCACCGATTCACATAGGCCAAATAGGGTGGGGTCGTGTCGAGGCGTTCGACATCGGTGCCCCAGTTGCTCTGATCATGCATTGCTGAGATCACCTGTCCTCCACGGTAATCGAGTGGCTGGCGACGTCGAATGTCCCGTCACCTACAGCGCGAACGCGCCGACCGCAGAACTCCTCCGTCATCATCTCTTCAGCCAAGGAACTGTTATCGCTCGAAAGGATCATCCGTCGACCGTCGGGCGTTTCGGTGACCGCAATCGCCCTGGCCTCACCCGGTTTGCTTTTTCTCGGTGCCAGCACGGTATAGCCGACAATCGATGCGGTGCCGACATGGTTCTCAATGAGTTCCTTTGGAGGACATTGCGAAACAAAGTTGTTTGACACGTCGAATGATCGGAACTGGTTCTGCGCCGGCAGTGCTGACCACACTGAGAACGCCTGCTTAGTGAGCACGCCAGATACTGACGAAATCAACCCCGTGCGATCCGTATCACGCAGGACTAGCGCAAGTTGGGCAGTGGCGTGAAGCACAAAATTATTGAACGGACCGCCCGCATAACGCATTCCGCCCATGAAAGACGGAATCGGCGTGTCTGAAGTCAGGCCCAATGCCGCTGCATGGGATTGGATCGCGATCGGAAAGCAAGAGTATAGCTCCACCAGATCAAGAGCTTGCGCCGTTATTTCGGCGTGGCCGAGGGCAGCCGCCGCGGCCTGTCGAGCGCCTGGCGCCTCCCCCAAATTCTTCCGACGAGTCAGCGGCACCATCGCATTTGACAGGGCGCTTGACACCGGATAGATCCATCGCGAGGGGTCGACCCCAAGCTGTCGCGCCTTATCGACTGACGTGAGAAGCAAGGCAGAAGCTTGGTCCACGCTCCAGCGGCTGACGTGCTCATTACGGTATGGGAATGCAATAACCGGATTGTCCGGAGCATCGGAAGTAACGGCGTCAACAGTTACCGGCGAACGCTTCCACGCGTAGGGGTTGCGCGCCGCGATCTCGCTAAGCCCGCTGTAGAGCGCCGCGGTATCGGACAGGTCGTCATTGACCGACTGACCGCGGGCCGCACGAGCCGCCGTCGCAATGATTGCGTAGGCACCGACGGCATCTTGACCGAGACCCGCCGCGATCTCTTCGGGAAGCATGATCGACGAGTCTGCACGCCACGCCTCATCAGGTTCCGTTTCCTGCTGCTCGTCGTCGAGTTCAAGACCACGCTTGGTTGCACACAACAGGCGAAAGCCCGCCTCGCCTCCGGTGATGAGGCAGACATCCGCAGCTCCGTCCACGATCTTGGTGCACGCGTCCGCCAGAAGCGATTCTTGCAGTACGCCCACACGGGCCAAGATCGAAGTCGCCGTGGTTGCTCCGAAGGACGTGGCGATCGCACGGCCGGGATCGCGGTAGTGCCAACGCCCCTTTGGTACGTACACACGATCAATCTCTGTGAGCACCTCCGGCTTGCCGGCGTCTTGCGCCGCAGCGGCAGTCGCTCGCCGCATCAGCGTGAGTGGCTCGTCTGCAATTAAAGGCTCGGCGATGCGCTGGCTCTCGAGACCGACGCCAACTAAAACGGGAGTTCGACCAGCGACCTCGCGATGATCACGAATCACCCGCGTCATCACAATCCTGTTGAAAGACAACGGTCGCCGAGGCCAACGTCGTCTTGCCTACTCGATCGTTCTCCAGCCATAGATCCAGGTCCACCACCGGTCTGCCTTTGGAGTCGATTTGCTTCTGGCAAATCTGGCCACCAGAACACACCCTGTCACCGAAAGAGTTCATTTGACGCATCCGAAGTGTGAATCGCTCGATCCATCCAGAATCACCCACCCAGTCCGAGGCGACCTTGAACAACATCGCACTAGTCCAGCCCGTGTTGAGGAACACCGAACTATGTCCGCTGTCGAGGGCGAACCCGAGGTCGTGATGCACACGATTCCAGTCTTGTGATCCGCTGACCTGCAGTGCGACAGTGGTCCAATCCACTGTTACTTCAGCGCCTATCAGCTGCTGATCAACCTCGACTTCGGCCCATTCGGGCCCGCCCAATGCACGCTCGTTCCCCCGCCTATTCATCGCCGCCGTCACTTCCCTCGGCAGCAATCTGGCGCTTCGAACGGTGCACGAGAACCGAATTGCGACACGCCGCAACGAACTGTTCACGTTGATTGGTAAAGCGCCGCTCGGTGACGATGCAAACCGCCTGCGGATCGATCTTGATCGGCTTGAAGAAAATATCGGCAATTCGCGTCTCCGACGAGAGCCGGTCCCCGATCCGTACTGGTCTCCTGTACTCCCACGCCACCTCGAGGTTGATGCCTCGGTCACCTGGAGTTGGTACACCATATGTCCAGCCTGGGCGACGGACACCCGACTTCGGTTTCCGAGGCCATGGCCCCCCACCCGCGAAATAAGGCAGGAGCGGACCCGGTGCGATAACCTCGCCATACGGTCCGCTACGGGCCACTTCAGGATCGAGAAACAGCGGATTCAAATCGTGGATCATGTTGCAGTAGCGCCGTATCGGATCGTATTCGACCGGGTACCTTCCTTCGCTGCGGTCGACGACCACACCGATCCAATCAGACCTGACACAGTCGATGTCGTAATCATCGCGCGTCAAGATGTCTCCAGACTCGAATGGCGAAGCGAGTGGGCAACGATTCAACCCGGTGGGTGGTCCCATGGGCACGTCCATTGAAGTTAATTTAGCTTATTAGTGAGTACTTGCTTACAAGCCTATATCGATGTCTCGCAGGAAGTCAACATGCGTCGTGTCGTCTGACAGCTGCGCGCCGATGCCCGCGGCGAGCTCGGTTGAGGGCGGGCGGCGCCCCCGGCCTTCCAACCGCGGTTGTCGCCAACGGCCGCTATTGAACAAAGTAAGCACTTACACTTACTATCAGCTTTATGACCGACCCTGGCGTCGAGCCGGACGCTACCTACGTCGAACGTCTGGCGCTCGACTTGATCGGGCTCAACAATCCTCGGACCATGCGCCGCCGAGAGTTCCTTGGGCTCTGGTTCGACGCCGGACTCACCTGGGTGCACTTTCCGAAGGGGCTTGGCGGGCTGGGCATTTCGCGCGGCCTACAAGCAGTAGCTGATCGCGTGTTGCGCGATGCAGGCGGCACACATTCGTTTACCGCCAACCCCATCGGGTACGGAATGGCCGGCCCAACACTAGTCGAACATGCTCGACCCGAGATTGCGCGAGAGCTGTTGCGTCCACTAGCTAGTTGCGAACACATCTGGTGCCAACTGTTCAGCGAACCGGGCGCCGGCTCTGACCTGGCCGGCCTCGCCACGATGGCGGTGCGCACTGGTGACGAATGGGCGGTCAACGGGCAGAAGGTTTGGACGAGCGGTGCTCAGGTCGCTCGGTACGGATTGCTGCTTGCCAGGACCGACCCCGACGCTCCCAAGCACAAGGGATTGACCTACTTCGTCGTCGACATGCATGCAGCCGGAGTGGATGTTCGTCCACTCCGGCAGATCACGGGACACGCCGAGTTCAACGAAGTGTTCCTGTCCGATGTCCGAGTGCCGGATGCTCACAGGCTCGGCGAGCCAGGTGAGGGATGGCGCGTCGCGATGACGACGCTGACAAACGAGCGATCGGCCATCGGCGGCGGGGCGCCGGCTCGTGGTTCGGGGACGATCGCCGATGCGCTGTCGCTCTGGCGAAGCCGTCCCGACTTGCACACTCCTGCTCTCCGGCGGCGACTCGCACAGATCTGGGCTCGAGCCGAAGCTCAGCGCATTACCGGGCAGCGTGCGCGGGCGGCCGCGAAACTCGGTTCGCCAGGTCCAGAAGGTGCGATCTCGAAGCTGGTCTGGGCAGAACTCAATCAATCCGTCTACGAGTTATGCATGGATCTGCTCGGTATGGAGGGCACATTGCACAACGGGTACGGCACGGTTGACGTGCTCCCCCGCCGCGACGAGCTTCATTCGATTCCACACTCGTTCCTCCGCTCGCGCGCGAACACCATTGAAGGCGGCACTTCCGAGGTACTGAGAAACATTCTCGGCGAACGCATCCTCGGATTGCCCGGAGATCTCCGGGCGGACGCCAACAAGCCCTGGAGGGAAATTCAACGTGGTTGACCCGCTACCCGGTTATGCCCTCACAGTCGAGCAAGAAGACCTGCGTCAGACTCTTCGACGGTTCCTTGCCTCCACGACGCCCGAAAGTCAGGTGCGCGCGCTCGTGGACACGTCCAGCGGCTTCGACCGGGCCACCTGGAGTCGCCTAGGTGCTGAGCTCGGAGTACTCGGACTCTCCGTCGCCGAGAACCTGGGCGGGTCCGGAGCGGGCTTGGTGGAACAGGCGATCGCCTGCGAGGAATTCGGACGAAATCTGTTCCCAGGACCGGTATTCGGCACCATTAACCTTGCCATTCCACTACTTTCGGCTCTCGAAGACGAATCCGTCCTCCCGTCAGTGATCAGCGGTGAGCGCACGGCTACCGTAGCTTTTCCGCACAGTAGCCCGGTGATGGACCTGTCGGCGATCACTGTGTCGCAGTTCGACGGAGTCCTGAACGGTCAGATGGCACAGGTGGTCGACGGCACCACCGACGTCCTCATCATTGCGGCCAAACGCTCCGACGATTTCGGCCTTTACGTAGTAGAGGACGCCGACCGAGTAGAACTTCCCACGCTCGACCAAACACGCCGCCAGTCGCGGGTGATTCTCGATGATGTTCGGGGTATCGAACTTGCCACTGGTTCTGACGCCACCCGGGCAATCGAGACCGCGCTTTGCGCCGGCACTGCGCTTTTAGCGGCCGAGCAAGTCGGTGGAGCCCAGCGGCTACTCGAGCTCTGCGTCGAGTACGCGGGAACGCGCTGGCAATTCGGTCGAAAGATCGGCTCGTTTCAAGCGATCAAGCACAGGTGCGCCGACATGCTCGTGCTCGTGGAACATGCCCGCTCGGCGGCCTACCATGCGGTCGGTTCGCTACAAACCGGCGCGGACGACGCGCAGCTGGTGACGAGCATGGCGAAAGCGATCTGCTCACAGGCGTTCCTGTCCATCGCCAATAGTGCAATTCAAATCCACGGGGGCATCGGCTTCACCTGGGAGCACCCAGCGCATCTCTACCTCAAGAGGGCCGTCACCGACGCAGCACTCCTCGGCAGTGCCGAGGTGCATCTGGACCGCATCGCATCGATCGTCCTGGATCGTCCTCAAGACACTGCCTAACTCGGGGCTCTGGCTCCACGGTGCGACCCGCGCGCAGGCTCGGGCGACAACCCAACCTCACGGATTTAGGTCGATGCACCGTCACATCGCGCGGCATCCAAATCCGCTGTCAGTGAAGTTGAATTGGAGCGAATCGCGGCATGCAAGGCACACCTTTTCGGATTTCTCCGCCGAACCCAGTGGTCAGGACCGCAGCCGCACCGGCATCCGCTTGACACCGGGAGATGTGGTCGCGCGCATCCGGACGACTTCGCCCGCGAGCTCGATCTTCGGATACCGGCGCACCAACTCCTCGAACACGATTCTCGCCTCGAGACGGGCCAGCTGCGCACCCAGGCACGAATGCACGCCACACCCGAACGCGATGTGCGGGTTGGGATTTCGGATTACCTTGAACTCTTCGGCGTCGGCACCGAAGATCTCCTCATCGCGGTTGGCCGAACCGTAGAGCATCACCACCACCTCACCGGCGCGGATCCGTTGACCGCGGATCTCGGTGTCGGCGGTAGCGGTACGCGCAAAGTTTGTGACTGGGCTCGTCCAGCGCAGCATTTCCTCGACCGCCCCGGGGATCAGTCCGGGGTCCTCAACGATCACGCGGTGCTGGTCGGGGTGGGCGATCAGCGCCAGCGTGCCGAGCGAAACGAGGTTTCGCGTGGTTTCGTTACCCGCGATCAGCAGCAAAAACGAGAAACTGAGCAGTTCCTCGTCGGTCAGCTTCTCACCGTCGACTTCGGCTTGAATCAGCGCCGAGAGCAGGTCATCGCGGGGTTCGACACGGCGAGCGGCGATCAACTTGGTGAAGTACTCGAAAAGCTGGCCCGTCGCGACGAGCGGGTCGAGGTCGATCCCAGGATCGGTGGTCTGTGCCGCGATCGCGTCGGACCAAGCGTGGAACTGCTCCCAATCTTCCCCCGGGGCGCCGAGCATGTCGGCAATCACTTTAGTAGGCAACGGAGCTGAGATCTCTTCGACGAATTCGTGTGTGGCTCCCGGCTCGATCTTGTCGAGAATTCCGGACACCAGCTCGCGGATCTTCGACTCTAATCCACTGACCTGGCGGCGAGTGAAGCCGGCGCTGATGAGTTTGCGCAGCTGCCGGTGCCGCGGCGGATCGGTGAAGATGAGGTTGCCCTCCTGCACCAGGCTCGGCCGCTCAGGGTCGGGAATTGTGATGCCCTGTGCCGAAGAGAACACAGGATTGGTCGATACGAACCGAATGTCCTCGTACTTCAGCAGCGCCCAAAATTTGGCGGCGCTGTTCCAGCACACTGGCTTCGTAGCTCGTAGCTCTTTGTAGACGGGATACGGGTCGCCCACATAGAAGTCGGGGGAATGCAGCGGATACGCGGTCAAGATTCGATTCCAATCAGTGTGCCGATGTTGTCGGTCGATGTGCCGAACGGCCCGACCGCCGAGGTCATGCCGCCGTCGACACACACTGCTGCGCCGGTCATGAAGGACGCCGCGTCGCTGCCGAGGAATGCAATGACCTCGGCAACCTCGTTCGGGGTTCCGATGCGCCCGCTCGGGCTGGTCGGGCCCATTACCTGCAGGAGTAGTTCCGGCTGCTCGTGGAGTTGGCCGAGTATTGGCGTGTCAATCGTTCCGGGGCACACCGCATTCACGCGGATGCCATGCGGAGCGAGATCGACGGCCGCGCTTCGCATCAATCCCAAAACACCTGCTTTGGTCGTACAGTACGCTGCACCCGTTGAGGTGCTGAGAATTCCCATGGCCGAAGCGGTGATTACGACCGATCCTCCTCCTGAGGCGGCCATCCTGCGCCCACATGACTGTAAGCCGAGAAAAGGCCCCCGCAGGTTGACCGCGAGCACCCGCTCCCACTCGGTGAGCGGCACATCGAGCACTGACCCAACCGTCGAGACACCGGCGTTGAGCACCGCGATATGCAATGCACCGTAGTGCTCGACTGTGGCCTCGACCATTCGCTCGTTCTCGTTGGCGTCGACGACGTCGACCACGATCGAGAACGCCTGACCGCCAGCCCGCACGATGTCATCGGCTACGGCCTCGGCGCCAGCCCGGTCGACATCAGCGCAACACACCTTGGCCCCGCACTGGGCCAGGAGCAAAGCGGTGGCTGCCCCGATCCCCGACGCCGCGCCGGTCACCAGGGCGACCCGACCGGCAAGAGTGCGTGTTGACATGGTTGGGTCCTCCGAATCTCACGAACGGGTAGCACGCGTATCCGACAATTGCTCGCTAGCTCTGCCTCATTGGGATACATCATGGTGGACCACACGGTGCATAGCCGACGTCGAGCGTGTCGGGTCACGTTATCAACGCCTCGCGATCAATAGCAAGTACTCACTTTGTCGGATGGAAGATCGCGTCGTACTGGGTGACAGCCTGTTGCCCCGACTCGCTTCGCCGACGACGTTGCGGAAGGCTATGGGTCCGACGGTGTGGATGGCAGCATGGAATTACTGGCGCTTGGAAGACGACAACCACACCGAGTCCTGACATTCGATCGCAAGCACATGACCAGGATGTTGAGCCGCCCTCGGCTGAATCGTTTCGCACCTCAACGCGAACCGGAGGCGACGTGGTCAACACCGCTGTGATCTCTCGTCTCCCTGCTCGTATGCCAACGCATACCAAAGCGCTTCATTGGACAGTGCATACGCCGGCACAATCAGCGGTTAAATCGGAATCTTCGCAGGGCATCCCGACATGTGAGACCACAAATCTCGACATGGATCGGCATGCCGTTCAGAGTTCGTGGTCGATCTCATGATCTTCTCTTCGAGGTCGGCCAGTTGCGTCAGAGGCACGAATGCACGCCGTATCCAAACACGCTTTGTGGATCGGCGTTTCAGGTCGCGCTGAACTCCCTGGCGCCGGCACCAAGTCTTCCTCCGAACGTTCGGCTCCAATCCAATGACATCTTGACGAGCGAATCCAGAGCGGATCAGTTTGCACGACTATGGGTGCCACAGCGGGTCGGCGAAGATGAGGTTGCGAAGTGTCGCACGCTTCGTTGGCTACCGCCAGGTCGCGTGCCCGGTGACGTCGTAGGGAAGGGTCGAGAAGGTGTGGATACCCGGTGATGCGGCGCATACGGCCGGAACCGTGTTTGCGATACGGGCACCCGTGAAGTGGTTGGCGGCCCCCATCGGACTACCCGTTCCGGCGTCCAGCGCTACCTCGGCTGTCAGGCCCGGCTCCCCGGTGATCTTGATGCGATAGCCGCCGTTGCCGGGAGGCTGCGGCCAATGAGGAGCGAGGGTAGCGTCACATCGGGCGTAGTGGTGAGCCATGATCCGGGTCACCCCGTCCACCATCGCCTCGAGGCTGACGTGGATCGCCGCGACGCACCCCGGCTCGATCCTGACGCTTCCGGAGTCAATGAGCTTGTCGGTGACGACATACTCCCAATCCGTTCGTACCTCGTCGATTTCGACGTTCATGGCCTCCGCCATGAGAAGCGGACTCGCCTTCCACCCGAACTCGGCGAACTGCAGCCGAGTGTCGCGCAGCGTATCTTCGACGTCAGGACGGTTGCCCATCCCCATGATGTTGTTCAACAAGGACAGGTCCTCGTAAAACGGCAGGATACAGAAAACCTCCTCAGTGTCGATGCGGTCAAAGCTCACGCACCCCGTGACGAGTTTCGTCGGCAGGTAGTCATCCATGAAACCGGGAGAAATGCCAGTGATGTGAAAGGAGGAGCCCCCCTCCTTGCACGCGGCTTCAAACCGCTCGGCAGTGTCGGGGGCTGACGAGGGAAGGAGCATAGTCAACGGGCTTGACCCTGTTACGTTGATCCCTGCCCGGAGGATTCGGCAGATCTCCTCGGCCACCTCGTCACGGCCGGACCAGTCGGCCCCGGTGTAAACGACGCAATCAGTCTCAAGCTCGAGCAACGCATCGACGTCACGGGTAGCGCGCACGCCCACCGCAGGGAGACCGCACAACTCGCCAGCGTCGAGCCCCTCTTTGCCCGGTGAGTACACCCGCAGCCCCACGAGCTCCATGCGAGGGTCCGTGATGATCGTCCGCAGGGCGGAGCGACCAACGCTTCCTGGCCCAAAGTGGGTAACTCGATACATCTAACGCCCCTTCTGATCGGTTCGAAATAGATTGAATAACACCAGCATTTGCGTAGCAAACACCAGGACTGCAAATGCTGTCAATGCCTGTGAAGTAGCCACTCACTATTTTTGTTTGCCAGCTGATAGGTTCTGGTCGTGACGGATTTGAGACTCGACTTCGAAGGCCGACGACGCTGATGGCAACTGCAACGCCGAGGTTCGTGAGGCCGACCATCGGCGTTGCACCGGCAGATAGACGTCAATCTGGATCCGCTTCGCAAACGAAAGGCGAGAGTGTGTGCTGGAGGCCGGGCAACAGGCGTGAATAACTCGACACGATCGACGGGTCGTCCCGGTTCGCTCTGTGGCGCAGGACAATCCTGCCTATCGTGACGCGCTTGCCCCAGCTATCACGTGGCTACAAAGCTCGGCCGATCGTCACCTCGTGATGATGAAGTCATTGTCGCGATGCACGGTCAATAACGCGGTCATCCGTTTGCGGTCGAACGGCCAGAGGTCGATATGGTTGTCGTCGGCGAAGTACCAAGAGTTGCAGCCCGTCGTCCATACGGTAGGACCCATGGCCTCGGCTACGTCGTCGACGAAGCGGCTGGTGGCCTCCTCGGTGACTTCAACGGTGGTGATGTCGCCGTCGCGGAATCGCTGCAACCAGCCGGTGATATAGCGTGCGGTCGTCTCGGCTACCAGTTGCAGAGACATCGATCCGCTGGGCGAGTTCGGCCCAAGAATCGTGAACAGGTTTGGGAATCCAGGGATAGCGGTCATCGCCCAAGCCCGCGGGCCCTTGGCCCAGGCGTCATCGATGGACAGCCCATCGCGACCCCGCAACGCCATCGGCCGCATGTAGTTGTGTGCCTCGAAGCCGGTCGCGAGGATGATCGCGTCGACGTCATGATGGACGCCATCTGCGGTTTCGATTCCCGCTGGGGTGACCTTCGCGATGGGCTCGCTGACTAATCTTGCGTTCGGCCTCGCAATGGCGCGGTAGTAATCGCCGGACATCACCTGGCGTTTGCAGAATGGCTGGTAGTCCGGAGTCAGCGCCGCGCGCAGAGCCCGGTCTCGAACCAAGACGCGCAGACAAGTGCGGGCATACGCCTGCGCCATTCGCCTTCGCCAGGTAGGACGGATGACCAAATCGACTGCGAGATCCGTTCCAATGCGCTGGATCCAGTCCACTATCCATTCCAGCCCAGGAACCGCCGAAAGCGCCCGACGGACGATACGCGGTTGCGGCAACGTCATCGGCATCCACATCACCCATTGCGGAGTGCGGGTGAAGTGCGAGATATGGGCAGCTTCGGGCTGCAACGCCGAGAAGACCTGAACCCCCGTTGATCCGGTACCGATCACGGCGAGGCGTTTGCCAACGGTGTCGATATCCTGCCAGCGAGCGGTGTGCACTATCGGTCCAGCGAAGGAGTCCAGACCCGAAATCACTGGGATGAAGGGGTGATGCAGCACACCAGTGGCCGAGATGAGGAAATCAGCGTCGAACCGCTCTCCAGTTCCGGTCTCGATTCTCCACCGATTGTCCTTGAACTCGGCGGAGGTGACCTCGCACCCCAGCTTCAGATGCGGTTGAAGCTGTAACTGATCGACCACGTCGCGGTGATACCGCTGGATCTCTGCGCCCGGAGCCCAGAAATGCGTCCAATTCGGATTAGGGGCGAAAGCAAATTGATACATGTGCGACGGAACGTCACACCTCAAACCAGGGTAGCGATTCCAATGCCATACACCACCGACGTCGGAACCCTTTTCCAGGATGACGAAGTTGGTGAAGTCGGCCTCCTGCAACGCGTGAGCAGCAGCGATCCCGGCCATGCCAGCACCGACGATGACGACTCGCGGCTCCCGCCGAACACTTTTCGCGGCATCCGCGTGTCGATGTGCTCGAGTCAATCCGGTTCTCCGATCACGCTTATTGATATCTCAGGCCCACGGCGATTGCAGGCCGATCATCACAAAGTCGCGGCTGAGACATCTGCGACAGAGGCACGCGCTCTCCGTCGTTCCACGCTTGCCTCTGTCGCTGATGTAACAGAACCTAGCATCGCCGGTAGATATTAGCAAGCGCTTACTTATGTCACGGGTTAGCCCGCGGTTGGGTACGGCAAAACGCTCGAATAGCCACCGCGAGCCATCGTGAGCAGAGTGCGCTCGCCAATTACACACCCCGAGGACGCCGGTTGCCGTTCCAGTGCGCCGTCGGTCTTGTAGACAGTGAGTACTTACCCCTATAGTTCTGCCCATGGCCGAAACAGGTCTTCCGCGCCAGCGGCATTCAGTAGAACGGCCGCGGTTCGTCACGGCAGGGTGCCCGTCGCACCATGGCGACGCAGCCTCGCGACGCGAGGGGCGACAGCAGCCGGTGCATAGGCGTTTACGTGATCACACCTTGCGTCACTCACATTGTTCGAGCTCGGCCCGCGCGACACCCAAATCCGCATGTCGCCAGCGATGGTGCACCGTCCCGATAGCCATGATCGCCACGGCTCTTTACGTGGGCGCCTCAGTCGCGCCTCATGCCCGAGCCGATCCCACGTCCAACTTGAAAGAAGCGGTAACACAGCTCCGTAACGGAACGTCGTGTGGGTCCATTCGCTACGACGCGATTGCGGAGCAAGTAGCTCAGGTAATCACCCGAACCAACGACGAGTACATCAGTCACGTCGCAAAAGACATACCGCCCCAAGACCCACTACCAGGACTCAAGGATCTGGGCTACAAGGGGAAAAAAGCCAAACTGCTACTCGGAGCTGCCAAGAACGAGGCGGATGCGATCAAAGGCGCGCTCATCGAGGGCTACGCCTCGTTGCCCGATTGCTCTTACACAGACTATGGCGCCGACGTGCGGACCAATGCATCGACGGGCTTAATTTTGACCGCCATCGTGCTGGCTGGACCCTAGCGAACCGTGGTTGCGATGAGGGAGAACCAGCGCCGGCGAGAGCGCGCGAGTCCGGCACAACGGTGATTCGACGTCGACCTTCACCTTCTGGCCGACCACGAGAGACGAGTTGTATACCCACACAACCAGAAAGACCAATCCGTTGCATCGCATTCTCTCTATCATCGTCGCACTTTTAAGTTTCGTAACCACCGTTGCGACGGCGCCCGCCGCCGGTGCCGCCGAAACAGTGACATATGAGGTCACGTCGTACAACATTGACTCCGCCGAGGTGGAGTACTACGACACCGCCGGCCGGCAACTCCCGGGCCAAGTACCCCTGCCGTGGCGGATCAACGCGGCGGTGGTCAATCCCAAGAGCAACGACGCCGAGGTTCGTGCTAATTGGCGTCCAACACAAGGAGTGTCGAAGTGGGTCACGGTTCGGATCTACTATCGGGGCAGCATGCTCTGCGAGAACACACTTGATCTTGGCAGCACGATCTGCGAAGGTACACCACGCCACATCGGCTAGTTTGTGATGAGTTCCGGGATTTGGGTCGCCACACCGAAGGTTATTGTTACCGACCGGAAGTTCTGCGTCCGCAAGAGTTTTGGCCACAATGCGCCGATGGTGGCGACCCGCAGCGAGGCGGGTGGGCGTCGAGCCATTTGTCCGTCCAATTACGTTGCCCGGTCGCACGGTCCCCGGCAGAGCGCGCCTGTCACGGTGAGACGCGGAGTCGCTACAAACGGAACACCCGCCGGCTAGCATCACCATTGACGCAAAGTACACTCCACGGCGCGGTCGCCCTGCAAGGACACCACCACGTGCCCGTCGATGCCAATCTGGCAATGGAAGTTTGCAAGCACGCCAGGTACGTCGGCCGGCCACTCCCGTTCACTGTAGTGATTGAAAGCACTCACCGTCGCCCATTGGTCGGGATCGGCAAGGGTCGTGGTATAGGTCCACGACTTGTAGCGATTGATTTTCGGCCGAACCGAGTATAAATATCCAGCCGCATTGTCGGCGTAGGCCGTGATGCTCGCTGGCTGTTTCGCCATGAAAAATATCTGGGCGTATAGCTCAGCTTCCGCTGTAACGGTATAGGTGATTTGATGACCGTCAGCGTTGGCCTTTGCCGTCGGATTCGTAGAGGTGACGACAGCGGCACACACAAGGAGTGTTGCCGCACCCTTGCCGATCGCTCCTGGCAAGTTTGTCATTCCGGGAACGATGCCTGACGTTTGAACGCTGCGTGATGGGTTGCGATGACGCGGCAAGTGGTGTGCGACCGTGCCACCTACTCCTCGAAGCCAAGTCCAGAAGCTTTCGAGTGCATGAAGATTCGACGTTCCGCCCTCAGCAGGGGCGCCCTGCGCTGCACGACTGTGTGATCCGGCCATCTACTTCCTCTACATTTGACGGATTTAGATGTAAGCACTTACTATCGCGATTATCTATTAGTGCTCCACGATAGGCAAGAGGAACCGTGGTTGAGAATCTCGCTAATGGCGCAACTGACGGGCTTGCGTCGCACGACGGTGTGCGCGCCGACTTAGAGCGAGCGTTACAAGAGGCGAACGTTCCTGTGCTTGTTGCGGTCCTGGTGCACCTGACCGGTGACCGGCGGTGGCTGACTGCACCGTATATCTTCGATCAGGACGCCGTGCAGCGTGACGAGGCCAGCGGCGGATTGGCCCCAGAGCATGTCAGTGAAATCCGTTGCGCCGCATTGAACGTACTTATGGAGCGGCGACGAAATGGGCTCGATTGGTCCGGGCGTGACGAGCAACTCGACTCCGACCTTTTTGTCGAAGTAATGAGTGCGTGCGTCGCCGAAGCCGTTCCAGCCGAGTATGAGGCAATGGTTCGCGAGGAGATCGGCCTTTCTGAACGCGCCGTGAACTGGCGCCTGAAGCCATCTCCAACGGACCGCAGCGATTTCCGCGTCCTGATCATCGGCGCTGGGGTATCCGGACTCTGCGCGGCCATACAACTTCGCCAGCTCGGCGTGCCCTACACGATTCTCGAGAAGAATCCGAGCGTCGGCGGAACGTGGTACGAGAACACCTACCCCGGGTGCCGCGTCGATGTGCCAAATCACTTCTACTCCTATTCTTTCGAACCCAATCCGCAATGGCCGCATCACTACTCCGAACGCGACGAGTTGTTCGCCTACCTGACGGCTTGCGCGACCAAGTACGGTGTTAACCCAAACATCCGCTTCAACCACGAAGTGACTTCGGCTCACTTCGATGTTCGCCGCCAACGGTGGACTGTCGAAGTGTCGACTCCGGAGGATCTTTGTATCCAATTCGAGTCAAACGTGCTGATCACTGCAGTAGGACAGTTGAACCGGCCCCTCATACCGGCGCTCAAAGGGCTGGAAAACTTCACAGGTCCGGTCTTCCATTCTGCGACCTGGCGCCATGACGTGGACCTATCCGGTAAGTCCGTGGCAGTACTCGGCACCGGTGCCTCGTCGATGCAGTTCGCTCCCGCTGTTGCCACCACCGCGGCTGCCACCACGATCTTTCAGCGTTCACCGCAGTGGGTCGTGCCGAATCCGCTTTACAAGCGGAAGGTGTCGGAAGAAATCAAGTGGCTTCTGAAACACATTCCGGCGTACGCCGGTTGGTACCGCTTCGCACTGCTCTGGCGAGTCTGCGACGGACTGTGGCCGGCATTGCAGGTCGACCCGGAATGGGACGATAACGGGCGTACAATCAACGCGCATAATGAACGCGTCCGCCGGCGCCTTACGGCCTACATCGAGCAGAAGTTGGCGGACAGGCCGGATCTCCTCGAAAAGGCCCTTCCACGATATCCGCCGTACAGCAAGCGGATTATCGTCGACAACGACTGGTTCGAGATGCTCAAGAAGCCGAGCGTAGCGCTTGTCACCGAGTCGATTTCGCATGTAGCTCCGGACGCGATCGTCACCAGCGATGGAACGCCTTATCCGGTCGACGTCATTATCTGTGGCACCGGGTTCGCAGCGACGAAGCTGCTCTGGCCCATGTCGATTACCGGCAGTTCCGGTGAGAAGCTTCATGAGGTCTGGAACGGGGATGATGCCCGCGCCTACCTCGGCATGGCGGTGCCCGGTTTTCCAAATCTATTCTTCCTCTATGGGCCGAACACAAACCTCGGCCACGGGGGAAGCATCATTTTCCATGCCGAATGCCAGGCGAGATACATAGCGCAGTGTGTTCGCGAAATGGTCGAAGGTGGCCATGGCACGATGGAGTGCCGCACTGAGCTGTTCGATGACTACCAGAATCGCCTTGATGCCGCGCTCGATACGATGATCTGGTCTCAGGTCGAAGTCGGTAGCTGGTATCGCAATAGCGGCCGCCGGGTGGTGACCAATAGTCCGTGGCGATTGGTGGATTACTGGTCGATGACTCGGGAGCTCAATGGGGACGACTGGATGTTCGAGCCATCGAATTGACCCGTCGTCGCCCTTCGCAGAATTGATCCTGCGCCAAATCAGTTTCTAAAGGATGTGCTGCCGTAGCACGCCGCGTTGCCTACGTCCAGCGTGTTCTCGCAAAGGACGCTGTCGCGGTACAGAATCCGCACGGTGACCCACTTGGAAGGCATTGCGGCAGGACGCCAGTCAGCACGAACTTCGGCGTCGTTGCTATGCGGGTTTGCGACCAGCACATTCATCCGCCATGGCAGTTGTACATGTTGCAGCGCCCTGCGTCCGGATTGGTCGTAGTACTCCAGGTTGACTTCGCCGATGTTTGTGGAAGTGATCTCATACGCGACGGTGTCCTCGGCGTAAGCAGTTGGCGTCAATGTCAGCGTTGAGACGCCGACCGTCAACGCAACAATCAACGTCCGAACCACGACTGCCTCCACGAGATATCCACTTTCACCTACGCTGCTCGCCGACGTCGGATGGCGCATGCTTGCTAGGTAGACACCCGCCGGGCGCGCGTGCGCCCGAGCATCGCGCAATGGCACGCCCATGCGATCACCGAGGGCCTATCGGCAGACATGTGACCGATTGATCATGCTGCCGAACCGCTTGACGCGCTGTAACGAGGGACCTGTGAACCAGTCGGGTTGATGGCTCTTAATTCCTGAGCTCACGTTTGAAAGGTGTTGCCACAGCAGATAAAAGCTCTTCGCCTGGTAGAGCGGGAAATAGAGGTCGCCTGCGTGCTCCTGACTCTGCGTCAGGGCTTGGACGCGGGGCGCGAGAAAGTTCACCGACTGGTCGATGTTTGCGGTAACGATGTCCGCCTGCTGTTGCAAGTCCCCGATACTGTAGTCCCAGTCGCTGGCCGAACCCATGATCACACCGGGCCCATTGGGCGTGATCCGGTTGGCTTGCAAGCTGTCGATCTGCTGGATCAATTCATCGAACTGTGCGTTGTACCACTGGCACATC
Source organism: Mycobacterium marseillense (assembly GCF_010731675.1). Classification (NCBI taxonomy): domain Bacteria; kingdom Bacillati; phylum Actinomycetota; class Actinomycetes; order Mycobacteriales; family Mycobacteriaceae; genus Mycobacterium; species Mycobacterium marseillense. The sequence continues at coordinate 3,539,917 of NZ_AP022584.1, forward strand.
TCTCGTTCCGCGGTGACGTCCGCATCGGTCACGTCTCCCCTAGTTTGATCATAGGGGAAGGGCGACAACGGCTTTGAGTCCGAAGGCACCGGAGTGACTTCCGGCATTCGTTGGATGACGACCGTTGAAGGACGAAAAGGCTCAACCGGATAGCCGGGGTCTGCGGGATCTGCTAGCACGGCAGGGCAATTCATGATCGAAGCCGTTGACAATATGGCCAGCCAAACCGGCCACGCACCGCTTCGACTCCGCACGCTTGTTTCGGCGCATCTGCGCCGTATGCCGTCGCCTGGCAAGCCGCGCTCGAATCCTCTGCCGTTTCGCTTCATGGTTCGTCTCTCCCGCACCACAACCGCCGCTGCTACTTCTCCCCTACTGCTGCACCAAGACCGCCGACGTCCGTGATCAGCCAATTTTTGGCGCTGTCGATCGTGATGCTGTAGGTCGCCGTGGACTGCAAAGGATCCTGGGATTGCGAGGTTTTGGTTAGCACGCGGACAAAGGAGTCGACCACGAAGACGCCGTTGGTGTCGGAGCGGACCTTGGACGCCAGCGGACGGGCTGTCGAAGTCCACTCCAATGGCACCAAGATCTGTGCCATGGATGTCGCTGCGTCGGTGAGCTTCGCCTTGAGTTCCGGGCTTGTCCCAGCCACCAGCTTGGTTTTCCACGCATTCAGGTCTTTGAAGTTCATCTCGGCAGCGGCCACCGCGTAGTCAAGGGCAACCTTCTCCGCTCTTGCATCATTTGCTGCTTGGCGGTGCATCGCGTCGGTTTCTCGCTTTGCCCCGAAATACAGCCATGCAAACGTCGCGCTCGCACCGATGAGAACAGTGATCAGCAAGATCATAGAGACACTGCGAATGGACACCGAAATCTGCAGCCGCTTCGACTTCTTCTCGCGTCGTCGGTCCTCGACGACTGATTCCTCGGGCTCCTGATCTATTGATTCGCACCGAGCATTCAGCTCACCTAGTTCACGCGCGGCATCTTGCGGGGCATCGTCACGTTCGAGTGAATCACGTTCACTATCTACTGTTGTATGTGTCATTCTGTACCTTCCTCAGATCCACGACCTCGCTGAAGCCGAATCCGACTATCTACTAGGAGGAATATCCATATGCAGCTCAACAGTGCCATCCGTTGGCACCGTAGCTAGTACGTTAGAGAGAATTTGGCCGGCGTCGAAGTTCAACAGCGCGCCTGCAATTCCTTTGATGTGCGGGTTGAATGCTTCGCCCAGCACCCTCAAATCACCACCATTGCTGTCCAATAAGCGCTGAACCCGGTCAATGAGAGTTTTGAAGTCGGCCAGAAACTGGGGACCGCCCGCGTAACGCAGCCTTACCGTGGCAGTCCCGACATACTGTGCATCCTGACCTATCGGCTTAACGTAAGGCGTCACGTCCGCCAGGACATTACCGACCCAGCCGGCGTTGGCCAGCAGCACCTGAAAATTGTCAAGCAGCGCGCGCCCCGCGCCGTGCATTCCCGCCGCTGTGTTTCTCAACAGGGTGCCTGCACGAGACAGGTTGGGCAGCACGGCATTTACATCCGGCAATGCTGTGTCGGTCTCACTGACGATGCGTTGGAGCGCGGCCGGGTCGAGTTGGTTGAGAACTCGTCCCACGCTTGTCGCCAGTTCTGATATCGACGCGGGCTGAGTGACCGACCCCATCGGGATGTGCTGTCCCTCCCGGAATACCGGGCCACTTTCGGTCCGGGGCAGCAGCGCAACATACGATTCGCCCAGCGCGGAAAGGTTGTCGAGACGCACATCGGTGTCGGCCGGGATGTGGAAGCGGCTGTCGACATAGAAGTAGACAGTGGCCGATTGGACCGATGTTTCGATTTTGCTGATCTTCCCGACCGGAACTCCTCGCAGCAAAACATTCGAACCCACAACAAGGTTGTTGGTGTCGGCCACGCTCATGGACATATTTGTCCGGTTGGCCGGCGGCCCGAGACGAACGCCCAAGGAGCTGATGTAGAGGATCGCAATCGCGATGATCAATCCAAAGGCAGCGAAGGAGCTTGCCTCGCGTACTTTCATGGCGACGCTCCCAAAATCCGGAGCACGTCCTGGACGTTGCCCGACAGTTCCCGCCCGTCGGGTCCGACTATCGAGGTGATGTTGATTGCCGGATGTTGATCTTGCGGAAGGAAGAAGTCAGTGAACAACTTCTGCCATGCCGGGTATTCCTCTTCGAAGGCCCATTTGGAATGTTGCAACGCGCCCATGGTGTTCGCCAATGAAGTAAGCAGAGGTACCAACCAATAGCCGCCTCTAAATATGCTGCCGATGGAGGGGATGGCTTCACTCAGATACGACGTCTCGACCTGCATCCGATACATCCCCAACAACCCCTGCGGCGAGAACAAGTCCTGGTAGGCCGGTATTCGGTTGTGGACGGCCTCAGCGGTCGCGGACGCGTTGTTCAGGAGCTGGTCAACGACGTCGATGTTGTCCGACAGACCCGAGAGATCAGCAGCGACCTGCGACGCCAACTTGCGTACCGCACCGTCGCCCTGCGGAGTCACTCGGTTCAAGCCAACGATCGCCTCTTGCACGCGCTCGATCGAACCACTCGTGATGAAGTTCGCCAGATGCGCGATCGTGTCTTCCAGCTGTGGCGGAGATGTGGTCTGTGCTAACGGGATTCGTCCGCCAGAGCGCAGGATGCCGTTGGCCGGTTGGTCCGATTTATTGCGGTCGAGCGCCACATAGAGATCGCCCAGGACCGTAGCCTGCTGCAACGACGCTTGAATGTTCTGGGGCAGGGCGACGCTGGCGCTGATGCGGGCGGTGACATCGACTTGACGGGCGGTTCCCGCGACGTTGGTGACGACGCCGACAGTTTTCCCGTCCAGCACCACCTTGGCCCGTGCGGGTAGGTTCAGCGCATTGTTGAACGCGATGACGATGTCGTATCCGTCGCGATACGCATCGCCCGGACTCGGTAACGCATTCACGTTGATCGAGGCGCACGAGGAGACGATGACGCCGCACGCCAGGATCAGTGCAACCCGCAATCTCCGAGCCCTCATCGTCTCGCCGCCTCGGTCAGAACGTACTGGAGCAAGGCCACGTCAACCGCGTATGGCGTCCCCTGCACGTTCGCACAACTGCCGGGTGCCGATGCATTCATGATGTTGCAAAGTGCCACTCCGTCGGGCGTACGAATTCGGTACAGCGGCGGGCGGTACCGTATCGACGTGATCGCGCGATTGTTGTAGTGATTGGCAATTGTGTTGATCCACCACGGCACCGGGTTCATCAGGTTCGCCAGGCGCGGTGCGTGCGCGCTGGCCTTCCGAAGGGCCATTCCCGTCGCATCGAGCGTGAATTGCACCTCGTCGCCGAGATTGCGTTCTACATCCGCGACCATGGTGAGGATCGGCAGCACCGATCTGATGATCTGATAAGTGCCCTTGGTCACTAGAGCGAGGTCAGGCGTGGTCTGCTGCGCATCGAGCAATACCTGCTTCAGCGGCTCTCTGATTTCCCTCAGTGTCGACGTCAACTGGGCCAGGTTCGCGATGATGGACCCGATGTCGCTGATGGATTGATCAGGACTGTCCAATACCGCCGACGTCGTCGTCAACAACTTGTTGATGCCCACGCCCTTGCCGCGTATCGATTCGTCGAGCCCTTTTACGACGTCGCTAATGTTCGTCGAGCCGGACGGGTCGATCGAGTTGACGAACTTGTTTGCCGATCCAATTATTTCGGACAGGCTCTTGGGAGTCATCGAATGGCTCAGCGATATGCATTGGCCCGGCGCCAATTTCGGGCCCGCGCTGGGGTTGCCAACGAGTTCCAAAGAGCGGTCGGCGAGAATCGACGTCGACCTGATGAGCGCTGTGACGTCACGGGGGAAGGATCGCCGTTCCGTCACAACGAAGTCAACGCGGACGCTGGAATCGGTCGGGGTTACAGATTTGACATGCCCAATCGTGTACCCCATCTGGGTAACCGGATTGCCGACATAGAGTCCGATCGCGTCGGACATCATTGCGCAGTACTCGGCTGAGCGGCGTTCGATGTGCGGCGCACACGAGGCGTTGACGGCAATCACTGCCACCGCCACGATTCCGATTGCGGCGGTGCGCCCGATACGAGCGCTGCAGACTGTCAAATCGGGCATCAGCACGGCTTTTCCGGTAGAGGAAAACACAAGTCGGTTGCCAAGAGTTCCGGCGCCGCGTTCTGCGCATCCAGGACGCGCTCAATCTTGTTACGCACCAAGCGCAGTGCCCGCACTATCACGCCGCTGCGATCGGCCCACATGCGCGCCTTCACCGTCCAGTTACGGACCTTCTCGAGGAACAGGTCTCGGTGGTTCAGATAGAAGGTTCCGACCGGTTCGAGCTTGTCGAGAACGTCACCCATGCCCTTCAACGCCGATCCGAAACCCGCGCCATAGATGACCAGCGTCTCTTCGAGTATGGAAATTTTTTGGACGAGCTGCTTGAGTTCGTCACCGTAATCGCGTAAGGCCCGAATGTACTCATCGGACAGGTTCAGAATTGCCGTAATCTGTCCACGTTGCTTGTCTATCGTTGACATCAGACTGTTGCCGGCGTCGATGACTGCCGCGATCGATTTGAGGTTAGGGCCGGTGAGCCCTTGCTGGATTTCGTTCAAAGACTCATTGATTGGCTTTGGATCAACGTTTTCTGTGAGCTTGGTGCTATCAGAAAGCGTCCGCATCAGGTTGTAGGGCATCGTGACGCGCTCCAAGGGAATCGGGTTGTTGCCCAGTGCCGAATCGCCGAGCGACACGATATCCACGTAGTAGCCGCCGACCACCGTGAGCATGCGCACTTGGACCTGCGACCGGTCTCCCACGAACGCGTCGTTGTCGACCCGTGTCCGCACTCGTACTCGGTCCGACTCCAACGAAAGGTCTTTCACTTTGCCGACGGTGATGCCGGCTATACGCACTTGCTCTCCTGGGCGGATCGACGCTGCATCGTGGGTGTAAAAGACGACGGTCTTCTGACCCGGCGGCGTGACGTACAGCCAGGCCGCCACCAAAGCGACCACGCTGAAGATTGCCAGCAGACCGGCCCCCCATAACGTCGGGTTGCGAAGTGCCTTCCCTAGTTGTTGCACAAGACCACCCGTTGCCCGTTCAGCAGTACATCCATCGTCGCCGGCAGCTGGGCGCGTCCCCGCGAGCACGGCAAGGGCGTTCCCGGTTGATCGGGTGGCGGAATGTTGTCCCACATAGCCGGAACGAGTTTGATCGATTCGATGAAGTTATCCATGTTCGTGAACGCCCGGTCCAGCGATGCATCGATATCGGACCCGTACCGGAAGCCCACGTTGCCCAGCAATCGACTGGCCTCGGCGGTGAACTCGGGCCCGAACACGGCCTGCTTTCTGAATTCGTCGAGCACCGTCAGCGCGGCATCCAAGGGCAGGTTCAGCCATTTCAAGATCTGAACCATGTCCCTGGAATGACCGCCTATGGCGTCTGCGGTTTCGTTCAAATTGCGCATCAATGTCGCGATCACCTGCTGACGATCCGACAAGAGATCGGTGAGCTTGTGCAAGCTGTCGAGCATCGGACCCAGACCGTCACCGTCTCCGGATAGGAACGACGCCGCATTAGCCGCAAAGGTGTTGAGCTCTTCGGGACTCAGGGTGGCGATCACCGGCTGCAGACCGTTGAACAACTTTGTGATGTCGAACGATGGTTGCGTCATGGACGTCGGGACATGCGCCACAATGACTTTGCGCGAGTACGACTCGGACGGTTCGACCACGGCAATGTAGCGCGAACCGGTCAACGCCTGGTATTTGATCGCAAGCCGGGTACTGGGCACGATCCCGTACCGCGTGTCGAGGGTGAATGAGATTACGGCAACGCTTTGGCCGCCGTGTCGCTGAAGGTCGATCGACAGCACCTTGCCCACGCGGACGCCGCGGACACGCACGTCGGCATCCATATGCAAACCCGATGCATCAGTGAACTCGGCCACATACTTGTCAGTTTTGGCCTCCACCGGTTCCCTGATGACATTGACGACCAGAGTAAGGAGCACGCCGGCGAGCAAGACGCTGACCGCGAGCCGCCATAGTGCCGCCAGCGGCTTCATTCTGGGCCTCCGATTGCATCCAGTGGGGCGGCCAGTCCCGGAAGCTTGTCCAGGACAATCCGCACTTGCAGCGCGCGTTGCTCGGGAGTGCCGGCGTACATTTGCTCGAAGCGAGTACGTAGCTGCACCAACGTGTTTGCGATACCTTCGGGTCTGATCAACGGTGGCACCACATCGCTTAGAGCCTTGATGGAGTCAACCAACGGGAGCAGATCACCGACATGACTCTCCAGCAACTTCCCGGTCGAACCGAAGATGTTTACGGCTGAGTACTCCATGAGCTTCTTCTGCCTTGTATTGAAGCCTTCCTCGGACATCTCCTGCAGGTTCACGTGAGTGGCAGTTCGCTCATCGGCGCGCATATATTTCTCAGCGGCTTCGGTGGCCGTGCTAACGAAGCCGGGAAGCGGGGTGCTCAATTTGGTCGAGTTAACCAAAAGCTGTGCGGTACTGATGGTTTGGACGTGAGCTAGCGTGTTGGCGGTGATGAGCATGGTCTCGACAAACGGCTGTAGCGAGTCGATGTATCGCGTCGCCCTATTGATCACCTCGATGAGTTGGGGGGTCAACACACTGTTGGAAAGGTCACCCAGACCAGACAGCAGCGACTGAAGGGTGTAGTTCCCTACAGGAATCGTGCTTATCTGCATCCCATTCCGGAGCGCTCTACCGCCAGTATTAGGCGAGATGCTGATGCCGGTCACACCGAAATAGTTAATAGGCCGGAAGTCGATCTTCATCGAGTCGGTAAGCCCCGTCACCGGGCCCGGCTGCAGATCTGCGAGCAGTCGTACGCCTCCACCGGCCAGAGTGGCGACCCCGGTGACCTCCCCTACCTTGACGCCATGCAGAATCACCGCTGTCCCGGTGGCAACCCCTTGGCCGACATACGGGGCGTCAATCGTCACGGACATCCCGCGGTGTCCGGATCCGGCGAAGGGGTTGTAGGCGACGAGCAACACGACGAGTCCCGCGCACAGCACAGCCACCAAGCCGACGGTGGTCAGTTTTCGTGTCTGGGTTTCTTCCGAACCTCGCAGTAACACTTCTCGCCCTACCCCTTGAACACAAAGGTGGGACGGAAACCCCACAACATCACGGTCAGAAGGAAGTCGAGGACCATGATGGCCACTAGACTTGCGCGTACCGCTCGGCCCGACGCACGCCCTAGACCAACGGGACCGCCTGTAACGAAGTAGCCGTAGTAGCAGTGAATCACAGTTATTGCCGCGCAAAACACCACAGCCTTGATCAAGGAGTACGCAAGATCGGTCGGTGTCGTGAATTGGGAAAAATAGTGCAGATAGGTTCCCCCCGGCTCGTTATTGAAGACCCGAATAACCAAATCCATCACGAAGAATTGCGTGACCAAGGTCAACAGATAGCCCGGAATTACGCAGAACATACCGCCGATCAGCCGGGTACCAACCACGAACGGTATCGGCATCAGGCCCATGACTTCCACAGCATCGATCTCTTCGGCGATACGCATGGTGCCGATCTCGGCAGTCATTCGACACCCTGCTTGCGCGGCGAAGGCGATTCCGGCCGCCAGTGGTCCGATCTCTCGGACCGCCCCCACTCCGCCGGTAATTCCCGCCAGCGCACCAAATCCAATGATGTTGAGCGTGGCGTAGGCCTCCACGGCCAATGATCCACCTATCGCGACGCCGAGGATGAAAAATACGCTCATAACCCCGCCGTCAACGAGGATCCGCCCTCGACCCCACCCGAGGTTCGTCATTTCCTTCAGTGTCTGTTGACGGTAACGCCTGACAGACAGCGGTAGATACCAAAGAGTCAGGGCAATGAAAACGATCCATTGTCCAGTCTCGCGAAACGTTCGGCGCAGTGGCCGCACGGAAAGAAGTCGACTGCTGAGAAGGACGGATGGCGCCGCCACGGTGTTCGTTCCCATTAGGCAATCGCCATCGGAAAAAACATCGTTTGCAATTGGGTGATCGCGAGGTTAGCGATCACAATGCAAACCACATTAAGTGTCACTGATGCGTTGACTGCGTCGGCAACCCCCTTCGGGCCGCCCTTCGCCTCCATCCCGCGGAACGACGAAATGATCGCGACGATTGCTGCGAACACGAAGGTCTTACCCATCGCGAACCAGATATCGACGACCTTCGTAAATGTTCCGAACGACATCCAGTAGCTGCCGGGCGCCACATCGGTGACGATGACCGCCAACACGTACGCGGCCGTCGTTCCCGAAACCAAGATGACGGTGCACAGTATCGGCGCAATGACCAGCAAAGCGAGAAAACGCGGAACCACCAAGTGGCGCACCGGATCGATGCCTATTACGCGCAACGCATCGAGTTCTTCCCGGACCGCTCGCGCTCCGAGGTCAGAGGCGATGGCCGAAGCCGCCGCTCCGCCCAGCAATAGGCCCGCAGTAATCGGTGCACCCTGTCGGATGACGCCGACTCCGCTCGCAGCGCCAATCAGCGAGTTCGCCCCCAGCTGGTTTACGAGCCCCGAGGTGACGACTGAGACCATGGCGCCGAACGGAATCGCCATCAACACAGCAGGTATCGCCGTCACCGTGAGCAGCGACCAAGCCTGAACCAGGAATTCGCCGAACGGCAGCTTCACCGAGACGGTATCGGTAACTGTGTAACGGAGGACGCCCAGAAATAGCTGCAGGGCACGGCCCGTCGTCGCAGCGCTGCGAACGGGGATCTGCAGCAGTCCGGTCGCAACCCGTGCAGCCGGACTGCTCGCAGGGCGCCGAGTCTTCGGCGTCCCGGCCCCTCGTAGCAGAACGAGCTGTGTCACGCGCCACACGATACATGTAAGTACTCACTTCTCACAACCTATTGCCCTCTGCCAGAGGCTGTACATCCGGCTGTCTGCGTTGAACCTGCTACCCAGAAGCGAAGTCTGGATGCGGCTTTCGTTGCCTCTCCCGTCACTTGAGGCAAACCCTCCTGCGCCCTTCGCGCTAATCGCGGTTCCGATACGATCCTCGATCGATCGCCGCACGCTTTGTGGACGACGCCGGCAGACTGCACAATGACGCTCGAGATCTGCCGGCTGGGCTCTCTGTTTCTGTTCCCCGCACGCGGCCTGCACAACGCTAAAGCGCGGCGAATTCCCATCAACCGCCCCGCCGCCCCCGCGGATCGACGAGCCCCGACCCTGCCCTACGAACTGCGGTCGTCCTTGAACCTGGCCGACGTGTCAACGACACGGCATCCGTGAAGTCTTTGTTGTGGACTGCAGGATGGCTCTGCTGCACGAACTGATGCAAGTTTGCGTAACAAGGACTTGCCGGTCGGCGGTTGGATTGGTTATTGGGTTTGGGTCAACCGGCAGCTACCGGCTTTGTGACGGCGCCGGCGGTCGGTACATTGGGTTCGCGTGCGATCCAGAACCGCAGCTCCTCACCCGCGTCGCACAAAGTTATGCCAGCGCGTCACCCCATGCGTGCAGACGGCCCCAGAGCTGATGTCGCGTGCTGGCAAAGTTGTGAATATGCGCCATGCGGGGTACGACGGTAAGAGTGATGTCTCGAACTGAGCGATATGCCGCTGCTTCAGCACGCGGATCGGGACAAACGTCTCGGTCGCCAACAGCGAGGAATAACGGCGATTCGATCACCTCCGCCTCAGCCGACACCACCCCGGGTGTAATCGCTGATACAAATGCCGGTGGGGCATAAGAGGTGCCCCACGGGGGCATTACGCTTCGGATAGGAAAGCCACTGCCGACATCGGCGGCTCGTAGCGCCGGATCGACATCCTCCCAGTGGAACATCCAAGTGAGCGTGTCAGTGCCGAATTCCTTTGCCGAGTATTCGGTTACGTCCACATCGGTTCGACCTCGCTCGACCGCAGGCGCCTGCGTGGCGCCTTCGGGTGATGGAACCACCGAGTGCACCGCACTATAGCCAAGTACGGCAAGCCCATCGAAAGTACTGTGGCGGCCCTGCGTTATCAGCGTTATGCACCCGCCCGTGGAATGTCCCAAGCCAATGGTGCGCTCGATTTTGATCGGGCCGAGTCCTGTCACTAGTGTCCCGGCGCGCAATCCTTCGATGATTCGCCGTGAGGCGGCGTCATCGGCAGCCGCAAGCGTCTCTAGGGTCAGCGAAGTCGGATCCGGCTTGCTGCTGTCACCGACCCCGAGGTGATCGATCGCGACGAAAAGCCAGCCACGTTCGGCGTGGTAAGCCGCCTGGCTATAGCCACCGGAGTGGTCGACATCCCAGTAGCCGCGGCTATAAAAGGCACCCGGGAAGCCGACCGCCAACGTACGCGGTCCCTCCTCGGCGTTCTCCGGTACGACCAAGGTGGCGGCAAGCTCAGCCTCTGGCGCAGGAACCACGTCGCTCACGTCTACGCGCAGCTCGTACCTACACACGGTCATCGTGAACTTCCTCTCGGTTGTGTTGTGAGTCATTAAGTTTCGCGTTGAGGCAGCGCGCGGGGTCTGTGTCGTTGATTGTGGTGGCGGGTTGTCAGGGCGGCGGGTTGGGTATCGGGGTTTCATTCAGTTAGTGATCGATCTAACTTCGGCTTCGAACCAATCTTGACCCCAGGCTTGCGATGCTGCGGCATTGACGCACTGGATTCTTCGACCGTAGATCAACGGGCCGGTACCGTGACCGCCCCAGCTCACATTGGTTCGACTGCACTGCCGTCATCGAATTAGCGAAGCACAGCCGCTCACACACCCGGCGCGCCCTCACCAGCACTCACATCACCAGCCACGCTGAACGCTCCTCCCTATATTCATGCTGTCTGGCAGTCGAATTCGATATGCCGGTGCGATACACGTGCATCGCTAGCCAACATTTCGTACCCCATACGAGCCGTCGAACCCGCACACCGAGGCCGACACGGGCTGTCGACAGACATTCGCCTGACAGGCGACTGGAAACGGCCGGGTAGCAATGACGGGACGCTGCGCATTGAGCCGAGGCATGGCCGGCCACCGTTACGCACGTGATGGTTCGGGCCGCACCCAGAACCCCGGATCACACGTCGGTGACCCGAGCACCTGGTAAGTCGCGTCGATCAAGGATTGTCCCCGGTCATTGAGCCCAGTACCGAAGCCGTGGCGGTTCGTTGTGTACCCGAACGCCATCCGACAAGAGGGATCGGCGAAGCCCATTTGACCGCCCAACCCAGGTGTACCGAACGCGTCCTCGCCGATGATCACGTTTGGGCCGGTCTCGAGTTCGGGGTTCGACCACGACTTCGAAAAGCCCATCGTGTAGGTGGTTCGGGATCCGACGACGGCATCCATGTCACTAGCCGACTGGGCCGTACGCATGCGCGCCAACCCGGCCGGGCCGACGAGCTGAACGCTGTCCTGAGACCCGTCGACCGCTAGTGGCGCATACATCCCGGCGAGTCCACGGGCATTCGTGATCCCGCCCGCGGCTGGGAGTTCGGCGGCGTGAAAGGCCGGTCTGTCGACATCGGTCATCCATCCACCGTCGTTGCCGAAGAGGTGCCCCAGAAGTGGTGCCCTCTCGGCCAATTGCCCTATGAGCCCGGCAGCCTGGGCGAAATCCATCGTTTCTGTGGTGGCTACCCGGTGCTCGAATTCATCCGGCAAGCCAATCCAGAAGTCGAGCCCGAGCGGCTCCGCGACCTCCTCGCGGAAGAAGGTTCCAATCGAACGACCATCAATTCTGCGCACGAGTTCGCCCACCAAGTAACCCATACTCAAGCAGTGGTAACCCTGCCGTGTGCCGGGCGTCCAGAACGGCGCTGTATCCGCAAGCGCTTGCGTCACGAGATTCCAGTCACACACACCGCCGTCGGGCACCACTGGCTCCCAATGGAAGACGCCCGACTGGTGGTTGAAGATCTGCCGCGCCGGGATCGAGTCCTTGCCGTTCTTGGCGAATTCTGGCCAGTAGTCGGCGACTGGTCGGCTGGGATCGAGTTGGCCACGATCGATGAGCATGTTCCCGCATAGCGCCGCGGCGCCCTTAGTCGACGAGCAGATCACCTGCACGGTGTGCATGTCCCACGCCCGGCCGCTGGCCCGGTCGGCGACGCCTCCCCATAGGTCTACGACCGTCTCACCGTCGATGATCACACAAACCGAAGCACCAAGCTCGTCTCGCTCGGCGAAGTTCCGCTCAAATTCCTCCCGCACACGTTGGAACCTGGGTAGGCAAAGTCCGGCAATGGTCATGCGCGCTCCTCAGATCGTTCCCTGCTTGAAGATAGTGAGCACTAACACGTAAGTCAAGGAGGCGGTGAGAGCGCCTTTGGGCTTCTTCACACGAGGGTCTTGAACGCGGCTTGACAGGATGCGGACCGGAACGCAACGCAAGGTTCCCGATCGGCGTAGTGCGCGCGACGACAGTGCGCGAATCCGCAACGTAGCTGCCGCGCTGGCCGGTCAACACGAACCGTAACTCAAGCAGGCATAGGATCGCCTGTCGTCCCAGGCCTTGAACCAGGTCCCAGTTGGAGTCATCAGGAACTTGAACTCACCGTGCCCGCAGTACATGTTTCCGTCGGGGGTTACCGCACAGGTCGTTGCGTTGGAGGTCACGTAGCTGCGCGGCGGCAATGGTCGTTGCGCTTGTCCGCGCGGAAACTGGATTGCCGCCGTCCATCCGTGGTGTACAGCACGATTTCCGTTGAACCAAGCGATGTGATTGTCACCGGGGGGCGCGCCAGGGATGTCACCCGCGCAGCCGAATGCGCCCAGGTTCCAAATGCCGCAGTTCAGTCCCGACGGTGACAAGAACCAGACACCTGGTGCGTCTTGAATGAAAAAGTCGGCGGGATCTAGTTCCCGATACCACGTCGTGATCCGATTCATCTCCGGAAACGGACTGGTCGAATCATCACCCACGGGATCGGCATACGCGGGAGTCACCGCTGCCCATAGCAGTCCGATAACCGAGCTGATCGCCACCAACCAACGCCCACGCATGCGCACTCGTCCCTCCTAATCATCGGCCGCCGGCGACCCGGACGCTGCCAGCCGATGCGGGTGGTCCCGCGCTGACCGTCACCACCTGCATGGAACAGCAACCACCGAAGGCGTTGCTTTTATGCACTCGTATCGCCGACTTGATCGCTGTCTCCGCTCGCCACGGTGCACGAATGAACGTTCGGGCGAGCGCATCTCGTCGCCAGGCAACACTCGTGCCCCTCAGCCCGTAGCGTTCTTGACCAGACCCGGCTCGGTGTAGGTCATCGCCGGGGGCTGGAGCGGACGGCCGTCGAGCCACGCCACGACGTCGGTGGGGTTTCGGGCCGGACGGCCGAACCTTCCCTTCGGGAATCCGACGGGGATGCATGCGACGAAGGTGACGTCATCGTCGGCGCCGACGATGGTGCGAACCTCGTCGTGCACGGCGAGCAGTGCGGTAGTGAGCGTGGTTCCGAGACCCCGGGCACGCGCCGAGAGCATCAGGTTTTGCACCGCCGGCAAGATACTCGCGTACCACGTCGTGACCATGAAATGGTTCGCTTCGTGCCCGGGATAGCCCGTGGCACCGGCGAACACTGCGGCCGGAATGTCGCGGAAGTGGTCGATCATGTACTCACAAGACTTCCGCAAAGACTCGGGAACGCCGCTTGCCTGGTCTCGAAAGAGCTCGTAAATGTGGCTCCACAAGCTGCCGATCTGCGCGATCTTGTCGCGATCGGTCACCACATGGAACCGCCAATTCTGGACGAAGTTCCCCGACGGACCCATTGTCGCTGCCTCGACGATCTGGGACAGCAGCTCCTGCGGCACCGGGTCGGCTCGTAGCCTACGCATTGCTCTCGTCGTGTAGATTGCCTCATCCAGCGAGGTCATTGGCGGCGTGGTCGACACATCGGGCGCCATGGTCGCCGGGTTGCTACGCGCTGTCCCGGCCACCATGATCGCGGGACGAGCGTCCGCAAAGGCGTGGACACTGACAACTGGTTCGCTGCCGGTCTCCGGTCTCGGGTTGTCGACGGTCATCACCTGCCCGACACACTGGTCATCGGTCGCCACCCGCAGAACGACCTCAGCAACCTGCTCGGCTGTCAGCAGCTGGATGCTGTCCAAACCCTTTAGCCAGGTTGCGGGATCCCCGTCACCGGTTTCTCGAAGCATCGGGGTATCGACGGCGCCTGGGCAAACCGCATTCACTCGGATCCCCTCGTGCCGCAGCGAGAGGCAGGACCGGGTAAGCATGACAACGCCCGCCTTTGTTGCGTTGTAAACCGCATCTGCACCATGGGGGACAAGAGCTCCGAGCGACGCGGTATTGACAATTGCGCCGCCGCCACGACGCTTGAGGGCGTCGATTCCCAATCGAGTACCGAACACTGCGCCGCCCAGGTTGACCATGATCACATCCCTCGCCCGTCCCAGCGGTGTCCCAGGCCACCGCGGCGGGCCGGTTACCAAGCCGGCGTTGTTGTGCACGAGATCGATGCCGCCGCATGCGCTTTCCACTTCGGCGAAGGCAGCTGCTAGCGCCTCGGGATCAGCAACGTCGCATTCGATCACGTGGGCATGAGCGCCGGCTTGTTCTACCAGACGTACGGTCTCCTTGCATTGTTCACGATCGAGATCGATGACAGCCACTGCTTGGGCCCCTGCGCGTGCGATCGCGACGGCTGAGGCTCTGCCAACGCCACTGGCCGCTCCCGTCACCAGTGCGACCTTCCCCTTTAGGACCGCGCCATCGCCGACACCAGCGCCACCACTCATGCCCTCTCCCTTTCCTGAATAATAGTTACCACTTACTTTAAATGCTGCGTCAAGCATTCTCGACATCGGCCCTCTCCGCCGGGGTGAGGAGCGTGACGGACCTTAACCATCGTGAGGAATCGGCCGGCAACATGCCACGATCCACCCAAAAGGCGGCCGACCTTCCGCACAACTCCCGCAGCCAGCCTCTGAGGCGCGCCGAGTCGGCGGGCGCGATACGCGCACAAGCACCAACGACGATATGCGCGACCGCTTTTCGAGGGCCGCGCAAAGCGACTGACGCCACTCGACCACCATCGAGCGTTGCGAGATTGGGTTGATCGGGCGACCCGCACATCGACGTAGCGGTAAGCCACGTGTGCTCGCACACTGCCGCGAACAGCAGGAAACGGCGGGTCAGGGTGCCCGCGGCCTCAACGACTGGGCCACGTTCCCGGCGGGTCAAAGATGATCGTTCGTGGCGTGCGACTATAGTGAAGTGACTGCCCACTAGGGCCTGCAGTCCGATGGACTGAGCAGGCCGCCATCGCCGTATCACCTGGGAGGACGCCGTAATAGCCAGAGAGGGAGCGGTTGACCACCCGCAGAAACGGTTTCGCCGTCAGCCCGGACTCGGTCGCGAGCTCATCTTAGCTGCGGCACACGAAGAGTTCTGCGACCGCGGTTATGCACGTGCGACGACACGTTCAATCGCCGAACGGGCCGGTGTGGCAGAGGCATTGCTATTCCGCCAGTTCGGCTCGAAGGCCGCGCTGTTCAATGAAGTCGTGTTCGGGCCGCTGCGTGCCTTCATGGTCGAGCGGGAAAAATTGGACGCCGAAACCGGCGACGAGCTGGACATCGAAGCAAGCGCCAAAACGTTCGTCGCAGGTCTGTACGACCTGCTGAGGGCCAACCGTGGGTTGATGCTCACCTACTTCGCAACCCAGGTATTCGAGCCAGATGTACTCAAGGAGGCCGGGGATATTCCTATCTTCCTCGAGGCGATTGGTGTAATGGACCGGATGGCCGAGAAACGGATTACTGGGAACAAGCGCCTCGATCGTCGGACAAAGGCAGCCACCAAGTTTCGAGTGCATGAGCGCATCAATATCGGCTCGGTGATCGCGGCCGCACTCTTCGACGACCTGCTTTTTGCTGCGATTCCGGCAAAGCCGAACCGCAACCAGATCGTCGACGAGTTGGCAAGGATCGCGGTCGCGAGCCTGCCGACTCCGTAGCGCCGAGCTGTCCTGCGGGCTGCACGCTGCTCCTTGATTTCCCAGCCGATTGGCCGAGTCCGTTGTTGTTTCGCGTTCCCGCTGCGGGGCGATGCAGTTCCTCCCTTCCCATGCCGCTTGGCATCCTCGTGTTCCGCAACGAGCCCTCTGGATCACTCTGCGTCACCGAATGGTCATCCCGGCGAAGTGTCCGTCTTTCCGCCACTGATCCAGTAGCGCGAAGAATGCGACCGGGCCCTCGCCGTACTGACCCGCCAGCAGGCTGTGGCCACCTCTCGGCATGCCCTCCTGGTTGTAGTAGCCGGGAGTGCACTCACTCAGGAAGCCTTCGTTAAGGAATTGGAGGCGGTTGATCGTGGCAACCCACTCGGCTTCAGCGTCGGCGTTGGCTTCGATATACGTCGCCCCAGTCCTCAGGGCCTCTTTAACGATGTGAGCGAGATGACCAGTCTGTTCAGCCAGCATGTGCGGGACGTTGACCGTCAATCCGGTCTGCGTCACGCCGAGGTGAAACATGTTGGGGAAACCATGGCTGTGGAGGCCGTGCAAGGTCGAGAAGCCGTCGGCCCACTTCTCCGAAATCCGTACCTTGTCGCGGCCGATAACTTCGAGGCAAGCCCGTTTAATAGGCGATGTACCTACTTCGAACCCAGTTGCGAACACCACGCAGTCCAGTTCGTACTCGACGTCTTTCACGCACATACCGCGCTCGGTGAACCGCTCGACTCCTTGCCCATCGGTATCAACCAGAGTCACGTTGGGCCTATTGAATGCCTGGAGGTAGTCATCGCTGAAACATGGCCGCTTACAGAACATGCGGTAATAGGGCTTGAGCGCCTCGGCGGTAGCGGAATCTTCGACGATGTCATCGATGCGGGCCCGTAACTCTTCCATCTTCTGAAAGTCGGCAAGTTCTACGGCTGCGGCTACCGCTGCCATGTCCACATCGGCACCCGGCGTCCCGGTCAAGAAGCCACCAACCTTGCGCATCATGTCCGTCCAGCCGTCACCGACAAGGTCCGCCTCCTGGGGCAGGCCCGATACAAGGGCATTGAAATTCTCCATCCGCTGGCGGTGCCACCCCGGCTGCAGGCTGGCGGCCCAAGTCGAATCGGTTGGCGCGTTTCGCCGCTCACTAATCGAGGAGGGGGTCCGCTGGAACACATAGAGGTGCCCAGCGGATTCGGCCAGGTGTGGAACGATCTGCACGGCGGTGGCACCGGTACCGATGACACCGATCCTCTTGCCCACGAGTCGTTCCAGCCCACCTTCGGGGGACCCCCCGGTGTAGTCGTAATCCCATCGGCTGGTGTGGAACGTATGTCCCCTGTACTTGCTGATACCCGGTACGGCGGGCAGCTTCGGGCGATTCAGCGGCCCGCTCGACATCACGACAAACCGAGCCCGCATTGCATCGTTGCGGTTGGTCGTAACGACCCACCGTGTGTCGGCCTCGTCCCATCGAATCTCGGAGACTTCGGTCTGGAAGCACGCGTCCTCGTACAGCTTGTAATGCTGTCCGATCGACTGCAGGTACGCGAGGATCTCCGGCCCCGTGGCGTACTTCTCCGTGGGGATGTAACCCGTCTCCTCGAGCAACGGAAGGTAGATGTAGGACTCGATGTCGCACCGAGCGCCTGGATAGCGGTTCCAGTACCACGTCCCACCGAAGTCGCCCGCCTTGTCAACCACGCGGATTCGTTCTAGCCCCGCCTCCCGCAGCCTGGCCGCGGCCAGCAGGCCGCCGATACCACCTCCGACGATCAATGCATCAACCTGGTCGGTGAGCGGCGCCCGAGCAGTAACGCGTTCCACGTAGGGATCGTCAACGTAGCGGGAGAAGTCGCCCGTGGGTTCGATGTACTGCTGGATGCCGTCAGTCCTGAGTCGCTTATCACGCTCGGCGCGGTAGCGCTCTCGCAGGAAATCGGGGTCGAACCCTAACTGTTCCGCGTCAATCTTTGCAACCATTCGCTAGTTCCTTCCGCTGACAATTTCTGGCAATGAAGTCACGACACCGCGCGGCTAAAGCGCTGACGCTTACTACTTCTCAACAAGCCCGAGCGCCGGGGGCCGCAAAGGCCACTGGAATGCCCGAGTCGTCGCCTTCGCGCCTCACGCGAACGCCTTGGCCAACGCGTCGATCACAGCCTGGGTGGCTTCGTGAGCCTGCGGGAACAGTGTCGCCATCAGGAAGAAGCCGTGGATCATGCCCTCGTAGTCGATCCACTCGGCCGCGACGCCCGCATCAAGGAGACGCTTGTAGTAGGCAACCCCATCGTCGTGCGCGGGGTCGCACTCGGCGGTGATGACCAGAGCAGGTGGTAGCGCGCTGAAGTCCGACGCCTTCAAGGGCGACGCATACGGCTCATTCAGGTGGCCGGGCGCGTACTTGTTCCAGGCCCAAGCCAGAAGTGACTTGGTCAAGAACTTGCCCTCTCCATGCTCCGCATAGGACGCAGCGGTCATCGCGGAGTCGAGCGCTGCGCACACGAGGATTTGATGGGTCAGTGGCTTGGCACCCGAGTCGCGCATGTGCAGGGCGGCGGCCGCGGCCAGGTTCCCCCCGGCACTCTCGCCACCAATCGCGATGCGGTCACCATCGCCACCGATCTCGCTACCATGCTCCCGCACCCAGCTAATCGAGGTCATCACATCATCGAGCGCAGCCGGATATGGATTCTCGGGCGCGAGGCGGTAATCCACATTCAGAACGACGGATCCCACCCCATTGGCGACCATGCGGCAAAACTGATCGTTCAAGTCCACGGAGCCATACGCCCAGCCGCCCGCATGTAGCCAGACAAACACGGGGAGCGGCACATCCGAGGCTGGCCGATAGAGCCGTGCTGCAATGTCCCTACCCGGACCGGGAATCGTTGTTTCGCGGACTTCGTAGACGTCGGGCGGGTCACCGCCCATGCTTGCGATAGCGCTGACCAACGAGCGCACGTTCTCGATGGGCTGGTGCTCTATACCGTCGAACCCGGCGCCTGCCATCATGTCGATGAGTGCTTGCGCCTGTGGGTGGATGGGCATGCATTCTCCTAAAAGCGACCGCTCTGGCGAGAGATGGTTGACGTGATGGCGGTCGCGACAATCGAGTCTTCGCAGGGCGTCTCAGTCTTTCGGTCTATCGTAGTGAGTGCTTACTATTTGTCAACAGCCATCCCTTTAGTCAGCACTTGCCTAACCACGATGGCCCGGTCAGACCGAGGGTTCGGGCCATTCGCGGTGTGTTGCGACCAGGATTGTCATGCACGCATCCAAAGGTCCACCGCCGCACGGTCGATGCCACGCTCATCTGAGCAACCGCAGTCTTCGACCGGGGGCAGGTCGACGACGATCGGGCGACCGTGCTTGGGCCAAACTAGTCGGTGAACTGTGGCGGTCGCTTCCCCAACATCGCCCTGGCCCCTTCCAAGAAGTCGTTCGAGCGCAAGAGCTTTGACTGGCCCTCGACCTCGCGTTCCATGGTGGCAGGGAGTAGATCGAGCGCCGCAGCATTGATGGCACGCTTGGCCGACACGAATGCCTGCCGCGGTCCTCGAACGAAATGAGTGACCGACGCATCCACTGCCGCGTCCAACTCATCCGCCGGCACCGCCCGATCGATCAGCCCCATCGCAACGGCAGCCGACGCAGGCACCCGCTCAGCACGCATGACCATGGCCATGGCCCGCGCCCGCCCGATTGAAGCGGTCACCAAGAGCGATGCACCACCGTCCGGCATAAGGCCGACCTTGGTGAAGGCCAGCAGAAAGTAGGCGCCCTCGCTGGCCACCACCAGGTCGGCAGCCAGCGCGATAGGCACACCCACGCCTACCGCGGCGCCCGGTACCCGGGCCACAACGGGGACCTGCGCATTGAGTATCGCTGTGACGACGCGATTCGCTGCGCGCACCCCATCCTCGGGCGTAACACTCTGATCGTCCGGCGAGGAAAGATCCGCACCTGCGCTAAACGACCCACCCCTGCCTGTCAGCACCAAGGCACGTACCTCGGAGCGCTGCGCCTCGATTTCCACGCATTCCGCCAGTCGCACCATGGTTCGATAGGTGAGGGCGTTCATGCGTCTCGGACGATCGATCGTGATCGTGCTCACCGAGTTCCCCCGCTCGACGGACACCCCGGATTCGGGGTCACCCTCGGTCTGTGTCATCACTGCACCTCCAAGCATATGGCGTCGTACATCGTCTGAAGCACAAATAGCGCTGTAGCACTGGCAAAGTCGGAAAAGGGGACGCCGGTCCGTTGCAGCGCGGCGCGCATAATCGGTTTCGGCCGCCGCGGTACTCGAGAGGTGGCGCCGTCCGTTTCAAGATAAAGGCCGCTCACTGCGGTGGATGCGGGTTAGCGTCCGAGGGCGCCCGAACGCCATGAACGCAGCGTGCGTTAATCACTCTATGCCGGAAGATATTTCGCATGCAGCCCTCCAATCGTGCACGAATTAGTAGATCTAGGCAGCGCTCAATTGGTGAACCCGTCCATTCGGGACAGCACCCGAAGCATCACCTCATCGCTGCCCCCGCCGATGCTGGTCAATCTATTGTCGCGGAAGAATCGCGACGTCCACGTTTCCTCCATGAAGCCGATGCCGCCATGTACTTGCAGGCACCAGTCACCCACCTGCCGGACGAGTCGACCAGCCTTGAGCTTGGCGATCGTGGCCATCCGCCGGGTGTCCTCGCCTGCGATAAATGCGTCGGCGATGGCGTAGTTGTAGCGACCCAGCATGTCCACCTCAGCCGCCAGCTCGGCATAGGTGTACTGGAGGTACTGTTGTGCGGCAATCGCTTTACCGAAAGCTTTCCTCTGGAGCGCATAGGATTTGGTACGTTCCAATGCTCCACTGCAAGCCGCATAGGCACTGTAGACGCCCCAGGCTCGCTCGGTGACGAACTGCACCATCTGCTGTTGGAACCCGCGGCCGATCTCGCCGATTGTGTTTGCCACTGGGACTCGCACACCATCGAAGCTCAGCAGGCCGGTATCCGAGGCCCGCATACCTAGCTTGTTCAATTTCTTGGCTACCGTGAATCCCGGGCGGTCCGTAGGGATGATGATCTGGCTCATCCCCCGATAGCCGCCCTCCTCGGACGTGCGAACCAGGGCGCATATCCAGTCGGCCTGTATCCCGTTGGTGATATAGATCTTCGAGCCATTGATCACCCAGTCATCACCGTCTCTACGGGCGTGGGTACGGATGCCGGAGACGTCCGACCCTGCGTCGGGTTCCGTTACTGCGACCGCGCCGACCAGCTCACCGCGCATTGCGGGCGCCAGGTAGGAGGTCCTCAGCTCGTCGGAGCCGTAGTCATGCAGCGACGGTGTTGCCATCGCCACCTGCACCCCTAGCGCCAAGCCGAAACTGCCACTCTCACAACGTCCGGCCTCCTCGGCAAGTACGACCGTGAACGAGTGGTCGGCGCCCTGGCCGCCAAACGATGGGTCATATTCCAAACCCAGCATGCCCAGCCCTGCCATCTCCTTGAAGATCTCGTGCAGCGGCATCATCCCCTCGCGTTCCCACTCATCGACGAATGGGTTGACCCGCTCCCTTACGAAGCGGCGGACGGTGTCGCGGAACGCTTCGTGCTCAGATACGAACTGCATCGCAACTCCTGCCGGACCGCGCAGCTTCGACCTCAGGCACGGTGCGCAAGCCGGGATGCGCCAACATCGCGACCGGGACTCGGACCGGTAGGTCCAACAACTGCTGGGCTGCCGCCTTGCCTTGCGGGTCGATGCGTAGGGAGGATGTACCACCGCCACCCAGAGCTCGGTACAGCACGAAATTGACAGAGTGGGTACCGGGCAGGACGAACCGGTCGACGGCGGACGCGCCGAAGTGGCGAAGAAAATCGGCGGCCCGACTTGCTGTCACCTGTGCGTGGATGATTGGTTCGAAATCCGGATGGCGCGCCGCGATACCGATGTTGACGTTGTCGCCCTTGTCGCCGCTGCGTCCGAACGCAATTGCCACCAGGGGAAGTTCTGCTGTGGGTCCCTTGAGATCGTCAGGCACCTCGACGTCGGTTCCGCGCGGTTGATCGAGAGGCCGGCACAGCGAACCGGGTGTGTCGCTCAGATGATCGGTGCTAACTAGCTGGCCGTCGATGCGAACCTCCGCCCTTACCAAATCGCGCGGAATCAGATACGAATCTAGGCGCAGAACCTGCGACGCTTTGGGCAACGCGGCCCCTCCCAGTCCCATTCCGCACGGACCGCCCAGACCGATCGAGGGAAATTCACGCACGAATCTGGTTAGTGCCGCGGGGTCGTCATGGTGCAGGGCAATGCGCACCATCACCTCGCGAGTCGCATTGTCGCGGGCATTCCCGCCGTAAGTGTCCTCCGCGCCAAGGACTTCCACCAGCGTATTGCGAAAGTCGGCGTACCCGGCCTGGGCGAACAACATCCGAGCGCGAGTCAGCAGGTCGTGCCCAGCCCTGCGCGCACGCCTTACGGCGTCACGACCACCGAGGAAGAACAAAATTTGTGTCCGATAACCATCAAGGACCTGGCCACACGCCTTCAGCGTCAGGGGAGGAGCGATGCCCTTCGCGCCCGTGATCGCCACGCGGTTGGGCGCCACCTCGTTGACCTCGACATCCGTCCAGTCACATGTCACGTCTGGCAACAGATAGGCTGCGGGATCGGCGATCTCGTACAGCATCTGTTCGATGACAGTGCGCCGATCGACCAATGCATCGGTGTCTTTCGCGGCGGTGAGATCGAACGCCCCGTCCTCGCGAACCATCACGATAGGAAATCCAGCGTTCGCCCAGCTCGCGGTATCCTCCCAATCGGTCAGCAGTCCACCGCTAGATTGTGGTCCGCATTCGATCAGGTGTCCGGCCAAGCTCCCGCCCGACAGATTTACGAAATCATTCGGCCCCCAACCGTATTCGTGAATAAGCGGGCCGAGTGCCAGCGCGCTGTCAGCGCACCGGCCGGTGATCACGATGTCCGCACCTGCCGCGAGGCCAGCGGCGATCGGCTGAGCGCCCAAATACGCGTTCATGCTGATTGGATGGTCAGGGATCGGCGTGCCCCGGGTAAGCTCAGATATGCCCTGCGCGCGCAGCACGCCGAGTTTCGGCATGAGGTCGTCACCACTGACAGTGGCGACGCGTATCTCGACGCCGGCGGCGGACGCAATCGAGCGAAGCCGCGCGGCTGCGGATTGCGGGTTGACGCCGCCCGCGTTGGTGACGACCCTCACGCCTTGCTCACGCAAGTGGCACAGGTGGGCGCCGATGTTGGCAATGATGTCCTCTGCGTAGCCGCGATCCGGATCTTTCATTCGCGCCTTAGTCAGGATGGCCATGGTGACTTCGGCGAGCGCGTCGTAGATCACGTAGTCGCATCGACCGTCGGCGAGCAGCTGAGCGGTAGACAGGCACGAATCACCCCACATGCCCGCGCCGCCTCCGATGTTCACCGTACGGTCGCTCACTGCGGCACCGCGGCTTCCTGGGGCTCGATCCGAACGAGAATGTCATCGGCCGCGACCTGCACACCGGCAGCAACGATCTCGGTGACGATTCCCGAAATATCGGCGACCAACGGTTGTTCCATCTTCATCGCTTCAAGGACGAGTAAGCGCTGACCCACGGCGACTTCGTCGCCCACCTCGACCAGCTTCGCAGTGACGGTGCCATGCATCGGCGCGGTGACCTCACCGCTTCCCGCCCCACGGTTGCTTTCGGGCGGAGCAAACAGCACGTCACGCACATCCAGGTCGAGGTGCCCCAAACGGACGGCAATGCGGTCAAGCGTTGGGCAGCAGTAGTCAACGGATGTCCTAGACCCATCGATCCACACATCAGCTGGTGCGCTGGAAACATCGATTACATGTGATACGCCTTCGACCGTGACGCTGAGTTCATTCGACGCCCCGCTGATCTGGACATCAATGAATTTGTCGGCTACAGCGAGGCGTTGTAGGGTCCGAGGGGCTCCGTTGCTGGACCATCCCACCAGTCCGGGCGATCGTTGAGTTGTGCCGGCTTCGCGCTTGCGATGAAGTAACGCAGCAGCCACCGCAAGGTCACGAGATGCCGGCGTCGGATCGTCACGCAAGTCGACTTCATCGAGAAACGCAGTCGTCGCATGCGCGTCGGCGAACTTTTGATGGCGCAGGATGCGAACCAGCAGAGCGCGGTTGGTGGTGATGCCCGCGACGGTAGTGCTTTCGAGAGCTTTGATCAGCCGGCGGCGAGCTTCGCCACGGTTACGACCGTGCGCGATAATCTTGGCCAGCATCGGATCGTAGTGAGGACTAATGACGGTGCCAGTGCCGACTCCCGCGTCGACCCTAACGCCGCAGCCTGTCGGTGGTCGCCACAGCTCGATTCCGCCAGTCGCGGGCAAGTAACCCTTACCGGGGGCCTCCGCGTAGAGGCGAGCTTCGATCGCGTGGCCACGCAATACCACATCGTCTTGGCTGAGGGTGAGAATTTCTCCGTCGGCAATTCGCAACTGCCATTCCACGAGGTCCAGTCCTGTGACCATCTCGGTCACCGGATGCTCGACTTGCAAGCGGGTATTCATCTCGAGGAAAGCAAACGTGCCATCGGCGTCCAGGAGGAATTCGACGGTACCCGCGCCGACATATCCCACGCTTTTCGCTGCTGTCACGGCAGCCTCGCTCATCGCGCGTCGGGTTGTGTCATCGATTGCCGGACAAGGTGATTCCTCGATTATCTTCTGATGCCGGCGCTGCACCGAACAATCCCGCTCGCCAACCGCGATGACATGGCCGTACATATCGGCGAGGATCTGGATCTCTACGTGACGAGGCTGCCGCAGCGCACGTTCCAAGATCAGGGTGTCAGAACCAAACGCGGACAATGCTTCTCGGCGCGCAGTGCTCAGTGCATCTGGTAACTCCGTCGCCGACGTGACTAGCCGCATTCCCTTGCCCCCGCCGCCGGCGGCGGCTTTCACCATCAGCGGGAATCCTATGTATTGCGCCTCGCGAATGAGTCGCTCGTCAGTCTGCTCCAGTCCTTGGTATCCGGGCAGCAGCGGAACCCCACCATCGGCCATCAACCGCTTTGCCGCGGCCTTGTTCCCCATGATGCGAATCGTGTCAGGCAACGGCCCGATGAACACGAGTTCGGCGTCCGAACAGGCCTGGGCGAAATCGGCATTCTCCGATAGGAATCCGTAGCCAGGATGTACTGCTGTGGCTTTCGATTGTCTGGCCGCGTCAATCAAGCGACCGATGTCGAGGTAGGACTCTCGAGCCGGAGCCCTGCCTATCCGTACCGCCTCGTCAGCTAATCGCACATGGGGGGCCGCGGCGTCGGCGTCCGAGTACACGGCCACTGTGCGGTAACCCATGGCGGTGGCCGTGCGTATGACGCGAACCGCGATCTCGCCACGGTTGGCCACGAGGATGGTGTCAAGACTCATGCGTTCTCCTCTGCAGGACGGGTCGCGCATGTGGCTGCGCTGACGGCCCGCACTGGATGATCTGAATCTGCTTCATGGCCCGCCGCCCAAGCGGGCCGACGGTGCTCTAGGAAGGCGGCAACCCCCTCCTTGGCTTCAGCCGCAACCATCGCAGCGGCAAACTGCTTCGCCGAATGGTCCAATAGATCCGCCAACGGCAGCCGTGCTGAGGCGTTGACGAGTGCCTTGGTGGCCGCGTTGGCACGCGGTGCACAGCGGCGAACTCGTCCGAGTGTCCTGTCGATGGCGGCATCGAGGGCGCAAGAATCGTCGACGACCTCGTCGACAAGACCCGCCGCGGCGGCGGCCGCGGCGTCGAGCCGGGATGCCGTCAACATCAGGCGTCTGGCGGTATGACGGCCCACGCGCGCGGCGACAAACGGGGCAATCTGTGCTGGGAGGAGACCCAACGTCGTCTCAGTCAGCGAGAACGTGCTATCAGCCGTTGCGATCACGACGTCGGCAATCGCCGCCAGTCCCACTCCCCCACCCCTCGCTGCGCCGTCGACCGCGGCGATCACCGGAAGTGGCAGCGCATCGAGGCAACTGAGTAGCGCTCCATAGCGGCGGTTGGCTGCCGCTATGGAATCCGCTGCAGTGTCCGCGCTTTGGTAGTCGTGGCTAAACGTCTTGATGTTGCCCCCCGCGCTGAACACGCCTCCGGCCCCGCGCAGCACCAGCCCTCGGTAGTATCCCTGCCTAGCTACGACGTGTGCACAGATCTGCTCGATGTCTTCAAGAATGCTGTCTGACAGCGCATTTCGATTTGTTGGATCATTCAAGGTGACGAAGAGCGAGCCGGCGCGGACGGTCACCAACACGTCGGTCATCTCGTTCAGCTCCATCATGTGCCCTCCCTTACATTCGGGCTACGGCAAAGGTCACCGGTTTCAGGTCGAGCTGGTCTGCCTCCGCGGCAGTCGCCAGCATGAATGCCAGCACGCGGCGAGTGTCGCGCGGATCGACAACGCCGTCGTCGAGCCCGCGACCAGAGGTGTAGAACGCATCGGATTGTCGTTCCAGTACATCGGTGATAATCCGGTCGTTGCGGGCGATGGCCTCGGACGCCAACGTCTCGCCCTTGCGCTGAGCCGCTGCCTCCGCGACGATCCGCATCGTCATGGCCGCTTGACTGGAACCCATCAATCCGATTCGCGCGTTAGGCCAGCTGAACAGAAACCGAGGGTTGAAGCCGCGACCGCACATTCCGTAGTTCCCGGCTCCGTAGCTGGCACCGACCATGAACGTGAACTGTGGAACCGGAGCGGTGGACACGGCTTGGATCATCTTGGAGCCGTGCTTGATCATTCCTCCGCGCTCGGTTGCCGTCCCCACCATGTAGCCGGTGGTGTTCTGTAGATACGTAATCGGAGTGCCGATCTGAGCGCAGTGCTGGATGAAGTGTG
The DNA here is from genome assembly GCF_010731675.1 of Mycobacterium marseillense. NCBI lineage: Bacteria > Bacillati > Actinomycetota > Actinomycetes > Mycobacteriales > Mycobacteriaceae > Mycobacterium > Mycobacterium marseillense. The sequence continues at coordinate 3,566,801 of NZ_AP022584.1, forward strand.
CGGCCTTGGTGGCCCCGCTGTTGTCAATCGGACCGTTGTTGCCGACGAACGCCACCGGATGGCCATGAACTTCGGCCTCGATGCAGACCGTCTGTGCGCCGTAGCGTGGCTTGAAGTCGCTCAGCTGGGAGCCGTCGACGATCCGGGCGATAACCTCCCGCACGTCGTAGGAGGTGCGGTAGTCGACCGGGACAACCCCAGCGATCTCATCCGGGTCATAGACCGGCTCGGCGAAGCCGGTCAGGGAGGGTCGCAGATTGGTCCGACCCCAACCCAACCTGCCGACTACTTGACGGCACAGCCGGATCGCATCGTTGTCATCCTCGGCGAGGAACTCCACCGACCCCGACACGTCGGCGTGCATTTGTGCACCACCAAGATCCTCGTCGGTGGCAACCTCTCCGGTAGCCGCCTTCAACAGCGGTGGTCCGGCCAAGAACATCTTGGCGCACCCTCGAACGGCAATCACCACGTCGGACAGGCCAGGCATGTACGCCCCACCAGCCGTGGATGATCCGTGTAACACCGTGATGACCGGGATCCCCGCGGCGGACAGTCGCGCGAGCCCGGCGAACAACTGCCCGCCGCTGACGAAGTTCTCCACTCGGTAGGCGGGGATGTTGGCGCCGGCACTTTCGACAAGGTGCACGAACGGCATTCGGTTAGTGAATGCAATCGATTGGGCGCGTGCGATCTTCGCGCTGCCAGCGTTATTGAACGCGCCAGCGTTGATCCCGCTGTCGGTTACGACGACTACACAACGGGCATCCGAGATGAACCCGATTCCCACCAATTGGTTCCCCCCGGGTACGGAGGCATCCCGGTCGGCATCTTCGCCGCTGTCGGTCATCCCGAAACCGATGAGGTTCTGCAATTCAAGAAACGGCGCGCCCGGGTCCAGAACACGGGCCAACCGCTCGCGCGGCAACAGTTGGCCGCGGCGAGCGAAACGGTCCGTCGAGCGCTCTGAAGCCTGTCGGGCCCGATTTTCCAAATCGCGTAGCTGCCGAACCAGCGCCAGCATTGCCTCTCGGTTACCTACGAAACCGTCGCTCGCCGTGTCGATTCGGCTGCGGAACAAGGCCACCGGCTAGCACCCCGCGCTTCCGGGTTGGGACGCCGCAGCAGTTTGGTGATCGCGCCATGCAGCAATGAGGTCGGCGCATTGCGCGGGAGTCGCGAAGTAGAGCGCGATTTCGTCAGCGCCAGCGTCGCGGAAGGATTGCAAAGTCTGTACACAATCGTCGATCGAGCCGACCAATGCACAATCACGCAACCATGAATCCGGCACCAGGTCACCAGCCTCCTGGAACTTCGTGCGGTCACGGCTGATGCGGTCGGTCGAACTCAACTCTGCGCCGCTTTGGAATGCTGAATGGCCGACGATACGGTCCATGAGCGCCGTGTCCCAGCCGTTTCGCCGGAGGTAGCCCGTATATTCCGTGCAGGTCAAGGCGATCACTCCCTTCAGAACGGCGGGCGTGACGAGTCCGTTTCCGTAGGCGGGATTCGTCATCGACGCTGGCAGGTTTGATACATCGATATGCGACGGAGGGGGTGGCGCCGCAGCGACTCCTGCACAAATACGCAGGGTCGCCGGATCCCGGCCGATGCGCTCACATTCCCGCCTGGTCTCCTCGACGCTGCGCGCCACAGCATCCACCGTCATCAGTGGCGTCAGCATGGTGCCGTCGAATGCGGTTTGAGCGGCTACTCGCGATGACTTCGGCCCACCGAGCGTCGCAAACCAGATCTCTGGTGGCGGGCCGTCATAGGCATCTATCACTGAGACGTTCCGGTATGAGGCGAACGACCCTTCATACGTGACTTCTTCGCCGCGCAAGAGGCCTTTCACGACATTGGCGTAATCCACCAACTCCGAGTACGAGGCTTCACCCACGCCGAATGCCTCGACCCACTCGTCGGTGGCACCGCGACCCAGACCGAGTGTGAACCTCGGGCCAAACGCGTTATGCAGAGTGCTTCCAATAGACGCCGTGACGATGGGCGAGCGAGCCAATGAGGTCATCGGCATCACTCCTGCGCCAAGTCTGCTGGTGCTGGCGCCAATGGCGCCGAGCAGGACCCCCGCGTTTTTCAAGTCGAGCCGCTCGTTGACCCAGACTCGGCGCAAACCCAATCGCTCGGCTTCTACGGCCTGAGCAACCCCGAACGCGGGGTCGGCTCGACCACCCAGGATGTAACCACTCAAGTCCTCGACCACCGGCACTGGCTCGTCCGTCGTCACGTCGTCACCATCGGATTGACGGCCGACGTCGCTTATTTGTGTCATATGTCAAGCCTTCCTATCGCGCGCCGACCAGTGATCCGAATTGATCCAAATAGTCGCCGAACGCGGCCCGGACCTGGTCATCGGTGAGACCGTAACGATCGAGGGAGTATTCGTGACTGCCGAACTTGTTTTGGGGATTCTGTTGCTCCCAGCGCTCCATGAGGCCTGCGGCATCCGGTGTGAGCGAGCGACCGCAAGCCCGGTACACCTCCTCGATCACCCCGATGGTGTTGCTTCGTATGTCGTCGTATGCGACATCGACAATCCGAATGCGCTCCGCGAGTGTGCGTCTCTGGTTGAGGTTCTTGGCTGTCTCCGCCGCCCAGAATCGCAGCCATCCTTCCCCGAAAGCCTTGAGGTCGTCCGCCGGGCAGCCGGTCAACATCTGCCTCAGGCCATCGAGTCCGCTGAGCGTCGACGCGATCGCCACGTGCGGATCTCGGTGGCAATGCACGATCGTTGCCCCGTCGAAAACCTCGGCCATCGGAGCGAGGTTGCCGATATGCACCGGCGACTTGAGTATCCAGGGCCCATTGGTCCCGTTCTGCCACTGCAAATACTGCAGCAGAGATTTCTCATACTCGTACACATGCCGTTGGTGGTCGCCCTTCCCCAATTCCTCGGCGAGTGTGAAGGAGCCGACCCGAGTTGCACTGCCGAGGGCCTCGAAGGCGAAGTCATGTAGCCAGACGTCTTCGTCGGGCTCCTCGGGGTTGAGAGTATGAATCGCCTTGAAGTCCGGCGACTCCGCGTCAAGGGCCCCCATCATTTCAGCCGCCAGGTCGATTCGCGGATCACGTCCGTCGCTCCCTGTGGCCGGCATAGGCGCCGGGTTCAACGCTTGCCACAGTATGAGCGGTTGAACGCTCGGATCTAGCGACATCACGCGCTGCAGTTTGGTCGTGCCGGTCCGAGGCAGACCGACAATGATGATCGGATTCGACACCACTTCGGATGCGATCTCAGGATGCTCGCGAAGATCCCGGTGGAATCGGAGACGATTCACGAGTAACCGGTGAGCGTACGCCTGCTCAGCCACGACGCCGTTGGCGCCGAGATTGAGTTCGGTGCAGACGGTTCGTAGATATGCCTCCAGCGCTCCTCGGAATCGCTCGGGACCGAAATCATCCAGACCAGTCTCGGATACCGCTGCGTCCATTAGCCTCTCGACGTTCAGTACGCGGTCGATCGGCTCGGATGCGTCTTTATCGGCGGTCATCGCTGCCTCGTTTCACGTTCTGGGTCCAGGTGTTGCGATCTCTTCGCGCCGAGTTGGGAAGCTGCCTCGCACCCTGCACTCTCTGCCAAAGGATTTAACATAGTAAGTGCTAACTTGTCAAAGTGGCGGAGCAGGCGCACATCTTTATGCGCTCGAGGTTCCTGAACCTCAACTCAGCGCGATGCGCTCAACCTTCTCTGGAGGGGTTCCGAGCGACCCACCGGGGCCGATCGGGTATCGCCGGTGAGGATTGTGTCGGCACCACGGGTTCGATCTTGTCTTGTTAAAAGGCCCAAGTGTCGCAACAGTTCTTGGCAGCCAATGCGACATCCTGCGCGCGGCGCTCGCCCCGGCGTCCTGAGCGCCGGTCACATCGCGAAGTACACCAGCTCGCCGCCGACGACGGTGGCGGCCACCATGCCGGCGTCGAGCTCGGCCAGCGCCGTCGCCGGCGGCTCGCTGAGCACGCACAGGTCGCCCGGCTCCCCGGGGCGCACGGCGCGTGCCCGGTCCGGCTGATCGGCGCGGCCCAGGAACATCGTCAAAGCCGTTGACGGCGAGACACATTCGCCGGCGCCCAGAACGGCTCCGCTCGGTGTGGTGCGGTGCACCGCGGCGCGCATCGCCGTCCACGGGTCGCCGTGGCCGAACGGCATGTCGGTGGACAGCGCGACCGGCACCCCCGCGTTGCGCAGCGCCGCGACGCGCCACAGCTGATCGTGCTCGGCGGCGGGAACCTCGGCGAGGTACTGGTCGCCGCGCTCCGCGACGAAGTTGGGCTGGGTGACCACGGAGACCCCGAGCTCGGCGAGGTCGGCCAGGCTGTCGTCGGGCACCACCGCGGCGTGCTCGATGCGGTCCTGCGGATGGCCGCCGGCGGCACGCAGGGCCGCGATGGTCACCACCAGCTGCGCGGCGGTCACGCAGTGCACGGCGACCGGCTGCCCCGTGTCGTGCTGCCCGGCAATCCATTCCGTGAGGCCGTCGAGGTCGAGGCGGTCGTCGTGCAGGATCTTCTTGCCCGGTGACAGGAAGCGCAGCCGTGGCCTGAACTCGCCGCGGCCGTGCGCGGCCACCAGCGCGGCCATATCGTCGGCGTCGAGATCGGGAGTGGCGTCGGTGACGCCGGTGACACCGGTCGCCGTGATGCGGCGGCTGAGCTCGGCCAGGTCTGTTTCGCGCCGGTCCAGGGCCTGCGACCAGCCGTCGTCGGCGCTGCGCAGCCGGCCGTCGGGGTGTTCGGCCAGGCCGACGCGGCCGAGTGCCTCGGAGTTGAGGATCCACAGCGCGCCGCTGCGGTGCTGGATGCGCACGGGAACGCTGCGGACCATCGCGTCCAGGGCCGCGCGGTCGAGTTCTCCGGCGACCGAATCGTGGTAGCCGACAGCGCGAATCCACCCGTCGGGTCCCGGCGTGGCGTTCGTCAGCAGCTGGGTGAGCTCGGCTTCGGTGCTGACCCCGGGCGGCCCGACGAAAAACGAATCGAGCGCCGAGGCCGCCGAGCGCAGGTGCACGTGGTGGTCGTGCAGCCCGGGCAGCACGGTTCCGCCGCCCGCGTAGAGCACGCCCTCCCCAGCCCGGGGCGTGAGGCCGTCACCCGAGGGCGCCATCTCCTCGATCTGCGCACCGACCCTGATGTCGGTCACGGTCCCGTCCAGCAGGGTCGCTTGACGAATCAGCACGACAGGCAACGCCTTTGAGTGACCAGCCGGCGCACCGCCTCGTTATCGGCGCCCAGCCGGGACGCGGGTGGGGTCGGCGGCGGGGCGGGTGGTGGTGCTACCGGCTCGGGCGACTCCGACGGCCCCGTCGGTAGCGCCGCGTAGGTCGCGGCGACGGCCGCCATGGACAGCTGGATCAATTCGCCACCGCCGCGCGCCAGGGATTCGGCGACCGCCAGGGCCCCCTGCAGCCCGGTCAGCGGGTCGGCGATGGCGTCGCCGCAGAACACCGGCCCCTCGGCGCTGCTGCCCACCAGGCCGCCGCCGACGGCGGCGTCGTCCCCGAATCCCGGCCTGCGACCGTCATAGGCGGTGATTTGCAACCAGATTCGGCCCGTTCGTGGCGCGATGTCCTCGGGGCCGAGGCCCCGGCGTGCCAGCGCCGCCGGGCGCGATCCCTCGATGACGACGTCGCAGACCGCGAGCAGCTCACGCAATTCGTCGGCTTGACTGTCGAAACCGATCTCGTAGCAGAGCTTTTCGTGGTTCATCCAGTCGAAAAAGGATTGGTCTCCCGCGCGGGTGCCGTCCGGGCGGCGCGGGCTTTCCACTTTGACGACCGTCGCGCCGGCGCGGGCCAGCAGCTGACCGCACAGCGGGCCCGCCCACATCGAGGACAGATCGGCCACCAGCAACCCCCGCGCCGGGCGCGGCGGCGCGGTCGGCGCGATTCGCCGTGCGCGTGGCGGCGCGGCCGCCGCCTCGCCCAGGCCCGCGGCCGGGATGTCGAGCAGTGCCGCCCGCTCGACGATCTCGGCGACGCCACCCACGGCGGCCCAACGTTGCAGCTGCGGCCACGGATCAACGGCGACCTCGTCGACCTGCAGGAGCGCGGGGACGGCGGTGACGTCGTCGGCGCGGGAGAGGGTGAGCGCGCACCAACCGTCCCGCGCCGCGAGCAGGCGGGTGGCACCGCCGGGCGAGACCCGGCCGGCGCGCGTCAGCCCCCGCAGGGCGGCCCGCCCGGTCAGCAGGCCGGCCGCGTCGACGTCGATGGCCCAGCGGCCGCCGATGGCCGTGGCCACCTCATGCGCGCGGGACAGCACGCGGGCGCGGGAGAAGTCGGCGGGCCCGTCGGGCAGGCCGGTCAGGTAGGCCAGCCCGCTGCGTCCCCAGGTGGTTGCGGCCGAGCTCACGTCCCCCATTGTGCTCGTGGCGCGCATCGTCGTTAGAACTGCAGCGCGCGAAACCGCCAGTCCAGTACCGGCCGGTCCGGCTCAGCCGCGGTTTCACTGACCGCGTACACCAGGGATCGCAGCCCGAGCACTCCCCCGTGTTCGGCCGGTTCGGCGGATTCGATGTGCAGTTCGCTGTAGAGGGTGTCGCCCTCGTGCACGGGACCGGTGTGATCGCACGACTCCCAGCCCAGCACGGTCGCCAGGTTGGGCAGCAGCCTGCCGGCCTGCGCGAGCGCCAGCCCGATCGTATGCCCGCCGTAGACCAGACGGCGGCCGCCGACCCGCGAATCATGGTGGGTGGCAGCGATATTGAGGGTGAGCCGCGCGAGTTCGGGAGCGCTGCTGACGACGTCGGCGGTGCTGTGCAGCACCGAGCCGGCCAGGCCGGGGTCGAAGTGCGGCCCGGGCACCTTGGTGCGGAAGACCTCGCCGTCCCACTGCGCCGTCGGGTCGTGCGCCGGGCCGGGCACGTCGGCACCGACGGTGGACAGGTCGTCGTGCGGGGCTGACCCATCCTGGTCGGGCTGCCAATCCGGGCTGGCGGGCAGCATGCCGCAGCGGTAAAAGTCGAGCACCAGCTGATCGGCCTGGTCGATGGTGATCATGCGTAGCGCCACCAGCCCCGTCGGGGCCCGTCCCGGCTTGGGAGAATTCGCGCGCAGCCCAACGACTTCGGTGCGGGTGTAGAGGGAATCGCCGATCACCGGGAACCGGTGGAACACCAGGCCGCGATAGAACAGGTTGGCCTTGACCCGCTGCGTCACCAGCGTCGACTGGCCGATCGCCACGTCGCACACCAGCGCCGGGTGCGCCAGCGGCGCGGGCAGACCGGTGACCGCCCCACACAGATCGGCGTCAAGCGCCAGGCGCAGCCGGTCCCCCACGATCGCCTGGTGCGCGCCCGCCAGACCGGACGACAGCGTCATCGACGGCGCCCAGTCGAACACCTGCCCCACCGACAGGTCGTCGAAGTACGGTCCACCCTGGCGAATCCGCGCATACCCGTCACTAGTCACAGCGCCCCATGCTGGCAGGCTGTGGAATCGAGGGTCAATTCGGATCGGGCCCCAACGTCGACTTGTTGCTGCAAATTCGCAGCTTTTGGCCCAACAAGTCGACGTTCGGCGCAAATCGTGAGGTGCTCGCAGGTGAACGACGAAGAGAACATGCTGGTCGCGACGGTGCGGGCGTTCATCGACCGCGAGGTCAAGCCGAGCGTGCGCGAGGCCGAACACGCCAATACCTACCCCGAGGCGTGGATCGAGCAGATGAAGCGGATCGGCATCTACGGGCTGGCCGTGCCCGAGGAGTACGGCGGTTCGCCGGTGTCCATGCCGTGCTACGTGCGGGTCACCGAGGAGCTGGCGCGCGGCTGGATGAGCCTGGCCGGCGCGATGGGCGGGCACACCGTGGTCGCCAAACTGCTGACGCTGTTCGGCACCCAGGAGCAGAAGCGGACCTACCTGCCGCGGATGGCCAGCGGCGAGGTGCGCGCCACCATGGCGTTGACCGAGCCCGGCGGTGGGTCGGACCTGCAGAACATGGCGACCACCGCGCTGCGCGACGACGCGGGTGGGTTGGTAATCAACGGTTCCAAGACCTGGATCAGCAACGCCCGACGCTCCGGGCTCATCGCCCTGTTGTGCAAGACCGACCCGAACGCCAAGCCGCGCCACACCGGCATCTCGATCGTGCTCGTCGAGCACGGGCCGGGTCTGACGGTCTCGCGGGACCTGCCCAAGCTGGGCTACAAGGGGGTGGAGTCCTGCGAACTGTCCTTCGACGACTTCCGGGTTCCGGACACGGCGATACTGGGCGGCGTTGCAGGCGAAGGCTTTTCACAAATGATGAAGGGACTCGAAACGGGACGCATCCAGGTGGCCGCCCGCGCCCTGGGCGTGGCCACGGCCGCGCTCGAGGACGCGCTGGCCTACTCCCAGCAGCGCGAGAGCTTCGGACAGCCGATCTGGCAGCACCAGTCGGTGGGCAACTACCTCGCCGACATGGCGACCAAACTCACCGCGGCCCGTCAGCTCACCCGCTACGCCGCCGAACGCTACGACAGCGGTGAACGCTGCGACATGGAAGCCGGGATGGCCAAGCTGTTCGCCTCCGAGGTGGCGATGGAGATCGCGCTGAACGCGGTGCGAATCCACGGCGGCTACGGCTATTCCACCGAATACGACGTCGAACGCTATTTCCGCGATGCGCCCCTGATGATCGTCGGTGAGGGCACCAACGAGATCCAGCGCAATGTGATCGCCCGACAGCTGGTGACGCGCGGCGGGATCTGACCCCGGCCCGTCAATCTCGCGGCCGCAGAACGAAGTTTGGGAGTATATTTACCTGACTTCAGAACCAAAGGGAAAGGCAGCCGCCATGAGTTATCCTCCCGCGCCGCCCGGAGGTTCGCCCGAATGGCCCGGCCAACAACCGGAATGGCAAGGCCAGCAACCGGACTGGCAAGGCCAACCGCCGCCGGGGTATCCACCGCAGCCGCCACCGGCGTGGCCGGGCCAGCCGCCCGCGGGATGGCCGGCACCGCAGCCGGGCTGGCAGGGCCAGCCGGAGCCGGAGAACTATCTGGTCTGGGCGATCCTGTGCACGGTGCTGTGCTGCCTGCCGCTGGGGATCGTCTCGATTGTGTACTCCAACAAGGTCTCCGGGCTGTGGGCGCAGGGCCGCTACGCCGAGGCGCAGGAGGCCGCCAACAACGCCAAGAAGTGGGCGATCATCGGCGCCGTCGTGGGCGTCGTCGCGGCGGTGATCTTCGTGCTCATCTACATCGTCGCCGGTGTGCTGGTCGTCTCCCATCTGCCCTCGACGACCACGACCACGTATTCGAGCTTCTGACGCTTCGGCGGCCTGCGTCGGGCGTGGGCAGCGCGGACGCTAGGTCTCGTCCACCAGTCCCCAGGCCAGCGCGGCGTCGGCGCCGACGGTGTGGCCGGACAGCACGAGATACGCTGTGCGCCATCGCCCTATGCGGCGCGTGACGCTGACGGTGCCGCCGGCGCCGGGGATCAGGCCGAGCGCCAATTCGGGCAGCCCGAATACCGCGTCGCCGCGCGCGGTGACCCACCCGCAGAACGCGGCCATCTCGAGTCCGCTGCCCATCACCCGGCCGTGCACCTCGGCGCGGCACGCGCGGCCGAGCCGCGCGGTCAGCGCGTCGAGCGCCAGGGCGGGGCTGTGCCGGGTGCGGGCCAGGTGGGCGCTCGCGGGGTCGGCGAAGGTGCCGAATTCGGCGAGGTCCCCACCGCTGCAAAACGATGGACCGTTGCCGCTCAACACGATGCCGGTGACGGAGGGGTCCAGCTGCGCGACGGTCAGGGCCTCCAATAGCGCCGCTCGCGCGTCGGTGGAGAACGCGTTGTGGCGCTGCGGCCGGTTGAACGCGACGCGCACGATGTCGCCGTCGCGGTCAGCCCGCACCGGGTCGGCGATGTCGGGCATGCGGGCCGGTCCGCGTTCCTGCAGCCACCGCGCGAACTCCGGGCCGGACTGCAGCGTGGAATAGCCCAGCGACTCGGCCACCACCCCGGACAGCGTCGGCCCGCCGGTGTCCACCGTGCGCAGCACGTCGTCACAGATCCCGCTGGCGCGCGGCCAGCGTCGACAGCGTTCGGTCAGCTCCACCAGGGCGTCGGACACGGAATCGACGGTGACGACCCGGCGGTCGGCGCAGGCGTCCTCGGTCAGTGTGAAAGTCGCCGCGTCAAGCCAGGTTCCGGCCCGAGCGATGTCGGCGGCCGTGCCGACGGCGACGATCACGCCCGGCGGCGACGCCGGGCCGTCCTCCGGCGCGCTCGCCAGGTCGACCACCCGGAGCATCGGTTACACCGAGTACTTCTCGATCAGCCCGTTCTTGTAGAGCTTGCCGGTGTCGGTGCGCGGCAGCTGCGCTTCGAAGGCGATCGATCGCGGACATTTGTAGTGCGCCAAGCGATCCCGCAGCCAAATCAGCAGCTCGTCGCCGAACGCATCGGTGGCATCTGAGGGGTCGACGGTCTGCACGACCGCCGTGACGCGCTGGCCCATCTCGTCGTCGGGAACACCGAACACCGCCGCGTCCATCACCTTGGGGTGGGTGACCAGAAGGTTCTCGGCCTCTTGCGGGTAGATGTTGACCCCGCCCGAGATGATCATGTGGTGGCGCCGGTCGGTCAGGTACAAGTAGCCCTCGTCGTCGAGATAGCCGATGTCGCCGACGGTGGCCCAGCCGTGCTTGGACCGGGATGACGCGGTTTTCGTTGGGTCGTTGAGGTATTCGAACGAATAGCCGCCCTCGAAGTAGATCTCGCCGGCCTGCCCGGGCGGCAGCTCGTCGCCGTTCTCGTCGAGGATATGCACGGCGCCGCCCATCGGCTTGCCGACCGAACCCGGATGCGCCAACCAGTCTTCGGCGGTGATCAGCGTCGACCCGTGCGCCTCAGAGGAGGCGTAGTACTCGTCGATGATCGGACCCCACCAGTCGATCATCTGCTTCTTGATCTCCACCGGGCACGGTGCCGCCGCGTGCATCACCCGCTGCAGGCTGCTCAGGTCGTACGAATCACGCACCTTCTCAGGCAGTTTCAGCATCCGGGTGAACATCGCCGGCACGAATTGGCCGTGCGTGACCTGGTGGCGCTGAATGGCATCGAGGCAGCCTTCGGCGTCGAATTTCTCCATGACCACCGTGGTGATGCCGCCGGCCTGCGCGCTCATCGACCACACCGACGGCGCCGTGTGGTACAGCGGCGCGGGACTGAGGTAGATCGAATCGGGCGTCATCCAGAAGCCGACCAACGCCGACATCATGCCCGGCGCCTCGGCCGGGGGAACGTGCGGCAACTCGCGCTTGATGCCCTTGGGCCGCCCGGTGGTTCCCGACGAGTACTGCAGCAGGTCACCCTCGATCTCGTCGTCGATCGGGGTATCCGGTTGGCCGGCAACGCATTCCGGGTAGCGTTCCCAGCCCGGCAGGCCATCGTCGTCCCGCTCGGCGGCGATCAGCAACAGTTCCGGCAGGCCGCGCGGCAGATGCTCGCCGAAGCCGGCGCAGGTTTCGCGCAGCGCGGCCGAGCCGATGATCGCTTTGGCGGCGCTGTTGTCGACGATGTAGGCGGCCTCCGCCGCGGTCAGGTGGGTGTTGATGGGCACGTAGTACAAACCGCTGCGGCGAGCAGCCCACATGACCGCGTGGATGTGCTCGTTGTTCTCCATCAGGATGGCGACCGTGTCACCCTCGCGCAGGCCCGCCTGGCGGAATCGGTGCGCCAGGCGATTGGCGCGGGCCTCGAGGTCATCGAAGGTGACGACCGTGCCGGACGGGTAGAGGATGACAGCAGGTTTGTCGGCGCCGATATAGGGGCGGATCTGCATGCGCAGACTGTACCGCCGCCAAACTTGACGGGTGTTAAGTGGTGGTCGGCACGACGAGTTTGTGCGTCATTCCCGGCGCGCGGTGCGCGTCGCCAGCCATAATGCAGTCAAGTAGAGCGCCGTGGGCCGTGGAACCCGACCTTGGTCAGCAACGCGCGGCGGGATACGCGACTCTCGCACGGAGGTGCGCATGACCGCGGAGGATGTCTCGGAGCCTGCCGCATCCTCGTTCGCCGTTTCGGAGTATGTCGACGGCATGGAGCGGCTCGTACATGCCATTCAGGAGCTGTCGCTGGCGCGCACCCTGCCCGACCTCCAGCGCATTGTCCGCTCCTCGGCACGCGAGCTCACCGGCTGTGACGGCGCGACGTTCGTGCTCCGCGACAACGACAGCTGCTACTACGCCGACGAGGACGCGATCGCCCCGCTGTGGAAGGGCAGCCGCTTCCCGATCAGGTCCTGCATCAGTGGGTGGGCGATGCTCAACCGCGACGCAGCGGTGATCCCCGACATCTACCGCGACCCGCGCATCCCCCACGCGCTGTACCGCCCCACCTTCGTCAAGAGCCTGGTCATGGTGCCCATCCGCAAGCTCGAACCGATCGGGGCGATCGGCAACTACTGGGCCAGCCCGCACAACCCGTCGGGGCAAGAAGTCCACCTGCTGCAGGCGCTGGCCGATTCGACGTCGATCGCGATGGAGAACGTCCAGGTGTACTCCGAGCTGGAACGGCGGGTGCGCGACCGCACCGCCGCCCTGGAGGACGCCAACGAGGAGATCCGCCGGCTGTCGGTCACCGACGAACTGACCGGGCTGAACAATCGGCGCGGCTTCTACCTGCTGGCCGAGCAGAAACTACGCGGGTCGCACCACCTGGGCCACAACTGCGTGCTCGCCTTCCTCGACGTCGACGGGCTCAAAAAGGTCAACGACGAGCTGGGCCACGACGTGGGCGACGGCCTGATCAAAGACGTCGCCCGGGTGCTGCGCACCATCCGGCGAGAGTCCGACATCCTCGCCCGTATCGGCGGCGACGAGTTCTGCGTGATGGTCACCGAAAGCGACGGCGACACCCCGTCGCTCGAAGAGCGGCTCGCCCTCGCGTTCGAGAATTTCAACAAGACCAGCGACCGGCCCTACCGGCTCTCGGCCAGCATCGGCTTCGTGCGGTCACCCGTGTCCGACGCCGCCAGCGTGGACGAACTGCTCGCGCGCGCCGACGAACTGATGTACGCGGAGAAGAAGGCCAACCCCAATTCGCGGCTGGCGGTCTGATCGAGCAGCCCTGAGCGGGCTCAGCCCGCTTCGGACAGCCGCTGCTTGAGCGCCTCGAACTCGTCGCGGACGCCGGTCGGCAGCTTGTCGCCGACGAACTCGAACCACTCCTCGATCAGCGGCAGTTCCTCGCGCCACTCGGCGGCGTTGACCGCCAGCGCCTGGGCCACCTCGTCGCTGCTGGCGTCGAGCCCGTCCAGGTCGAGGTCCTCGGCCTTCGGCACGATGCCGATCGGGGTGTCCTGGCCGCCGGCCTTGTGCTCGATGCGGTCGACGATCCACTTGAGCACGCGGCTGTTCTCGCCGAAGCCCGGCCACAGGAAGCCGCCGTCGGCGTCGCGACGGAACCAGTTGACGAAGAACACCTTCGGCATCTTGGACTCGTCGGAGTTCTTGCCCAGGTCGATCCAGTGCTGGAAGTAGTCACCGACGTGGTAGCCCAGGAACGGCAGCATGGCCATCGGGTCGCGGCGCACGGTGCCGACCTTGCCTTCGGCGGCGGCGGTCTGCTCGCTGCCCATGGTGGCGCCCATGAACACGCCGTGCTGCCAGTCGCGGGCCTGGGTCACCAGCGGGACGGTGGTCTTGCGGCGGGCGCCGAACAGGATGCCCGAGATCGGCACGCCCTGCGGGTCGTCCCACTCCGGCGCCAGGATCGGGCACTGCGACATCGGCGTGCAGTAGCGCGAGTTCGGGTGCGCGGCCTTCTCGTCGGAGTCCGGCGTCCAGTCGCGGCCCTTCCAGTCGGTCAGGTGCTGGGGGTCGCCCTCGAGACCCTCCCACCACACGTCGTTGTCGTCGGTGAGCGCGACGTTGGTGAAGACGGTGTTGCCGGCCTCGATGGTGCGCATGGCGTTGGGGTTGGACTTCCAGTTGGTGCCGGGGGCGACGCCGAAGAAGCCGAACTCGGGGTTGACCGCGTACAGCCGGCCGTCCTTGCCGAAGCGCATCCAGGCGATGTCGTCGCCGAGCGTCTCGGCGCGCCAGCCCGGGATGGTCGGCTGCAGCATCGCGAGGTTGGTCTTGCCGCAGGCCGACGGGAACGCCGCGGCGAAGTAGTACGCCTTGTTCTCCGGGGAGATCAGCTTGAGGATCAGCATGTGCTCGGCCAGCCAGCCCTCGTCGTGGGCCATCGCCGAGGCGATCCGCAGCGAGTAGCACTTCTTGCCCAGCAGCGCGTTACCGCCGTAGCCCGAGCCGTAGCTCATGATCTCGCGGGTCTCGGGGAAGTGGGTGATGTACTTGGTGTCGTTGCACGGCCACGGCACGTCCTTTTGGCCGTCCTCCAGCGGCGCCCCGACCGAGTGCAACGCCTTGACGAAGAAGCCGTCGTCGCCCATCTTCTCCAGGGCGGCCTTGCCCATCCGGGTCATCACCTTCATCGAGATGACGACGTACTCGGAGTCGGTGATCTCCACGCCCAGCTTCGGGTCCTCGGCGCCGAGCGGGCCCATGCAGAACGGCACCACCCACATGGTGCGGCCACGCATGCAGCCCCGGTACAGGTCGGTCATGATGGACCGCATCTCGGACGGGTCCATCCAGTTGTTGGTCGGCCCGGCGCCGCTCTCCTGCTCGGTGCAGATGAAGGTCCGCGACTCCACCCGCGCCACGTCCGACGGGTCGGACAGCGCCAGGTAGGAGTTGGGGTGCTTCTTCTCGTTGAGCTTCTTGAGGGTGCCGGCCTCGACCAGTTGCCCGGCCAGGCGGTTGAACTCCTCGTCGGAGCCGTCAGCGAACACCACCCGGTCGGGCTGGGTGAGCTCGGCAACCTCCTGCACCCATGACAGCAGGCCCTGGTGGTTCGTGGGTGCTGTATCCAAACCGGGAATGGTCGCTGAGGTCATCGAACTCTCCTGGATTCGTTGCGTATCGGGCTTGGTGGTGCTCGGTATGCCGTCGCCCACATAATTAAGGACTTGGTGGCGTTAACTACAGGTTATCGTGAGGAACTTGTCGGGGAAGTCTCGGGCAGGTATAAGCCTTCTCACAACAACGATTCAGAAGCTCCCGACGGGTCGCCATCTTCGCTCCTCGAAGCGGGTTTTTCGGTTTCGTCGCCACCGGCATCTTCGGTGGAACTTTCAGCCGGTTGTATACCCGGTTCTCCGAGTTCTGCACGCACCGCCCGCAGTGCGGCGGTGACCGCGGGCATCTCCCGATCCCGCGCGGCCGCGGCGCGCGCGGCGGCCAGGGCGTGCTCGCGCAGTTCGGCGTCGATGACGCCGACGGCGGCGGACGCCTGCGCGTTCTCGGCCTCGTCGTGGGCCAGCAACGCTTTGCTCAGCACGGACTCGGCGACCAGCACCCGGGTGGCGACCAGTTCCTCGACCACCGACCGCAGCGAGGACGTCGCGTCACCCGCCCAGCGGTCCAGCAGCGCCCGGTCATGCAGCAGCGCGCGAATGTTGATCACCAGAAAGGTGAGCGCCACCGAGATCGCCACGCACACCACGGCCGCGACTATTTCCAGCCCGGGGCTGAGCCGCGAGACCACGCCGCTCATCAGCCGGCTCAGCGTGAGCGCCACCCCCAGACCGAAGCCGACGCCCAGCAGGATCATCAGCCAGGTTTCCTGCCGGCGTGACTTCAGCGGCGGCGCCGAGACGTCGACCTCCGGCAGCTTCTCGGCGGCCGGCAGGTCCACCGGCACACCCACCGCCTGCGCGACGTCGGCCAGCTGCGTCTCGGTGCCGTCGCTGACCTCGGCCACCACCTCGTCGAGGCGGGCGCGGGTGTGCCCCTCGAACCCGGACATGCCGGCCCGCGACAATCCCGCCGCGTGCTCCTGCAGTTCGGTGCGCGCCGTCGCGCATCGGTTGCGCGCGGAGTGCGACAACTGCACCCGGGCCTGCTGGATCTGGCCGCGCAGCGTGATGGTCCGTTCGCTCTTCGCCTGACGCCGCTGCTGCAACGCCGTGCTGCGTTCCTCGCGCAGCGCCTCGACCCGCGCGCGACGACCGGATCCCTCGACGTCGCGGTCGAACCGCCGTTTGACCGTTTGCAGGCGAGATTCCCACGCCCGCAACCTGTTTCGCCGGGCGAGGTCGGGGTCGTCGAGTTGCGCCGAGACGGCGTCGACCAGGGCGTCGACGTCCGGCTCACCGACATCGGGCAAGGCCGCCGCGCCCACCCACGGCACCCGGCCGTAGCGGGGCGCGTGCGCGGCCAAGGCGTCGCGGTTGGCGGCGACGACCTCACGCCAGGTGCGGTGCACGTCGATCTTGGACACCACCGCGACCACCGCGTCGGTGTGCTCGGTCGCGGCGCTCAGCAGCGCGCAGTCAGACGCCGTGAGGTGGGCCGCCGCGGACACGACGAACACCACCGCCATCGGCACCTCGCCGGGTCCCAGATCCGCCGACTCCACGAACTTGTGCTGCGGCAGCCGCCCTTGCAGCGCCGTGGCCACCGCGCTCACCCCGGCCATCCACGGGCCGGTCACCAGCACCACGTCGCAGCGGTGCACGGCCGGCGGATCCAGTTCCGGCGCGACCGCGGCCACCAACGCGTCCACCTGTGCGATGGGATCGCCGCCGCTCACCAGGATGCCCCCGGCAGTGACGCGCAGGCCTGCGACCACAGCCGCAGCGATCCGCGGGCGATGTCCGCTCCGCAGGCGCGGTGCAGGTCGCTCGCCGAGGCGCGGCTGTAGCGCTGCCACCGCACGGCGCGCGGCAGGTGCGCCGACGGGTCGCGCTCCACGTCGGCCGGCGCGGGGCCGCCCGGGTCGAGTCCGGCGGCCTCGGCCAGGTCCACCGCGGCCGCCATCCGGGCGACCACCGTGTCGTCGCGGGACAGGAACCCGCCGATCTGCTCGCCGAACTCGCCGCCGCCGGCGGCCAGCGCCTCCAATTCCGCGACGGCCGCGAGCACCCGCTGATAGCGTGCCTCGGCGCCGAGCGCGCCGACCTTGGCCAGGACGGCGTCGACGCCGCTCATGCGGCACAGCAGGGTGCGCACCTGCGCCCGGGTCCTGCCCTGGCGGATGGCGGCGACGGCCAGCGCGGTGCCGAACAGGTCCAGGGTGTCCAGCAGGCGCTGGCGCGCGCCGGTGGGCACCGGGCCGTCCGCCGCCAGGAAGCCGGCAAACGAGCCGTCGAGGCACGCGGCGGCCCCGGGCTGCGTGGCGAGCGCGTGCAGCGCCGCCCACAGCGGGTTGTCGTCGTCCAGCTCGTCGGTCGCGACCGCGAGCAGGCCGACCATCGGCTCCATGGGCACACCGATCAGCGCCGACAGGTCGGCGCACCGCGCCCGCGCGGCCGCGACTGGCCCGTCGCCGTGCCGGCCCGACAGGTCGGCCTTGTTCAGCACCGCCACCACCGGGTGCCCGGCGTCCGCGATGGCGTGCGCGTCCTCGGGCTTGACCACCTCCGCGACCACGTAGACGACCGCGTCGGCACCGGGGTCGGGCGGCTTCGAGGTCACCTGGAGGTCCGCCGCGATCCCCGAGGCACGTCCCGCCTGCCCGAGGGCGCGGGCCACCGTGCGCCGGCCGACCCCCCGGCGGCCGCGAACCGCCACCCGCAGGGGTGCGGCGGTTCGCCTCGCGATCGCCGTCACACGCGGGTCGACGAGTCCGTCGGCAAACCGCGCCAGCTCATCGACGAAAATTTGGTGTCCTTGTCCCCTCATATCCCGCCTGTTCGGTCCGAATGACCCGATCGCCCCCATCGGTCCCACCGAATGGTGGCATTCACGTCGCCAAGAAGCGAGCCACCGTTAATCAGTTACCAGTTGAAGACAACTGTTGGGTATCAATCCGGACCAGGGGCGGCTACATCCGAGGTTTATAGGCCACCATGGACAAATGCATGCGCAGCGCGGGGTGGCGATGTCTGCCGAGACGTCGGCCGGGGAATCGGCCCGCCCCGACCAGCGCTATCTGCCCGCGACGGCGTTCCGGTCGCGACGATCCGCCCTGTCCGACGCGCAACGCCAGACGTGGGAGCGGCGCTGGCCCGAACTCGGCCTGTCGGTGGGCACCCCCGCCGACGGAGCCGTCGGCGACGAGCCGCCGCTGGACACCCGCTCATGGTTCGGCCGTGAGGCGCCCCTGGTGCTCGAAATCGGTTGCGGCAGCGGTACATCCACGCTGGCGATGGCCAAGGACGAACCCGGCGTCGATGTGGTCGCCGTGGAGATCTACCGGCGGGGACTGGCGCAGTTGCTGTGCGCGATCGACCGCGACGCGGTGACCAACATCCGGTTGATCCGCGGCAACGCGCTCGACGTGCTGCAGCGGCTCATCGCCCCGGCCTCGCTGACCGGGGTGCGCGTCTTCTTCCCCGATCCGTGGCCCAAGGCGCGGCACCACAAGCGCCGGTTCCTGCAGCCGGGCACGATTGGCTTGATAGCCGACCGGCTACTCCCTGGTGGTGTCCTGCACGTTGCGACGGACCACGCCGGCTACGCCGAGCACATCGCCGAAGTCGGCGCGGGCGAGTCCCGGCTGCGCCCGGCCGACCCCGACATCGCGTTGCCCATCTCGACCGTTCGCCCGACCACCAAGTACGAGACGAAGGCCCAAGAAGCGGGCAGCGCCGTCACCGAGTTCGTTTGGCTTAGGCGATGAATAGGCGATGAGCTATGAGCCTGACTGAAACGACCGCCGCCGGCGCGGAACCCGTTGCGCTGCCGGGCGATGACGTGGGGAGTATGGGCGGCTTCTCCCCTCCGGGTGGACGGGTGCTGCTGGTGTGGGACGCCCCCAACCTCGACATGGGCCTGGGTTCGATCCTGGGCCGCCGACCCACCGCCCTGGAACGCCCGCGGTTCGACGCCCTCGGACGCTGGCTGCTGGCGCGCACGGCTGAGGTCAGCGCCGAACGCCCGGGCGTCGTGGTCGAACCCGAGGCCACCGTGTTCACCAACATCGCGCCGGGCAGCGCCGACGTCGTCCGGCCCTGGGTGGACGCCCTGCGTAACGTGGGTTTCGCGGTGTTCGCCAAGCCGAAGATCGATGAGGACAGCGACGTCGACCGCGACATGCTGGCCCATATCGAACTGCGGCGTACCGAGGGGCTGGCGGCTGTGGTGGTGGCGTCGGCCGACGGCCAGGCGTTCCGCCAACCGCTCGAGGAGATCGCCCGTAGCGGAATCAGCGTCCAAGTGATCGGATTTCGCGAACATGCGAGTTGGGCGCTAGCGTCGGATACCTTGGACTTCGTTGATCTGGAGGATATCTCCGGGGTCTTCCGGGAACCGTTGCCGCGGATCGGCCTAGATTCGCTACCTGACCAGGGTGCATGGCTGCAGCCGTTCCGGCCGCTGTCAGCGCTGTTGACCGCGCGTGTGTGACACTGGAAAACCAGTTCGCGGGTCGTTGACGACTAAGACGATCCAGTAAGGAGCTTGCGTGTTCGCCTGGTGGGGTCGAACTGTGTACCGATATCGGTACATCGTGATCGGGGTCACGGTAGCTCTGTGTCTGCTCGGCGGCGTCTTCGGAATCAGCCTGGGCAAGCATGTTACACAGAGCGGCTTCTACGACGAAGGCAGTCAATCCGTTAAGGCGTCGGTGCTCGGCGACCAGACCTACGGCCGCGACCGCACCAGCCACGTGGTGGCCACCTTCGCCGCTCCCGACGGAAAAACGGTCGACGACGCGGCGTGGCGAGACAAGGTCGTCGCCGAGCTCAACAAGTTCAAGACCGATCATCCCGACCAAGTCGTCGGGTGGGCCGGCTGGCTGGCGGCCCCCGACAGCACGAACCCCATCATCAAGGGCATGGTCAGCGAGGACAAGAAGCACACCTTCGTGTCCATCCCGCTGAAGGGCGACGACGACGACACGATCCTGAACAACTACAAGGCCATTGCGCCGGATCTGCAGAAGCTCAACGGCGGCTCGGTGGAGCTGGCCGGCCTGGAGCCGATTGCCAGCGCCCTGACGGGGACGATCGCCAGCGACCAGAAGCTCTTGGAATATCTCGGGCTACCGATAGTCACGGTGGTGCTATTCCTGGTGTTCGGCGGAGCGGTCGCCGCCGGCCTTCCCGTCATCGTGGGCGGGCTGAGCATCGCGGGCGCGTTGGGCATCCTGCGGTTTGCTGCCATCTTCGGCCCGGTGCACTTCTTCGCCCAGCCGGTGGTTTCGCTGATCGGTTTCGGTATCGCCATCGACTACGGGCTTTTCGTGGTGAGCCGGTTCCGGGAGGAAATAGCCGAGGGCTACGACACCGAGGCCGCCGTGCGAAGAACCGTGATGACGGCCGGCCGCACGGTTGTATTCTCGGCGGCGCTGATCATCGCCTGCAGCGCCAGCCTGCTGGTGTTGCCGCAGGGCTTCGTGCACTCGCTGACCTACGCGATCTTCGCCGCGGTGGGCCTCGCCGCGCTGCTGTCGATTACCTTCCTGCCGGCCTGCCTGGGCATCCTCGGCCGCCACATCGACGCGCTGGGCGTGCGAACCGCGTTTCGGGTGCCGTTCCTGCGGAACTGGAAGTATTCGCGGGCCTACCTCAACTGGCTCGCCGACCGGCTGCAGAAGACCAAGACGCGCGAAGAGGTCGAAGCCGGCTTCTGGGGCAAACTGGTCACCCGGGTGATGAAGCGGCCGCTGGCCTTCGCCATCCCGATCGCCGTCGGCATGATCCTGCTGATCATCCCCCTGGGCAACCTCTCGCTCGGCGGCATGAGCGAGAAGTACCTGCCGCCGGACAACCCGGTACGCCTGGCGCAGGAGCACTTCGACAAGCAATTCCCCGGCTATCGCACCGAGCAATTGACCGTGGTGATCCAGAGCGACAACCACAGCAAGGTCACCGACCAGCAGGTGGCCGATATCCGGAACAGGATTTCCTCGATCGGCGGCTTCACCGACAAGCAATGGGAGGAGCGGGCCTGCCCGACCATCGCCGGGAACCCCTGCGTCGCCGGCCCGAACGGCACGACGGTGCCCAAGGACGGCTCGGTGCGGGTGATCCAGAACGGCCTGGTCAATAAGAATGACGCGGCCAAGAAGATCACCGACCTGCGGGCGGTGAACCCGCCGAAAGGCCTGAACCTCTACGTCGGCGGCACCCCGGCGCTCGAGCAGGACAGCATCCACAGCCTGTTCGACAAGGGCCCGCTGATGCTGGTGCTGCTGCTCAGCGCCAGCCTGTTGCTGATGTTCCTGGCGTTCGGGTCGGTGGTGTTGCCGATCAAGGCCGCGCTGATGAGCGCTCTCACCCTGGGATCGACCCTGGGGATCTTGACGTGGATCTTCGTCGACGGACACTTCTCGACATGGCTGAACTTCACGCCCACGCCACTGATGGTGGTGCTGATCGCGCTCGTCGTCGCCGTCGGTTTCGGTCTGGCCACCGACTACGAGGTCTTCCTGGTCTCGCGCATGGTCGAGGCGCGCGAGCGGGGCATGTCGACCGCCGAGGCCATCCGGATCGGCACCGCGACCACCGGGCGCCTGATCACGGCCGCCGCGCTGGTGCTGGCCGTGGTCGCCGGTTCGTTCATGTTCTCCGACCTGGTGATGATGAAGTACCTCGCCTTCGGCCTGGCGGCGGCGCTGCTGCTGGATGCGACCGTCGTCCGGATGTTCCTGGTGCCGTCGGTGATGAAGCTGCTCGGCGACGACTGCTGGTGGGCGCCGCGCTGGGCCCGGCGCCTGCAGAACAAGATCGGGTTGGGCGAGATCGACCTGCCCGACGAGCGCAAGCGGCCGACGCTCAACGGCCGGCCCGCGCGGCCGCCGGTGGCGGCCAGCCTGGTCGCCGCGGCGCCGCGTCCCCCGCACGACCCGACCCACCCGGCTCCGCTGGAGCCGTCGCGACCGGCGCGCCCGGGACCGAGCGGCCCGCCGGAGCCCAGGCCCGCCCAGAAGCCGTCGGCGACCGCCGGGGCCGACGACAGCGTCGACACCACCCGCATCCCGGCTCGCGCCAGCCAGCCGACCGAGGCCAAGACCACGCGTTTCTCCGCGCAGGGCGCCCCCGGCCGGGAACGCCCGGCCGACCCGCGACCCGCGGCCAAGCCCGCACCGCAGGGCCCGCCCGCACCCCAGCGGCCCCAGGGGCCGGCGGCGCCGCCGTCCGGCGATCAGACCCGGGCCATCCCCGTCCCCGGCAACCGGTCCGACGAGACCAACAGCGACGCCGCCGGCGACGCGGTGAACTCTCGCGGCCAGGGCGAGAACGGCGACCCGGCGCGGCAGCGGCGCCGCTCCGGCGGCGGGCTGTCCGCCGCGGATCTGCTGCGCCGCGAGGGACGGTTATAGCCACGCGTCCCGGCGCGTCCTGACGCCGGCATCAGTCGGCGCCCTCCGGCTTGTCCGGTTCGGCCTGCAGGATGGCGTTCTTCTCGTCGGCCTCCTCGGTCTGCTTTTCGGCTTCCGCCTCGGGATTCGGCGCCAGCAGCACCTGGAACGCGTTGTTGAGGAATGCGACCGTCGGGACGGCCAGCAGGGCGCCGACGATCCCGGCGAGCACGCCGCCGGTGGAGATGGCCAGCACCACCGCGAGCGGGTGGATCGAGACGGCGCGACCCATGACCAGCGGTTGCAGCAGGTGGGCCTCGATCTGGTTGACCGCGATCAACACCCCCAACGTGATGAGCGCGTACACGATGCCCTTGGCCAGCAACGCGACCACCACGGCCAGCAACCCCGAAATCAGCGCACCGATCAGCGGGATGAAGGCACCCAGGAACACCAGCGAGGCCAGCGGCAGCGCCAGCGGAATACCCATGATCGCCAAGCCGGCGCCCACCCCGGCCGCGTCGGTCAGGGCCACCAGAAAGGTCGCCCGCACGTACCCGATCAGCGACCCGTACCCGGCGTTGCCGGCCTCGTGCACCCGGTCGCGGACGTCGGCCGGGATGATCTGCACCACGTACTGCCAGATGTTGCGCCCACCGTAAAGAAAGAAGATCAGCGTGAAGAGCACCAGCACCGCCGCCGTGACCAGCTCCGTGACGGTGGCCGCGGTCGACAGCGCGCCGCTGGTCAACTTCGCCTGATTGTTGTGCAGCGCCTCGATCGCGGCGTTACCCGCGCTGTCGATCTGTTCGCTGCGCAAATGCGCCGGCCCGTTGATCAGCCACCGGCGCGTCGATTCGATGCTCTGCGTCACCTGCTCGGTGAGGCCCGGCAGGCCGTCGATGAACTGCAGGATGACGAACGCCAGGATGCCGCCCAGGATCGCGAAGCCACCCAGCAGCACCAGGGCCACCGCGCCGCCGCGCGGCAGGCCACGCCGGTCCAGCCAGTCGACGACCGGCACCAGCAACGCGCTCAGCAGCAGCGCGACCAGCACCGGGACGACGATGACTTCGAGTTTCTTGACCACCCACAGCAGGGCGACCGCGGCGGCCAGGATGACGAGCAATCGCCACGCCCAGGCTGCGGTCTTGCGTACTACGGGTTCGACCGAGGCGTCGTCGACGTTTGCTGACATTTGGCCAGCCTATCGGTAGCGGCGGCGCTTCGAACCCGTTCGCAAGGGCCTCCGCGTCGCCGGCAGCCGTCGGAGCCGGCACGATCCGGTTACGACGCCGACACAGTCGGCGGCGCGCAACGATCCCCGCGCCACCTGCACCGTTACCCTAAATCACGTGTCACACGACGCGCCCGCCCGCAATCTCGACTTCCCGCGCGAACAAACCCCGCGCGGGAAGTACTGGTGGGTGCGCTGGGTCATCCTCGGCATGGTTGCCATCGTGCTTGCCGTCGAGGTTTCCCTGGGCTGGGATCAGCTGGCCAAAGCCTGGATGAGCCTGTACGAGGCGAACTGGTGGTGGTTGCTCGCCTCGGTGGTGGCGGCGGCCGCGTCGATGCACAGCTTCGCTCAGATCCAGCGCACCCTGCTCAAGTCGGCCGGGGTGCACGTCAAGCAACTGCGCTCGGAGGCCGCGTTCTATGCGGCCAACTCGCTGAGCACCACGCTGCCCGGCGGGCCCGTGCTGTCGGCGACGTTCCTGTTCCGGCAGCAGCGGCTGTGGGGCGCCTCGACCGTGGTGGCGTCGTGGCAGCTGGTGATGTCGGGCGTGCTGCAGGCGGTCGGGTTGGCTTTGCTCGGGTTGGGTGGCGCTTTCCTGCTGGGCGCGAAGAACAACCCTTTCTCGTTGCTGTTCACGCTCGGCGGTTTCGTGGCCCTGCTGCTGCTGGCGCAGGCCGTCGCCTCGCGCCCGGAGCTGATCGAAGGCATCGGCAGCCGGGTCCTGGCGTGGGTCAACTCGGTGCGCGGCAGGCCGGCGGACACCGGCCTGGACAAATGGCGCGAGACCCTGATGCAGCTCGAATCGGTGAGCCTGGGCCGTCGCGACCTTTCGGTGGCGTTCGGGTGGTCGATGTTCAACTGGGTCGCCGACGTCGCCTGCCTCGGCTTCGCCGCCTACGCCGCCGGGGACCACGCGTCGGTGGCGGGGCTGACCGTCGCCTACGCCGCGGCCCGCGCGGTCGGCACGATCCCGCTGATGCCCGGCGGCCTGCTGGTGGTCGAGGCGGTGCTGGTACCGGGCCTGGTCTCGAGCGGGATGTCGCTGTCGAGTGCGATCTCGGCCATGTTGATCTACCGGCTGATCAGCTGGCTGTTCATCGCCGCCGTCGGCTGGGTGGTGTTCTTCTTCGTGTTCCGCACCGAGAACGTCGCCGACTCCGACGACGACCCGATCACGGGTCCGCTGCCGATCCTGCCGCAGCCGAGCGACCCTTCCGCCGACCCGACCGGGGCCGCCCTGCAGGGGCCGTTACCGCCGGATCGGAACCCGGAGACCGAGGCCTAGCCGACGGTGTTTCCGCGCGGCGGGCCCGAGAGCGGGTTCGCGGCCGCGGGAGGAGCGGGCTGCGGCGCGGCGGGCGGGGCGCCCGTCCCGCCGAGCGGCGAGACGCCCGCGGGGCTGCCGGGCAGCGCCGGAAGCGCGCCGGCGGCGCCCTGCGCCTGCTGCATCATGCCCATCATCTGCGGGATCGAGATCGGCAGCTTGCACTGCAGCGACAGGTTGGTCAGCGGCTGCGCGATCGACGTCATGTCGCCGGCGACCTTGGGGTTGGCGTCGAAGTAGGACTTCAGCCCGCTCAACGACTGCGGACCCGCTTGCTGCTGCAGCATCGAGGTCATCGTCTGGTTGGTCTCCGGGTGCGAATCCAGGTAGTCACCCATCGACTTGGACACCGAGCCGATCGTGCGGGCGACCTCGCTGGCCGCGCACGGGTCGTTGGCGCCGGTGGCCGCCGGCCCGGCGAGCACCGCGAGGGCGGCACCGGGCGCGGTCGCGGCGATCAGCCCGGCGAAGATTCTGCGACGCCGTCCAGCGCTGCCTGTCGTCATGGAGAACTCCTTACAGTTTGCGCAGCCCGCCAAGGATCGGCGCCTCGCAAACGACTGCAATAGACGGCCTTGACGATTGCCTGGTCCCCCTGAATCCCCCGGGGACCCGCCAAGCCAACCGACATCCTGCCACCGCCGATATCGCCCGGCCAGCGGCGAACTGCGGATGTGACCGAGATCCCGCTTGATCACCGGTTCACAACGACTTCGTAGCTTCTTGGCAACGAGGCTGTCACCGCAGCTCAGGAACTACATAACCCCACATAAACCACAGCGTGCTCCGGTATCGTCGCCTGCACGCGTTACGCGAGACCCGGGGAGCGAGAAAAATCCAGCAGTTAATGATGCGCCTCAGCCGCAGCCTGCGGAGGTACCGCTGGTTGGTCTTCACGGGCTGGTTGCTGGCATTGGTTCCGGCGGTCTACCTGGCGCTGACGCAATCCGGCAACCTCACCGGCGGCGGTTTCGACGTGGCCGGTTCCCAGTCGCTGGCGGTCCACGACGAGCTCGAGGAGCTCTACCACGACCAGGGCGGATCGTCGCTGGCGCTGGTGGCCGCGCCCCGCGCCGACGCCAGCTACCAGGACATGAACGAGGCGGTCGCCCAGCTGCGTAGTCTCGCTGCCGAACTTCCGGGCACCTCGGAGATCCCCAACCCCACCCAGCGGCCGCCGCAGCCCGACCGCCCGTATGTGCTGTCGGTGCGGCTGGATTCCCGGAACACCAGCGATGTCGCCAAGAAGCTCCGCACCAAGGTCGGCATCAAGGGCGATCAGCCCGGCCAGACCGCCAACGGACGGGTGCGGCTCTACGTCATCGGGCAGGGCGCGCTGAGCGCCGCCGCGGCCGCCAACACCAAGCACGACATCGCCGCCGCGGAACGGTGGAATCTCCCGGTCATCCTGATCGTGCTGCTCGCCGTGTTCGGGTCGCTGGCCGCCGCGGCGATCCCCCTGGCGCTGGGCGTGTGCACGGTCGTGGTGACAATGGGCCTGGTCTATTTGCTGTCCGCGTACACCACCATGTCGGTGTTCGTGACCTCGACGGTGTCGATGTTCGGAATCGCTCTGGCCGTGGACTATTCGCTGTTCATCTTGATGCGCTTCCGGGAGGAGCTGCGGACCGGGCGCCAGCCGCGCGAGGCCGTCGACGCCGCGATGGCCACCTCCGGGCTGGCCGTCGTGTTGTCCGGGGCGACGGTCATCGCGTCGCTCACCGGGATCTACGTGATCAACACCCCGGCGCTGAAATCGATGGCCACCGGCGCAATCCTGGCCGTCGCCGTCGCGATGCTGACATCGACGACTCTGACGCCGGCGGCGCTGGCCACGTTCGGCCGGGCCGCCGCCAAGCGGTCGGGATTCCTGCACTGGTCGCGCCGGCCCGAAAGCACCCAGTCGCGGTTCTGGAACCGGTGGATCGGATGGGTGATGCGCCGGCCGTGGATGTCGGCACTGGCGGCGTCGCTGGTGCTGCTCGTGATGGCCGCGCCCGCGGCGTCGATGGTGTTGGGCAACAGCCTGTTACGCCAGTTCGACTCGTCCCACGAGATCCGCGCCGGCGTCGGAGCCGCCGCCCAGGCGCTCGGTCCCGGCGCGCTGGGCCCGATCCGGGTGGTGATCAACTTCCCCGACGGCGGCGCGGCCTCGCCCGAACACAGCCACACCGTCGGCGCCGTGCGCCAGCGGATGACCCAGGCGCCGAACATCGTCTCGGTGTCACCGCCCCAATATGCGGAGGACAACGGCAGCGCGCTGCTGTCCGCGGTGTTGTCGGTGGATCCCGAGGACATGCGGGCCCGCGAAACCGTGGGCTGGATGCGCGCGCAGCTCCCGAAGGTCCCCCAGGTGGGGACGGCGCGGGTGGACGTCGGCGGCCCGACCGCGCTGATCAAAGACTTCGACGACCAGGTGTCGGCGACCGAACCGCTGGTGCTGGGCTTCGTCGCGCTGATCGCATTCGTGATGCTGCTGGTGTCCATCCATTCGGTGTTCTTGGCGCTCAAGGGCGTCCTGATGACGTTGCTGTCGGTCGCGGCCGCCTACGGCAGTTTGGTGATGGTGTTCCAGTGGGGGTGGCTGAAGGATCTCGGCTTCGCCCAGATCAGCTCGATCGACAGCACCGTTCCCCCGCTGGTGCTCGCGATGACCTTCGGGTTGTCGATGGACTACGAGATCTTCCTGCTCACCCGCATCCGCGAACGGTTCCTGCATTCGGGTAACACCCGCGACGCGGTGGCCTACGGCGTCAGCACCAGCGCGCGCACCATCACCAGCGCGGCGCTGATCATGATCGCGGTGTTCGTCGGCTTCGCGTTCGCCGGCATGCCGCTGGTGGCCGAGATCGGCGTGGCCTGCGCGGTGGCGATCGCCGTGGACGCGACCGTGGTGCGGCTGGTGATGGTTCCGGCGTTGATGGCGATGTTCGCCCAGTGGAACTGGTGGCTGCCGCCGTGGCTGTCGCGCATGCTGCCGTCGGTCGACTTCGACCGGCCGCTGCCCGAGGTCGACCTCGGCGACGTCGTGGTCATCCCCGACGACATCTCGGCGCTGGTGGCGCCCAGCGCGGACCTGCGGATGGTGCTCAAGTCCGCCGCCAAGCTCAAGCACCTGGCGCCCGACGCCATCTGCGTGACCGATCCGCTGGCCTTCAGCGGCTGCGGGCGCAGCGCCGGCGCGGCCTCGTCGTGCCCCGACGACGAACCGACCCGCGGCCTGGGGCCCGGGCAGATCCCCCACCAGGTCGCGCTGAGCGAGGAGAAGGTCGCCGTCGGGGTGGCCGCGGGCGAGAAGAGGACCGGCGCCAACGGGCATGCCAACGGTTCGTCGGGCGCCAAGAAGCTGGTCGGGGGGCTGGCGTCACGAAATGGGATCGCCAAGGCCATCTCCGGATCCGACCGGCCCGTTCATCCGGTGACGCTGTGGCGGGGCCGGCTGTCGGTCGCGATCGACGCGCTCGAAACGGACCCGGACGCCGCGCCGTCGGGTGCCACCGACCGGCCGAAATACGCGCGGCGCAGCCCGGTCGAGACCACCCACGTGCAGCTGCCCACCGGCGACCGGTTGCTGGTCCCGACCGGCGCGGAAACCCTGCGGCTCAAGGGCTACCTCATCATGTGCCGTAACAGTCGCCGCGATTATGCCGACTTTGCAGACATGGTGGATTCGATGGAACCCGAGACCGCCGCGGTGGTGCTCGCCGGGATGGACAGGTATTACTGTTGTGAATCGTCCAGGCGGCCATGCATCGCCACCCAGTTGGTCCGTCGACTCGCCGATCCCGATCCGTGCGACTACCCGGAAGACCAGGGGCCGGAAGCCGACGTGAACGCGGACTGGGAGGGGATCAGGGAGCGCTGCCTGTCCGTGGCGGTAGCGATGCTGGAGGAGGCGAGGTGACGTTGGCGGGCGCCCGCAACGAATTCATCCCCCCACCGCGGCCCCGCCGGCCGGCCCCTGAGCAGCGCAACCGCGGTAACGGGCCGTCCGGATCGGTTCCGGACCTCGACCAGCCGGTGGAGTTCTGGCCGACGGCCGCCATCCGTTCGGCGCTTCAGGGCGGGGACATCGCGACCTGGAAACGCATCGCCGGCGCGTTGAAGCGCGACCCGTACGGTCGCACCGCCCGCCAGGTCGAAGAGGTCCTCGGCGGCACCCGGCCCTACGGCATCGCCAAGGCGCTGTGGGAGGTGCTCGAGCGCGCCCGCACCCACCTGGACGCCAACGAGCGCGCCGAGGTGGCGCGCCACGTGCGGCTGCTGATCGACCGTTCGGGACTCGCGCAGCAGGAATTCGCGTCCCGCATCGGAGTCAGCGCCGAGGAACTGGGCGGCTACCTCGACGGCAGCACCAGCCCGACGGCCGCGCTGATGATCCGGATCCGCCGCCTGTCGGATCGGTTCGTCAAGGTGAAGTCCGGCCCCTCGGCCGAATCCAACTGAGCTACCTGATCGGCAGCACGTCGGCGACCAGCCAGTCGCTGCCGCGCTTGGTCAGCGTCACCCGCAAGGCCGGCGCCGCCTGACTCGGTGGCTGGCCCGGCGCGTTCTGGGTCACCCGCACGACCACGGCCACGCTGGCCGCCGACGGCCCGAGCGCCTCGACGCCGGCCGAGACCGTGGCGGCTTGGGCGGTGACGTGGTGCTGGCCCAGCTCGGCGCTGGACTTGGTGTACTGCTCCTTGAACGCGGCGGCGTGCTCGGGCACGACCATGGCCGTGGCCCGGTCGATGGAACCGGTCGGGGCGGTGGGGCTGAACGACGCCATGGCCTCGGCCATGTCGGCGGCGATCCGCACGACCTTGCGGGAGTCGTCGGTGAAATCGCGGTCCGTCTTGGTCCAGTGCGTGTAGCCGGTCGCCACAGCCGCCGCCAGGGCGGCCGTGCTCAGCAGGACGACCGCCAACCGCAGCCCCGGTGCTTCGTCGTCGGTGCCGAGGCTGACCGAATCGCGGCGCAGCAGCCAGAAATTGACGCCCATCCCCTCCACGATCAGCAGCACCAGCACCGAGCAGGCCGACACCCACCACAGCGGCCAGCCGAGCACCGCACCGATGGCCAACAACGCGGCGATCGCGGCCAGCGGGGCCGCGAGGTCGAAGGCGAACAGTCGCCAGATGTTTCTCATCGGATCCTCACCTGATCGACGCCAGCCCGGAGATCATCAGCTTGCCGTCCACGTTGGATACGTCCAGCCGCAGGTTCCAGTGCACGGTCTGCGGCTTGGCGCCGACGTTTTCGCTGACCGACGTGGCGATCAGCATCACCGAGTCGGTGCGGCTCGCGAACGGCGGCAACTTGGTGGGGACCGACTCTGATCCCGGGGGCCGTGGCGCACCCGGCTGGGAGTCGAGTTCGTGGTGCACGGTCTCGATCGCCACGGCGTTGATCCGCCCGGCGCTCTTGGACTGCAGCTTTTCCACCACGGCGCGGTAGGGCTGCACGGCGGCATCGAAGTCGGTGTTGAGTTCGCCGACCGTGCCGTCGTGCAGCCGCTGCAGGCTGGCGTCGACGTTGCCGCTGTTCATGTTGATCAGCACGTTCGTCCACTCCGCAGCGGTCTGCATGACGCGGCTCAGGTAGCCGCGCTCGGCGACCTGGTCGCGGTGGCCGGACCAGATGAACACGCCGAGCACGATCGCGGCCACCGACAGCACGCCGAGAACCGTTGACGCGACGCCGTAATGGGAGAAGACCTCTCCGCCAGCGGCTTCGGCGTCGTCGACATGGACGTCGGCGGATTCTTCTTCGGCAGGTGGCTCGGTGCGCGCGCCCTCGGACATGGCCCGATCGTTGCACCCGGGAAAGATGGAAGGATGGCGGGGTGACGAATACGGCTCTCCGCTCGGGCATCGACCTGAGCCACGTAGACGACAGCATCCGCCCCCAAGACGACCTGTTCGGTCACGTCAACGGTCGTTGGCTGGCCGAATACGAGATACCGGCGGACCGGGCCACCGACGGCGCCTTCCGGCAGCTCTACGACCGCGCCGAGGAGCAGGTGCGCGACCTCATCGTCGAGGCCAGCGAGCAGGGTTCGGCGGCCGGCGACCCCGACGCGCAGCGCATCGGCGATCTGTATGCGAGCTTCCTGGACGAGGAAACCGTGCAGCGCCGCGGTGTGCGCCCGCTGCTCGACGAGCTGGCCGTGATCGATGGCGCCGCCGACGCCGACGCGCTGGCCGCGGCCCTGGGCGCGCTGCAGCGCACCGGGGTGGGCGGCGGCGTCGCGATGTACGTGGACACCGACGCCAAGAACTCGGCGCGCTACCTGGTGCACTTCACCCAGTCCGGGCTCGGCCTGCCCGATGAGTCCTACTACCGCGAGGAGCAGCACGCCGAGGTGCTCGAGGCCTACCCCGGGCACATCGCGCGGATGTTCGGCCTGGTGTTCGGCGGGGACCCGGAAAGCCACATCCAGACCGCTGAGCGCATCGTCGCGCTTGAGACCAGGCTGGCCGAGGCGCACTGGGACGTGGTCAAGCGCCGCGACGCCGACCTCAGCTACAACCTGCGTACGTTCGCGGAATTGCGCGACGAATCGGTGGGCTTCGACTGGGTCACGTGGGTCGCCGCACTGGGCACCAACGTTGACGCGCTCGCGGAGGTCGTTGTGCGCCAACCGGATTACATTCGGTCATTCGCCGAATTGTGGCGCGGCGAAGACCTCGAGGTGTGGAAGAGCTGGGCACGCTGGCGGGTGATCCGCGCCCGATCCTCCTGGCTGACCGACGAACTGGTGGCCGCGGACTTCGACTTCTACGGCCGCCGCCTGACCGGGGCCGAGCAGATCCGCGAGCGGTGGAAGCGCGCGGTCTCGCTGGTCGAGGGCCTGATGGGCGACGCGGTCGGAAAGCTGTACGTGCAGCGGCATTTCCCGCCCGGCGCCAAGGCGCGCATCGACGAGCTGGTGGCCAACCTGCGGGCGGCCTACCGGATGAGCATCAACGACCTGGAATGGATGACACCGCAGACCAGGGAGCGGGCGCTGGCCAAGCTGGACAAGTTCACCGCCAAGGTCGGCTACCCGGCGAAGTGGCGGGACTACTCCGCGCTGGTGATCGACCGCAACGACCTCTACGGCAACTACCAGCGCGGGTACGCCGTCGACCACGACCGCGAGCTGGCCAAGCTCGGCGGTCCGGTGGACAAGGACGAGTGGTTCATGACCCCGCAGACGGTCAACGCGTACTACAACCCGGGGATGAACGAAATCGTTTTCCCCGCGGCCATTTTGCAGCCGCCGTTCTTCGACGCCGAGGCCGACGATGCCGCGAACTACGGCGGCATCGGTGCGGTGATCGGGCACGAGATCGGCCACGGCTTTGACGACCAGGGCGCCAAGTACGACGGTGACGGGAACCTGGTCGACTGGTGGACGGATGCCGACCGCACCGAATTCGGCACCCGCACAAAAGCTCTCATCGAACAGTACGACACGTACATCCCGCGGGGGCTCGCCGGCGGCCACCACGTGAACGGCGCGTTCACCGTCGGGGAGAACATCGGCGACCTGGGCGGGTTGTCGATCGCGCTGCTCGCCTACCAGTTGTCGCTGAACGGCCAGCCCGCTCCGGTGATCGACGGCCTGACCGGCGTGCAGCGCGTGTTCTACGGCTGGGCCCAGGTGTGGCGCACCAAATCCCGTGACGCCGAAGCGATCCGGCGCCTGGCGGTGGACCCGCACTCGCCGCCGGAATTCCGCTGCAACGGCGTGCTGCGCAACATGGACGCCTTCTACGACGCTTTCGACGGCGCCGACTCCGGAGCGCTGTTCTTGGAGCCGGACCGCCGGGTCAAGATCTGGAACTGACGCCGGCCTCCCCCGCGAGCAGACGTAACACGCCGTCAAATGGGGACTGTTGCGTCTGCTCGGCAGGGTTCGATGCGCGCGGGCACGTGCTTGTGCCACGGTGTGCCCGCATAGGGATCGCGCCACCCAGTCGAGGTCAGCGCGTTCGGGGCTACGCCGGGTACGACGGTGTGACCGTCGTCGTCGAGGTAGTCGAGCCCAAAACCGTTGGGCAGGGCTGCATGTCCGGGCAGCATGGTCTCGGTGATCTCCACGGTCGCCTCGGCGCTGCCGGCCGCGGTGCTGATGCGCGCCCGGCATCCGTCGGCGAGGCCCAACGCCTGGGCGTCTTCGACGCTCACCCGCAAGGCGCCGTCGGCATCGCGCTTGCGCCAGGACGGGTCCCGGAAGATGTCGTTGGCGGTGTAGGCGCGCCGCTCGCCCACCGACAGCACGATCGGGAAATCGGGGGTGGTCAGCTCGGCCGGGGTGCGGGCCAGCGCCGCCAATTCGTCGAGCATCGACGGGATTTCCAGCGCGATCTTGCGGTCGGAGTGGCCGATCAACGCGAAGTCGTCCTCGTAGTTGTGAACGGTGAACGTCACTCCCGAGGGGTTATCGAGGATCGCGTCGAACAGCGCGTTGCCGTCGGCGTGCCCGGCGCGCCGCACGGCGTGGGGATAGCTCATCGCGGTCTTCTGGGCCAGGCCCCACAGGGCGGCCGCGCCGCGCAGGCCGTCCGGCAGCGTGGGTCCGAGGGTCTCGTAGAGCACGTACGGGAGCAGCTGCGCCACCGTGGGATTGGTGGCGACGGCCGATAGGAAGGCCTCGGCGTAGGCTGGCCGGCCCCGTTGGGCGGCGTCGCGCAGGGGCCGCAGATCCGCGTCGTCGACCACGCCGAGCGCGCGCACCAGCCGGGCCCAGATCTCGGGCTCGGGCAGTGTTCCGGGCAACGGCTCCAGCAGCGGGCGGCGCAATTGGAAAGTGTTGTGCGGGAACTCCAGGTTGAAGAAGGTGGCCTCGGGCTTCTCGAATTGGGAGGCGGCGGGAAGCACGTAATGGGCGAGCCTGGCGGTCTCGGTCATCGCGACGTCGATGACCACCATCAGTTCCAGCGACCGGAAGGCCTCGCGGCAGGCGGTCGAATCGGCCAGCGAGTGAGCGGGATTGCTGCTTTCCACGATCATGGCGCGGAAGCGGTCCGGGTGGTCGGTCAGGATTTCCTCGGGCACCACGTTGCTGGGCACCAGTCCGGAGATGATGGGAGCGCCGGTGACCGGCGTGCGGCCGGAGAACTGGCCGAACAGCGGCGCGAACGACGAATGCAGGTGCTGGCCACCTTTTTTCGCGAAGTTGCCGGTGAGCACCCACAGCAGCTTGTTCAGGTAGGAGCACAGCGTGCTGTTGGGGGCCTGCTGCACGCCGAGATCCTCGAAGACCGACACGCTGGCGGCGGCGCCGATGCGCCGGGCCGCCGCGCGCAGCAGTTCCTCGTCGACCCCGCAGTGTTGCGCGTAGTCGGCGACCGCGACGTCGCGCAAGGCGGCGCAGACGGTGTCGGCGCCGCGCACATGATCGGCGAGAAAAGTTTCGTCGCAGAGGTTTTCCTGGACGAGGATGGCGGCCAGCGCCGCCAGGCACCACGCGTCGGTGCCGGGTCGCACCCGCAGATGGAAGTCGGACATCTTGGCGGTGTCGGTGAGGACGGGATCGATGACGATCATCGACCGGGCCGGATCCTTGGCGATCTCGTTCAGCACCACCCGCGCGCGCGGAAAGCTCTGCGACATCCACGGATTCTTGCCGACGAACACCGCCACTTCAGCGTGCTCGAACTCTCCCCTGGTGTGGCCCCCGTACAACTGTCCGTCGATCCAGGACTCACCGGTTTTCTCCTGCGCCAACGCATTTGAGCGGTAGCGGGATCCCAGCGCTTTCAGGAAGGCGCCGCTGTACGCCCCGCCCAGGTGATTGCCCTGCCCGCCGCCGCCGTAGTAGAAGATCTTGTCCCCGCCGTAGGTGTCGCGAATGCGCTTGAACCCCTCGGCGATCTCCACGATCGCGGTGTCCCAGTCGATTTCCTCGTAGCTGCCGTCGGCGCGGCGGCGCAGCGGGGAGGTCAGCCGGGTGCGGCTGTTCTGATAGTGGTCCAGCCGCAGCGCCTTGTTGCACGTGTAGCCCTGCGATGCCGGGTGTGCCTTGTCGCCGCGGATGCGGGCTAGCCGGCGGTCGTCGAGCTGAACGACGATGCCGCAGTTGCATTCGCACAAGATGCAGGCGGTGGAGTGCCATTCACCGGTCATTGCGGGACATCCTCTTCGGTTACCTGATGGGGCGGGGTCGCCAACAGCAGCTCGCGCAGCTGACGGCGCACGACGTCAAGGGGCATCAGATCGCGGCGCACCCGGGCCAGCAGGATCGCGCCCTCGAGCGCGGTGGTGGCCAGGACCGCCAGTTCACCCCCTCGTTCCCGGGCTATGCCGTCGGCGATGAAGCGCTGCGCGATCAGGTCGGTCCAGCGGTCGAACACCGCCGCCGCACGCTCGACGACCGGCGCCATGCGCTCGGCGTCCTGCTGCTCGCCCGCCTCCACGGAGACGGCCACGATGGGACAGCCGGCGCGGAAGTCGGTGTCGAGCAGCTGTTGGCGGTATTTGTCGATCAGGGTGTCGATCAGCTGCAGGCCGTTCTCGGCCTCGGCGATGATCTCGGCGACGTGGTCGCCGGCGTAGTCCACCGCGTCGCACAGCAGTTGCGTGCGGCCGCCCGGGAAGTAGTGGTACGCCGAACCGCGCGGCGCCCCGCTGTGCTCGAGCACGTCGGAGATGGCGGTGGCGTGCGCGCCGCGCTCCCTGATCAGCAGCGCCGCCGAGATCACCATCCGTTCGCGTGGACCGCGCACCGCCGCTCCTCAGGGCCGAAGTTATATATGATGCTATACATAATCCGGCGACCCGCGAAAGCCCCCGCTGCGGCGCGACGGCGGAGAAAAGCAGAAATCGCCGAGTTCACGAGGAAATGGGCGATTCTGCGGCTGCTGGCGAAGAGCTAGTTCATCCAGTCGGCGGAGCCGTCGTTCTTCTTGTAGCTGCCGCCGGTGGAGTTCTTCACGATGATCGGGTCCCCCGCGCCGAAGTTGTCGAAGAACCACTTCGCGTTGGACGGGCTGATGTTGATGCAGCCGTGGCTGACGTCGCGCTTGCCCTGGTCGTCCACCGACCAGGGGGCGCTGTGCACGTAGTCGCCGACGTTGTCGAAGCGGACCGCGTCCTCCACCGTCACCTTGTAGCCGTAGGTCGAACTGACCGGCACCCCGTAGGTCGACGAGTCCATCACCACCGACGCCTTCTTGTCCTGCACGTAGTAGGTGCCATTGGGGGTCTGGTGGTTACCGGACGTCATGCCCATCGACATCGGGATCGTCTTCTCCACCGTGCCGTTGCGGGTCACGGTCAACTGATGCGTGGCGTCGTCGGCCGTCGCCACCAGCGTGTCTCCGGTGCGGAAGCTCGACACGGTGCCCCCGGCGTCGACGGTCACCGCGGTGTGGGCGGGCCAGAAGCTCAACGGCCGCCAGCGCAGCTGCGTGGGGGTCATCCAGTAGAACTTGCCCGGGACCGCGGGCACCGACGAGACGTGGACCGCGCCTTCGGCGGCGCCGGCGTCGTCGACCCGTCCCGGGAAGTTGATGATGATCGGCTGGCCAACGCCCACGGTCGACCCGTTGGCGGGCTGGATCTTCGGGGGCCCGAATGGCGCGGTCCCGGTGAACGGGGCGGGGTTCTGCCCGGCGGCCGAGGCGGCCGCGGGTTCCGCCATCGGCGGAACCCATGGCGGGGCCGCCACCGGGTCGGGCGGGGGCGGCGGTGCCAGCGGGTCGGGCGGGGGTGGCGGCGCGAAGGGATCCGGCGGCGCGGGCGGGCCGGGCGGGGCGGCGACGGCGCCCGGATCACCGGGGGCCGGCTCCGGGTCGGCCAGCGCGGGGGCCGCGCTCAGCACCAGCGCCAGGGTCAAGACAGCGCCCCAGCCGGTGACGTTCAGAGCGGCGAAGAGACCCCTGAAAGTCCAGGCCTTCGTCCAGCCCGACATATGCATACCTCCACTCGTCTACTCCGACACAGTGTGGCATAGGGCGCGCGCCGAAGACCGTCGTCGACGGGCGTGCGCGGGCCCGACGGCGGCGCAATGGCGCCCTTGAACAGGGCTTTTATGAATCGAGTGAGCTTGTCGGCGGCGGCTGGGGGACGTCGAGCATCCGCCGGTTGGCCGCGATGCCGACGAGCGCGACCGCCATCAGGATCGCCGAAGCGATGAGCATCGTCGTGACGCTGTGCTCGTAGAGAAGACCACCCGCCAACGAGCCGGCCATGATGCCGACCTGAAACGCCGTCACGTACAGACCCGACGCGCCGTCGGGGTCGTCGGCCCCGTTGCGCATGGCGGCGGATTGCATCATCGGCGACACGGCGGTGGCCATGGCTCCCCACAGCACGATCGCGGCGGT
Organism: Mycobacterium marseillense; assembly: GCF_010731675.1. Lineage (NCBI taxonomy): Bacteria > Bacillati > Actinomycetota > Actinomycetes > Mycobacteriales > Mycobacteriaceae > Mycobacterium > Mycobacterium marseillense. Next base: position 3,603,917 of record NZ_AP022584.1, read on the forward strand.
GCCGATCAGTGCGGTCGTCGCGCCGGACCGGCCGCCGAACGCCAGCGCGGTCAGCACCACGAAGGCCGCCGTCAGTCCGGCCATGCACAGGATGACGGCGCTCTTGGGCCGGTGGTCCAGCGGCCGCGCCACCAGCGGCACCGACAGCAGGCCGGCCAGCCCGTAGGCGGCCAGCACCCAGGCCAGGTTCGGCCCCCGCACGCCCAGGACGTTGCGGATCAACTCGACGATGAACGTGTAGGACACGAAATGGCCGGTCACCGCGATCATCGCCAGCACGCTCACCGTGATCAGCCGGGGGTTGCGGTGATGGCGGGACCGGGGCCCGACGTGGGCCAGCTGGTCCTCCGTGAGCACCATCTCCGGCAGCATCAGCCGCGCGGCGACCGTGACCAGCGCGGCCGCCACGGTGACGCACACGACGGCCAGGCGCCAGCCCCACATCAGGCTCAGGGCCGCGGTCAGCGGGCTGCCCACGACCAGCGCCAGGCTGGTGCCGACGTAGATCGACGTGGTCGCGCGCCCGGCGTGGCTGGGCGGCACCAACCGGGTCGCGATCGGCGCGATGACCGACCACAGCAGGCCGTGGGTGATCGCGCACAGCACCCGCCCGGCGGCCAGCACCGCGAAGTTGGGCGCCAGCGCCGAGATCACCTGCGAGGCGGTCAGGCAGGTCAGGCTCACCACCAGCACGCGGCGGCGGGGCAGGTGCGCCGTCCAGCGCACCAGCGGGATCGTCGTCAGCGCCGCCACCAGGGCGTACCACGACAGCAGGGTGCCAACCAGGACCAAGCTGACGTTGAGGTTGCGGGCGATCGCCGGCAGCGCCCCGACCGGCAAAATCTCGGCGGTGACATAGGTGAAGGCCGCGGCCGCGAGGATGGCGAGCTGAGCCGCGATCCGTGGCGTCCACGTTCGCGCGGCTGTGTTGGCGGTTTCGGCAGTCATCACAGTCATCGCTTGGGTGTGCGCAATCGGCTGAGCAACGTCGCCGAGGTCACGCTCCCCTACCGTACGCACACCGACAACCGGTTCCTCCAACTTGGCGTGGCAACACGCCCTGCGATCAGGAGCGAACGAGGCGAGCGATCGCGGCGGAGGCCTCGGTGAGCTTGGCGTCGGCCTCGGCGCCGCCCTCGGCCACGGCCCGGGTGACGCAGTGGCTCAGGTGCTCATCGAGCAAATTCAGCGCGACCGACCGCAACGCGCTGTTGACGGCGCTGACCTGGGTCAGGACGTCGATGCAGTACTTGTCTTCCTCGATCATGCGGGCGATGCCCCGCACCTGGCCCTCGATGCGCCGCAGCCGCTTGGCGTAATTGTCCTTCTGCTGCGAGTACCCGTGTTCGTCGGTCATCGTCGTTTCACCCCTGCCGCTCCGTGTGGCCCGCCGATCCCAGCTTATACCCCATCGGGGTATTACCCCGGCAACGGGCATCGCGACTGGCCAGCGCATACTTGAACGATGCCCACCACCGATTCGGCTCGGACCGCCGACATCAAGCCGCGTAGTCGTGACGTCACCGACGGCCTGGAGAAGGCCGCCGCCCGTGGCATGCTGCGGGCCGTAGGCATGGGCGACGAGGACTTCGCCAAGCCGCAGATCGGGGTCGCGTCGTCCTGGAACGAGATCACGCCGTGCAACCTCTCCCTGGACCGGCTCGCCAAGGCGGTCAAGGAGGGGGTGTTCTCGGCCGGCGGGTACCCCCTCGAGTTCGGCACCATCTCGGTGTCCGACGGCATTTCGATGGGCCACGAGGGCATGCACTTCTCGCTGGTGTCGCGCGAGGTGATCGCCGACAGCGTCGAGACGGTGATGCAGGCCGAACGCCTCGACGGCTCGGTGCTGCTGGCCGGCTGCGACAAGTCGCTGCCCGGAATGCTGATGGCCGCCGCGCGGCTGGACCTGGCCTCGGTGTTCCTCTACGCGGGCTCGATCCTGCCCGGGGTCGCCAAGCTTTCCGACGGCAGCGAGCGCGAGGTCACCATCATCGACGCGTTCGAGGCGGTGGGGGCGTGCGCCCGCGGGCTGATGCCGCGCGAGGACGTCGACGCCATCGAGCGGGCGATCTGTCCCGGCGAGGGCGCCTGTGGCGGCATGTACACGGCCAACACGATGGCCAGCGCGGCCGAGGCGCTCGGGATGTCGTTGCCAGGCAGCGCGGCGCCGCCGGCGACCGACCGCCGCCGCGACGGGTTCGCGCGGCGCAGCGGCGCGGCGGTCGTCGAACTGCTGCGGCGCGGGATCACCGCCCGCGACATCCTCACCAAGGAGGCGTTCGAGAACGCGATCGCGGTGGTGATGGCGTTCGGCGGTTCCACCAACGCGGTGCTGCATCTGCTGGCCATCGCCCACGAGGCCGACGTCGCGCTGACGCTCGACGACTTCAGCCGGATCGGATCGAAGGTTCCGCATTTGGCTGATGTCAAGCCGTTCGGCCGCCACGTCATGTCTCACGTCGACCACATCGGCGGCGTGCCGGTGATGATGAAGGCCTTGCTGGATGCCGGCCTGCTGCACGGCGATTGCCTGACGGTGACCGGCGCGACCGTGGCCCAGAACCTGGCCGAGATCGCCCCGCCCGACCCGGACGGCAAGGTGCTGCGGGCCCTGAGCAATCCCATCCACCCCACCGGCGGCATCACCATCCTGCGCGGATCGCTGGCGCCCGAGGGCGCGGTGGTCAAGTCTGCCGGTTTCGATTCCGACGTGTTCGAGGGCACCGCAAGGGTTTTCGACGGCGAGCGGGCCGCGCTGGATGCGCTGGAGGACGGCACCATCACCAAGGGTGACGCGGTCGTGATCCGCTACGAAGGCCCCAAGGGCGGGCCCGGCATGCGTGAAATGCTGGCCATCACGGGCGCAATCAAGGGCGCCGGCCTCGGCAAGGACGTGCTGTTGCTGACCGACGGCAGGTTCTCCGGCGGGACGACCGGCCTGTGCGTCGGGCACATCGCCCCGGAGGCGGTGGACGCCGGACCGATCGCGTTTCTGCGCGACGGCGACCGTATTCGCCTGGACGTCGCGAACTGTGTCCTCGACGTGCTCACCGATCCCGCCGAATTCGACTCTCGGCGAACGGGGTTCACGCCGCCCGTGCCGCGCTACAAGACCGGCGTGCTGGCCAAGTACGTCAAGCTGGTCAGCTCGGCGGCGATCGGCGCAGTCTGCGGTTGATCTCCGCCTGACCGGATCGCCCGGCCAGGCGGTCAATCGTCCTGCGACCTAACCGAATTCGGGGTCTACGCGTGGGTGCCCGTGGCGCGCGTGCGCATGCCGAAGTAGGTGGCGTTGAGACCCAAGAACGTCAACAACGCACCCGCGACGACATTCGACCAGGTCATGCCGGTGGTCAGCGCGACGTCCGGCAGGATCCACGTCGACACGATGACCCACACGCCGAGCACCGGCAACGTCCACGTCATGCCGTGTGCGCGATCCAGCGTCGTCGCGAACCCGTACGCCAGGAACGCCACCGCGATCCCGACGATCAGGTCAGACGTGGCGAGCGACCTCGTCGCGCTGAATCCCACGATCCACGGCGACGTGGCCACATACAGACCCGTCAGCAGTGCGAGGCCGAAGGTGAAATGCGCACTCATCGACTCGGCCACGCGCTCGTAGCGGGCGCGTAGCGCCAACAAATCGGGGTGGTGATCGATTGATGAATGGACTGTACTCATTTTGTGACCTTTCTGTTATGCAGCAAGCCTTTTGAGCTGGACTGCACCCATCCATCTGTGGTCCAGATTACGCTCGATCGCGGCGGGGTTCGAGGGTCCGCGTAGCGTATTGAGGATGGACGTCACGGACCGGTTGCGGCTCGATTGCCCCGTGGGGCAGGCCGGCATGGGCGGCGGGCTGGCGGGGGCGAGCCTGGCGGCCGCGGTCGCCGACGCTGGTGGGCTGGGCACGCTGGGCATCGACACGCCGCGGCGACTGCGCGCCTCGATCGACCGGGTGCGCGAACAAGCGCCGGGCCGTGCCGTTGCGGTAAACCTGTTGCTGCCCTTCGTGCATCGCCACCACGTCGCGGTGTGCGTCGACGCCCGGGTGGACGCTGTCGTGTTGGCGTTCGGCGAGAAGCGGGGCCTCGTCGAGCATCTGCGCGACGCCGGGATCTTCGTCTTCGTGATGGTGGGCACCGAGGCGCAGGCGGGTGCCGCGATCGCCTGCGGCGCCGACGGTTTGATCGCTCAGGGGCGCGAGGCCGGCGGGCACCTCGTCGGGACCGTGCCAGCCCTCGATTTCCTGCCGCACGCCCTGAGCGCGGCCGGGGACCGTCCGGTATTCCTGGCCGGCGGCATCGCCACCGCCGCCGATACGCGCGCCGCGCTGGACGGCGGTGCCAGCGGCGTGATCGCGGGCACGCGATTCCTGTTGACGCACGAGGCCAACGCGAGCCGCGAGTATCAGCGGCGAATCCTTCAGGCCGACAGGACGATCGAGACCAACCTGTTCGGCCTGAGCTGGCCGCTACGCCACCGCGTCGTGCCCAACGCAGCCACGCGCCGGTGGTGCCGCCCCGACGGATGGGCCAAGGCGGTGCCGGCGGCGCTCAACGCGGCCAGTCGCCCGGTCTCGGCGCTGGGCTATTTCGACGCGGGTGCACTGATGCGCCTGCAGTCCCCGGCTCTTCCGTTCTTCACGCCCCTGGCGCCGGTGGCCGGTGTGCCCGATTCCCGGCTGGACAGCGTCGCCCTCTACGCCGGTGAAACCGCCCTGCGGATCGGCGAACTCACCTCCGCCGGGCAAGCGGTCGCCGACCTGTCGCCGCGCTGAGGCTACTGCACCAGAGCCAAGGCGAAGCCGTCCCAGTGCTTGGCCCCCACCGTCTGGATCACCGCCGTGTCCAGGCGCGGGTGCTCCCCCATCGCCTGCAGCGTCTTTCGGGTCGCCACCACCCGGGCATCGTCGGAGTCCGGCCGCAGGATCTGTCCGTCGCGAATCACGTTGTCCACCACGACGACTGCGCCGGGACGGGCCAGTCGAACGGCCCACTCCAGGTACGCAAGGTTGTTCTCCTTGTCGGCGTCGATGAAGATCAGATCGAAGGGGCCGGTGACCGTCGGCAGCGTATCCAGCGCTGCGCCGACGATCACCTCGACCCGCTCGGCGACGCCGGCGCGCTCCAGGTTGCCGCGCGCCACTTCGGCGTGCTTCGGCGCGTATTCCAGCGTCACCACCCGGCCCTGCGGCCCGGCGCCGCGCGCCAGCCAGATCGTGCTGAAACCGCCCAGGGTGCCGATCTCGAGGATGCGCCGCGCGCCGGTGGCGCCCGCGAGCAGGCTCAGGAACTTTCCTTGCTGCACCGAGACCGCGATCGGCGGTAGCCCGGCCGCGTTGCTGGCCTCGAGCGCGGCGGTCAATGCCGGGTCGTCGCCGACCACTGTGCTGTCCAGGAAGGCGTCGACGTCGTGGGGGGTTGGTTTTTCGCTCATGACGTCAACGCTAGCCGCGCGCGATCGGCCCACGCGCGCGCCACCGAACCCGTCGCGAGTGTTTACGTATACCCATGGGGGGTATATAGTGAGGGTGCGGCCGAACCGCGCCGCATGAGTCACACCACAAGAAGAGGGTGAGTCAAAATGGCAACTTACGAAGCCGGAACCCTGTTGACGTGCGGTCACGAAGGCTGCGGCTGCCGTGTCCGCATCGAGGTTCCCTGCCACTGCTCGGGTGCGGGTGAGGGGTACCGCTGCACGTGCGGCGATGCGCTGACCCCCGTCGAGTAACGCGTCGGGCCGGTCGTGCGTTCGGCGTCAACCGGTGCGAGTCATCGCCCGAACGTACGGCCGGTCAGCTCGACCGCGGCCGCCAGCCGCATGGCCGACGCCGAAATGCCCACGGCCGCCGCGTAATCGCCGGGCTCGATCCGCCAGCTTCCGACACTGCTGTCGTAGCGGGCGAGCAGGCGCGGATCGGCCTCGATCCTCACCCGGCGGGTGGCGCCCGGTTCGAGCTCGACCCGCTCGAATCCCAGTAACCGCAGGCACGGTCCGCCGGGTGCTGCCGTCACATACAGCTGCGGCACGTCGGCCCCGGCGCGATCGCCGACATTGACGACGCTGAAACTCGCGGTGATGGTGTCTCCGCCGGTGAGCACCAGGTCGCGGTAGTCAAACCTGGTGTAGGACAAGCCATGACCGAAGGCAAACATCGGGACGTGGCCATTGCCCGCATACCAGCGATAGCCGACATCGGCGCCCTCGGAGTACTCGATCGTGCTGGCCGTCCCCCATGGCGCGCCGGCGCCGGGCAGCCGCGGGCGCGGCGTCTGGTCCAGATCGACCGGAAAGGTGATCGGAAGCCGGCCCGACGGATTCACCCGCCCGGTGAGGATCCCTACGATCGCGCGGGCGCCGGCCTGGCCCGGATACCATGCCTGCACGACGGCGTTCACCGCAGCACGCCACGGCATGCTCACCGGATTGCCGGTCTCGAGGACCACCACGGTGTTGGGGTTGGCTGCCGCCACGGCCATGATCATCTCGTCCTGCCCCCACGGCAGCGACAGGTCGGCGAGGTCGTAACCTTCCCCCTCCGCACGCACCGCGAACACGATCGCGACGTCGGCGAGCTGCGCCGCGCGCGCCGCCTCGGCGGGGCTGACGCCGGGATCGAACTCAATCTGGGTCTGCGGCAATTGGTTTCGCAATTCTTGCAGCGGAGACGACGGTAGCAGGTACAGGTTGCGCAGCCCGGCCTCCAGTCCCGAGCCGCCGATCGGGACCACGCCCGCATAGCCACCGTGGGGGACGACGGTGCTCGAACCGTAACCGGCCGGCACGCCCAGGTGCGCGTACCCGCCGATGACGGCGATGCGTTGGCCCGGCTCGGGCGCCAACGGGAGCGCTCCGCGGTTGGTCAACAACACGGCGCCTTGGCGAGCTATGCGCAGCGCAATCTCGTTGTGCGCGGCCATATCCGGTTCCGGCGGCGCGGCGGCGGCGTCGATACCGACGGCGAACATGGACCGCAGGATCCGTCGGACCATGTCCGACAGCCGCTCCCGGGGCAGCCTGCCCTCGGCGTACGCGTCGCGCAGCGGCGCACCGAAGGTCTCGGCCTGCCACAGCAGCGCGTCGATCTGGGCCCCGCATTCTTGGTCGAGACCGGCCAGCGCGCATTCCCAGCCGGGGGTGGCGCCCCAGTCGGACATGACCCAACCGCGATACGCCCAGGCGCCCTTGAGGACCTCGTTGATCAGGACGGCGTTCGCCGCGGCGTAGACGCCGTTGACCTTGTTGTACGCGGTCATCACGGCGCCGGGTTGCGCCCGCTCGATCGCGATCTCGAAGGCCAGCAGGTCGGATTCGCGGTGCGCGTCGGGATCGATGACCGCGTCCAGGAAGTGCCGATTGGACTCGTTGCAGTTCAGCGAGTAGTGCTTGACCGTCGAGATGACGCCGTGGCGCTGAATGCCGTCGATCGACTCCGCGATCATCGTGGCGGTCAAAAGCGGGTCCTCGGACAGGTATTCGAAGTTGCGGCCGTTGCGCGGGTCGCGCGCGAGATTCATCGCCCCGGCGAGCTGCACGTTGAATCCGCGGCTGCGCGCTTCTGAACCGATCACTTCGCCGGCGGACCGGGCCAGCGCCGGATCGAAGCCGGCGGCCAGTGCCAGGCCGGCCGGCAGCGCGGTGGCCGTGTCGCCCGGGCGGTAGCCGGGGTTGGTGACGCCCAGGCCCGCGTCGCTCATCCGCAGGGGCGGCACCCCGAGGCGGGGTACCCCGGGCACGTACCCCGCGCTCATCGGTGTGTCCGCCGGGATGCGCTCGTCGCGTACCGGCCACAGGTCACCGGCCCCCATCACCGAGACCAGCAGCGAGAACCGCTCGTCGTCGGTCATCTGGGCTTCGATCTCGCGCGCCCTCTCGTCAGGATCGCTCACCGCACACCCTCTTTGGCGTAGACGACGCGCAGCACATGCCCCACTTCGGGTCCCATCACCAGCTCCGACAACTCGCAGATCGTCGCGACGAACTCGGGGCCGTGCGCCGGCTCGGCCTGGCACAAATGATGCGCCACTTCGTGCAGCATCACCAGCTCACGCAGCGCCCAGTCGGCGGTGTCACGGTCCGGGACCGCGATAACGCCCGTGCCGTCGTGGTTTTCGTAGTGCGCGGCGGTGGCGGCCCGCCGCGGCCGGACCCGCAGCGGTGCCACGCCCGGCCACCGCTGACGCACCGCGGGCAGCGCCAGCACGTCGTCCACGTAGCGCTGGGCGGAGGCCACCGAACCGAATCGTCCCTCGGGTGGCAGCGTCAACTGGGTGCCGAAGAAATCCACGGCGGGCGACCCGTGCTCGGTGGCACGGTCGAACAGCGTGCGGACGAATTCCTCGGCCGCATAAACCCTGGAGCGTTGAGAATCCCGCCGGCGGGAGTTCCCGGGACTCACCCGCTCAGCGCGCTCCGCGCCCCGGGGAGTTCCGGGCTGTTGCCGAGCCGCGCTCGCTTCCCGGCCCGGTCGCCCGCGCGCCGCGCGGCCGAGGAATACCCGGCCGAGGCTCGACTGGCCTGCCAGGTGCCGCGCGCCTTGGACGCACCGCGGTAGTAGTCCACGAGCTCAACCTCCTTGTCCCGCAGGGCGATAGCGGTGCCCGGTGCACGCCGCCGGTCCTTGGTGGCTTCCTGCCGCGCTTCGTCGCGGGCCTCGGCCAGCCGGTGGCCGACGCGCGCCCCGAAGGCCAGTTGAAAGTTGAGTCGGGCGGTGATCGTCGGTGTCGGACGATGCGCACCCGAGGCGAGATAGGCGTCCGACGCGCGCACCATTTGCACGACCAGGCTGGCGTACAGGGCGTGGCTGGCGTCGATGTCCTCGGCGAACCCGTAGGCGTAGACGAACGTCGAGTTCGATGCGACGTCGCATCGAACGTCGTTGGCCGCGGCGATCAGCACGAAGAGCTGAACATACGTCCGTAACCCCTTGGTGCCCGCCGCGCCGATGGTGATGGTGCGCTGCGTCGGGGCCTCCGCGGCCGAACGCTGCGCCGAATGGGAGCGCGCCACCGCGAGGTCGATGGACGCGGCCGTCGCCAGCCGCTGCGCCGCCGACATGAACGCGTCCGCTTCGTGGGAGTTGTCGGTGCCTTCGGCCTGACGCAGTAGCGCGGCGATGCGCGCCAGCATCTTGTCGTCAGTCATCGGCGCCGTTCCTCCTCATCGCTGCGTTCTGCATCGTCACCGGCGCGAGTCATCGGCGCCGTTCCTCCTCATCGCTGCGTTCTGCATCGTCACCGGCGCGAGTCATCGGCGCCGTTCCTCCTCATCGCTGCGCTCTGCATCGTCACAGCGCCAAACTACGGGAGCGGTCCGACACGCTCGCTCACAACCGAGCGGTGATCCAGGAGACGACGTCGTCAAGCACCTGCTCACGCTCGGGCTCGTTGAAGACCTCGTGATACAGGCCGGGGTAGACCTTCAACTCGACGTCGGTGGACCCCACGCATTCGACGAGGCGGTGGCTGCCCGCGACGGGGATCAACCGGTCGTCGGACCCGTGCACCACCAGTAACGGCGCGGTCAGCGCCGGCGCCCGCCGCGGCATCGTCTCGCCGACCTGCAGCAACGCGCGGCCGATGCCGGCCGGAACCTTGCCGTGGTACACCAGCGGTTCGTCTTTGTAGGCCGCCACCACGGCAGGATCGCGGGAGATGGCGTCGACGTCGAGGTCTTGCGCGGGCAGCCCGGGCACGATGGCGCCGAGCACCTTGGCGGCCAGGGCCAGCAGCGGCGACACCTGGTCCTGCGCCGCCACCGCGGGACCCGACAGCACCATCAGGTCGTAGTTGTCCGGGCGCTCGACGCCGTAGGCGAAGACGATTCCCCCGCCCATGCTGTGGCCCAACACGATGCATTTGAGGCCGTGGTGCTCCCGGGTGGCGATCCCGACCAGGGTGTCGAAGTCGGCGGTGTACTCGTGGATGTCGCGCACCAGCGCCCGTTTGCCACCGGAGCGGCCGTGTCCGCGATGATCCAGCGCGTAGGTGACCAGGCCCGCCTCGCCGAACCGCTGCGCGACGTGGTCGTACCGGCGGGCGTACTCCCCGAGGCCGTGCGCCAGCACCAGGACCGCCCGCGGCGCCGTGTCAGGGGTCCAGACGTCATAGACGATGCGCACACCGCCGAACCCGTCGAAACTGCGTTCGGTGCGGTTCATCGGGAGGTCCTAGTCATCACGTGGCAGCGTAATGGCTGGGATCGGGACCGGGTTTGCGGACACTGCGTAGGCTCATGCGGATGAGCTCCCCCGCAAGCGGGTGGCACCACCATCCGGCGGAGTACCCGGCGCCCTCCCCGGTGGTGGGGGCCGATTTCTCGGCGCAAGCCGAACCGTATCGCCGCGAGCTGCTCGCCCACTGCTACCGGATGACCGGCTCCTTGCACGACGCCGAGGATCTGGTGCAAGAGACGTTGCTGCGGGCCTGGAAGGCCTACGACCGTTTCGAAGGTAAGTCCTCGCTGCGGACCTGGCTGCACCGCATCGCCACCAACACCTGCCTGAGCGCGCTGGAGGGCAAGGGACGCAGGGCGCTGCCGGTGGGCCTGGGCGCCCCCAGCGCGGACCCGACCGCCGAGCTGGTGGAGCGCCGCGAGGTGCCCTGGCTGGAGCCGCTGCCGACGTCGACCGACGACCCGTCCGACCCGTCGGTGGTCGTCGGGTCGCGGGAGTCGGTGCGGCTGGCGTTCGTGGCTGCGCTGCAATACCTTCCGCCACGGCAGCGGGCGGTGCTGTTGCTGCGCGACGTGCTGCAATGGCGCTCCGCCGAGGTCGCCGAGGCGGTGGGCACCACCACGACCGCCGTCAACAGCCTGCTGCAGCGGGCCCGGTCGCAACTGGACGCCGTCGGCCCCAACGTCGATGACCGACTGGCGCCGCCGGATTCGCCGGAGGCCCAAGACCTGCTGGCCCGCTACATCGCCGCGTTCGAAACCTACGACATCGACCGCCTGGTCGAGTTGTTCACCGCCGAGGCGATCTGGGAAATGCCGCCGTACGCCGGCTGGTATCGGGGTGCGGCGGACATCGTCACCCTGATCCACCAGCAATGCCCGGCCGAGGCGAGCGGAGACATGCGGCTGCTGCCGCTCGTCGCCAACGGTCAGCTGGCCGCGGCGATGTACATGCGCGCCGGTGACGTGCACGTCCCCTTTCAGCTGCATGTGCTCGATCTGCACGGCGACAAGGTGTCTCACGTGGTCGCGTTCCTCGACGACACCTTGTTCACCAAGTTCGGGCTGCCCGGTTCGCTGTCCGCGGGTCACCAATAAGAAGGGTGCGCTTATGCCGAGTTCCACCGCCCAGGTCACCGCCGCGCCCGGGAGACCGCTGCTGCTGCTGAGCGCCTATGACCTCGCCGACGTGGGCTACCAGGTCGAGGAGTTCTTCGTTTCCGCGACGGCCACGTCCTATACCCCGGTGACCGAGCTGGGCCCGGACGGCCGTTGGGACGTAACACCCTCGGGCTCCGCCGATTTCACGACGCGAATCGTGGTGCTGACACCCACCGATCCGGCGCGCTTCAACGGGACCGTGCTCGTCGAATGGCTCAACGTGAGCGGCGGCATCGACGCTCCCGCGGTCTGGATGATGGCGCACCGCGAAATCATCCGGGCCGGTTACGCCTACGTCGGGGTCTCGGCGCAGCGGGTGGGGATCGAGGGCGGCGACAGCCTGCTCGGCGCGGACATGTCGCTGAAAAGCCAGGATCCGCAACGTTATGCGCCCCTCCACCACCCGGGCGACGCCTTCTCCTACGACATCTTCTCCCAGATCGGCGACCTGCTCAACAGCGCCAACCACTGTGACCTGGTCCGGGATCTGCCCGTGCAGCGCGTCATCGCGCTAGGGGAATCGCAATCGGCGATGTTCCTCACGACCTACATCAACGCCGTCGACCCGTTGGCCCGCAGCTACGACGGGTTCCTCGTCCATTCCCGCTTCGGCTCGGCCGCCCCGCTCCACGGGACCTCGATCTTCGCGGAAACCGAGGAGCCGCAAGGGGTTGCGTTCCGGCCGGAGCTGCGCGTCCCGCTGCTGACGGTCGTCACCGAAACCGACGTCTTCGGCGGAGCCCGGCAGGGCTACTACTTCGCCCGGCAGCCCGACAACCAGCACCTGAGGGTGTGGGAGATCGCCGGCGCCGCCCACGCCGACAACTACACCATCCAGGTCGCGTTCATCGACAGCGGCTCGGCGCCGCTCGCGGACATCGCCGCCGCCTACGCGCCGACCAACATGCTGATGGGCCAACAATTGGCGCACTGCATCAACTTCGGACCGCAACACCACTATGTGGTGCAGGCCGGGCTCGCCGCCCTCAACGCCTGGGTCGCCAGCGGCGAGCCGGCGCCGAGCGCGGAGCCTCTCGCGGCCCGCGAAACGCCAGGGCCACAACCGGTTCCGGATGACAACGGCGTCGCCCGCGGCGGCCTCAGGACCCCGTGGGTGGACGTGCCGGTCGCCCGGACGTCGGGCCTGGGCGGCGAGGAAAGCATCATGTCCATGATCTTCGGCTCCGGCGAGCTTTTCGACGCCGCCACGCTGCGCGGGCTCTATCCCGGCGGTAGCACCGAATACCTGGAGCGCTTCACCGGCGCGCTCGACGCGGCGATCGGCGCCGGGTTCATCCTGCCGGCCGACCGCGAGGAGATCCTGCAGCTCGCCGCCGCGACGTATCCCGGGCGCGGCAAAAACCAGGGCTAACGCTGACGCCGAGCGCGCGATCGGTGGCGACCGCACCGCGTGCCGCGTCGTGAAATGCGCACTCGGCGAAGCGGACTGAGCGCCCCTAGGTCCGATTACCCGGCTCCTCACTCGCGCTGTTCCGGCGCTCGCCGTCGCCGGGCGAGAACAGCCGGCTGTCCGGCGGCGGCCCCGGCACCGGCCGCACCAGCCCGGTCCCCGTGATCAGCGGCAGGTCCAGCGCGGAGAGCAGCCCGGGCGGGGCGGCGCACACCGCGGGGATGGCGTTGACCATCCGCGAGGAGCCCGCAATGCGCGCCCCCAGGTCGTGGTCGTGGTCTTCGGCCATCTCGAATTCGCACCGCATGCTCGGGGAGCCCTCGATCTCCACGCGGTACAACCCGCGGCCGGACGCCATGCCGTAACCGAGGTCCTTCGGCTCGATGCAGATGCGCGGCTGGGGCCAGTCCGGCGCGATGTCGTCGCGCATGCGCGTCACGTGGTCGAGGACGAATGTCGGTTTCCCACCGACGTAACCGGTCAGGGTCGAGCGCATGGCCGCGATCGTTCCGGCCGCGATACGCCCCGTCGGCGTGTCGAACGATTCACCCGCGGACACCCGCTCGTTGGCCTCCTCGATGTTGTCGATCTTGACCCCCAACCCGGCGGCGAGCTGGTGCAACACGGGCCCCCAGCCGAAGGTGAAGATCCCGGGCTGGGCAGCGAAGGCCGGGTAGTCCGGTGGTTGCCCGAAGCCGAGGATCTCGTAGACCGCGGAGCGATCCGGATAGGTCGCGTAGTTGAACATCTCGGTCACCCGCACCGAGTCGATCACCCGGGATACGCCGGTAAGTACCAGCGGCAGAACGTCATTGGCGAAGCCGGAGTCGATCCCGGTGGTGAAGAACGACACCCCGCCCTCGATCGCGGCCTGGCGCAGCGGCTCGGTGAAGGCGGCGTCGACGCCGTCGGGAAAGACCAGCGGCACCACCGAACACGACACCACGTTCTTTTTGGCCCGCAGGATCGAGACCATGTCCTCGACGGCGTCCAGCGGCCGCAGGTTGGCGCCGGCGGCGTAGACCACCGCGTCGGCGTCGCCGGCGAGCATGGCCGCCGGATCCTGGGTAGCCACCACGCCCACTGGCGCGATGCCGCACAGCTCCCCGGCGTCGCGGCCGGCCTTGGCGTCGCTGTGCACCACGACGTCGACCAATTGCAGCTCCGGATGGTCGATCACCCCGCGCAGGGCGACCACGCCCATGGAACCGGGCCCCCACACTCCCACCTTCAACACGACGATCTCCTAATATTAGGACGTATATCCTTGTATTTTGGACGGATCGTAGGGAGGCGGCGGTGGCTACGTCAATGGCCCAGGAGCGCAGCGAATCACGCGCCAAATCGCCCCCCACGGCGCGGGTGATGGATGTCCTTGCCGCCCTGGCGAATTCGCCGGGTGGCTTGACGTCGGCCGAGCTGGCGAAGCGGTGCGCGATCAGCACCTCGACGTGTGCCCTCGTGCTGGCCGAGCTGGAACGCGGCGCCTGGGTGGCGCGCCGCGGGGATCGTCGCTATGCGCTGGGCAGCGGGCTGTTCGGGCTCGTGCATGGGCTGCGCGAGCAGTTTCCGCTGCTGGACCGCGGGCGTGACGCGCTGCGCTTCCTGCACGACACGCTCGGCGCGGGCTGTTCCATGTCGAAGATCGGCGCCCGGCACCTGACCACTGTCGACACCGTGGGCCACGGCACCGACGGCGAACATGCCGTGGGGCAGCGCTTCCCCATCGACCCGCCATTCGGTCTGGTCGCCATGGCCTGGCGTGACGAGGATTTCATCGCGACCTGGCTGCACCGCGTGATGCCCCGGCTCACCCGCGCCGAAATCACCGAGCACCAACGGGTGCTGGCCGACATCCGCGCCCGCGGCTATGGCGCCTGGCGCTTCGACGACACCCACCAGTCGCTGCACAATCGGCTGGCCGAGGTGCTGTCGTCGCTGGAGCCGACGGCCCAGGTGACCCGTCAGCTCACCACGCTGATGACGATGGTGACGCTGCGGTCGGTCACCGACGTCCTCGAAACAGACTTGCCCACTGCCGAATTCGTCGTGCTGCCGATCTTCTCCCCGGCTGGTCAACCGGAGTACCAGATCGAGATCCACCTGGGCCACGCCACCGGACTGACCCTGTCCGAACTCGACGCCGCGCTCCGTCATGCCCAAGGGCTGCTCACCGCCGCCGTCGGCTGACCCGGCCGAGGATTACCCTGGAAACATGTCTGCCACCACGGAGATCCGGCGTGCGGCCGATCGGGCCGTCACCACCACACCCTGGCTGACCTCCCGGCACTCGTTCTCCTTCGGCGACCACTACGACCCGGGCAACACCCATTACGGGCTGCTGTTGGTCAACAACGACGACATCGTCGCCCCTGGAACGGGTTTCGACACGCACCCGCATCGAGACATGGAAATCGTGACCTGGGTGCTGCGCGGCGAACTGTCCCATCACGACTCCACCGGAAACCGAGGGGTCATCTATCCCGGGCTGGCGCAACGTATGTCGGCCGGCAGTGGCATTCTGCACTCCGAGCGCAACGACTCCCCCAGCGAGCCGGTGCATTTCGTGCAGATGTGGGTGGTGCCCGACGAGTCCGGCATCGACCCGAGCTACCAACAGTACGAGATCGACCAGAAGCTGTTGGACGACAACCTTGTGACGATCGCCTCAGGCAGCCCCGCCGACGACGCGGCCATCACCCTGCACAACCGCAGCGCCGCCCTGCACGTCGCACGCCTGCGGGCGGGGACGACGGTGGCCCTCCCTGCGGCCCCCTACCTGCATCTTTTCCTGGCCCACGGCCGGATCCGGGTCGAAGGAATCGGGGAGTTGAACGAGGGCGACGCCCTGCGATTCGCCGACGCCGACGGCCGGCACGTGGCGGCGAGCGAGCCCTCGGAGCTGCTGATCTGGGAGATGCACGCGAAGCTGGGTGACTGAGACCATAGAGGGCCGGCGGCACAGCCCATAGAGTGGGCACGACAGACAGGAGTCGGCATGCCTCACTCGCACCCGCAGCACGCGGCGCCCAACCCCAAGCACAACATCAAGGCGATCCGCACCGTGCGATTCTGGGCGGCACCGCTGATCATCACGTTGGCACTGATGTCGGCGCTGTGCGCGCTGTATCTCGGCGGTATCTTGAACCCGAGCACCAACCTGCGCCATTTCCCCATCGCGGTGGTGAACGAGGACGCCGGCCCCGGGGGCGCGCAGATCACCGACCGGCTGGTCAATGGGTTGGACAAGAACAAGTTCGACGTCCGGGTGCTCTCCCGCGGCGAGGCCAAACAGCAACTGGACACCGGCCAGGTGTACGGCTCGGTGGTGATACCGGTCAGCTTCTCGTCCAAGCTGCGCGACTTCGCGACGAGCGCGGTGGTGCCGACCCGCGCCGAACGCCCGTCGATCACCGTCTCCACCAACCCGCGCGCCGGCACCCTGGGCGCGAGCATCGCCGGGCAGACCCTCAGCATGGCCATGGGCATGGCCAATGGCATAGCGGGGCAACGGGTTATGGCGGAGGTGGCCGCGCAGACCGGCGGCGCGCCGCTACCCGGCGCGGCCCAGGTGGGCCTCGCCGCTCCCATCGAGATTCAGTCGGTCGTCTACAACCCGCTGCCCAACGGCACCGGTAACGGGTTGTCCGCCTTCTATTACGCGCTGCTGCTCCTGCTGGCCGGGTTCACCGGCAGCATCGTGGTCAGCACGCTCGTCGACGCGCTACTCGGCTATGTGCCTGCCGAATTCGGCCCGGTATACCGGTTCGCCGAGCAGGTCAGGATCTCCAGATTCCAGACGCTGCTGCTCAAGTGGGCCATGATGGTGCTGCTCGCGCTGCTCACCTCGGCGGTGTACCTGTGGATCGCCGACGCGCTCGGCATGCCCATCGATCTCAGTTGGCAACTCTGGGCGTTCGGCGTGTTCGCGATCGCCGCGGTGGGCATCACCTCCAGTTCCCTGCTCTCGGTGCTGGGCACGGCGGGAATGCTCGTCAGCATGCTCATCTTCGTCATCCTTGGCTTGCCATCGGCCGGAGCCACGGTGCCGCTGGAGGCGACGCCGTCCTTCTTCCGCTGGCTGGCCGAATTCGAACCGATGCACCAGGTTTTCCTGGGCGCTCGATCCCTGCTGTACTTCGGCGGCCGCGCGGATGCGGGCCTGGCTCAGGCCCTGATCATGACGTCGGTGGGCCTTGTCATCGGTCTGCTGCTCGGCGGTGTCGTCACGCATCTGTACGACCGCAAGGGCTTTCACCGTATCCAGGGCGCGGTCGCGTTGGCGATCGCGCAGGAGCATCAGGCGCAGCACAAAGCCCGCCGCGGCAAGCAGGCGGAGGCCGTCGTCACCGAATCGGAGCCGGTGGTCACCGAGCCCGAAAGCTCAAGCGAACAAACGTAATTCGCGCGTGTCCCAAGCGTCACCGGCCCGTTATTTTTGTTGACAGTGTGACTTATGAGGCTGATGATGTCTGTGTTGCATTCAGATCATGGCCGAAAGGGCGATCGTGGTGACCCGACGCGCCAGCTTCCGCCGGCTGGCGGCGTGCTGCACCGCCCTCCTGGCCTGGTTCACGCTTGGCGTCACCTCGGGCCAGCCCCTGGCGCGAGCCGCCGACGGGCGCGATCTGCTCGCCAACGCCATCGGCGGCACCCGCGGTTCCTACCTGGTCTATAACTTCGGCGCCGGCCACCCCGCGCCGATGCTCAACGCCGGCGGCAGTTGGTATGAGATGAACAACGGCGGCCATCTGATGATCATCAAGAACGCGGCCGGACGTCTCTCACCGCATTTGCTCGTCGACACCCACCAGGGCGACCAGGCCCGCTGCGAAAACAATCCCGGCGCCCGCACCGGCGAAGGGCTGTGGCAGGCCTCGGAGCTCTACGCACCGCTGCAGGCGTGGCAGCGCATGGGCCAGCCGACGATCGCGATCAACGCCAACTTCTTCGACGTGCGCGGGCAGAAGGGCGGCTCGTGGCGCCAGACCGGCTGCAGTTCGCCGTTGGGCGCCTTCGTGGACAACACCAATGGCCGGGGCCGCGCCAACCAGGCGGTCACCGGCACCCTCGCCTACCCCGGCAAGCAGGGTCTCTCCGGCGGTGGCGAGAGCTGGAGCGCGCTGACGACGATGATCCTGCCGTCCGGCGGCGCGCCCTATGTGGTGTGGCCCAGGACGAAAAAGGACTACGACGCCGCCACCCCCGTCGTCCAGGACCTGCTCAACAAGAACGAGAGGTTCGTGGCGGTGTCGGGAATCGGACTGCTGGCGCCCGGCAACACCGGACAGCTTCACGACGGCGGGCCCAGCGCGGCGCGAACGGCGTTGGCCTACTCGCGACAAAAGGACGAGATGTACATCTTCGAGGGCGGCAGCTACACGCCGGACAACATGCAGGACCTGTTCCGCGGGCTGGGCAGCGACAACGCCGTGCTGCTCGACGGCGGTGGCTCCTCGGCGATCGTGCTGCGCCGTGACACCGGCGGCATGTGGGCCGGCGCCGGCTCGCCTCGGGGGTCGTGCGATACCCGACAGGTGCTCTGCGACTCCCACGAGCGGGCGCTGCCGAGCTGGCTGGCCTTCAACTAGCAACCGCCGCAGTGTTTCTCGCCGCAGCGGGACCGAACCGGAAGATCAGCAGGCTCGTCGCGATCACCGCCGCCGCCACCACGAAGACCGGGGCGACCACGTACCTCGACATCGTCGCGCCGACGAACGCGCCGGCGCACATCGTGACGACGACGCCGATGCGCAGCCGTTGGCGCTCGCCCGTGCCGCCGGCCAGCCGGCTGTCCAGGCCGAGGCTGACGATCGTCGACGTCAGCACCGTGGT
Source organism: Mycobacterium marseillense (assembly GCF_010731675.1). NCBI lineage: Bacteria > Bacillati > Actinomycetota > Actinomycetes > Mycobacteriales > Mycobacteriaceae > Mycobacterium > Mycobacterium marseillense. The sequence goes on from NZ_AP022584.1 coordinate 3,622,503, forward strand.
GGAGAGTTCGGGAATGCCGAACTGACGGGCGCTGGAATGTTGCAACCCGAATGTCACGGCGAGCATGCCGATCATGATGAGTGTGGAATTCCGTTGGTAGGGCAGCACTCCCGCGCCCGCCAGAATGGCCAATGCGACCAGCAACGCGATTTCGGTGGCCAGCACCGTGGTGATCCACGCCCGCGTTCGCTCGCCGAAGTGCCGGGACAGCCGGCCGCTGAGCACGGTGGTGCACACGAACGTCGGCAGGGCGACCACGACGGCGGTCAGGTCGATGCTGGTTCTCGGCGCCAGCCAGAAACCGAGGAAGATCACGTTGCCGGTCATGTTGGCGACGAACACGTGGCCGAGCACCAGGATACTGATCGAGTCGGCCAATCCCGTCGCAAACGTCAGCAGCAGCAGCGCCGCCACCGTCGATCGTTGTGATACCGGTGAGGTAACTGCCATGGGGTGCAGTCTCTTTCGGCGCGGGCCGCTGCGGCGTTACGTTTTCGGTGTCAGATCCAGCGAGGTGATCGTCGTCATCCTGGTCACCAGCCAGTGGCTCTTCTGGCGCTTCATGAACAGCCGGTAGGACAGGTATTTCAGCGATGGCACGTTCTTCGTCAGCGGGCTGGTGGACGTCGTGTTCGTGTAGGTGATGACGACGGCGTTGTTGTCGTCGAGCGATTCGACCGCCGCGCCGGTGACTTCGGTGCTGTTGGTGATCTTGGCCTGCTTGTTGGGCGCCACGATGGCGTCGACGAATTTGCGGTACTGCGCGGCGAAATCACCGCTGAGATAGGCGGATGCGCGGTCGGCCAGGGTGTCCATGTTTTCCGGGGTGTAGGTCCACAGGGTGGTGATCGCCCTTGCCGCGGTTCGCGCGACGTTGAGTTTCGTTTCGGCGACGGCCCGGTCGGCCAGGTAGGGCTGCACCATCGCCCCGGCGAATCCCGCCGAACCGACGAAGAGCAGGGCGGCGACCAGCGCGACGATCGCCCACGCCTTGCCCGCCAGGCGTCTTTTCCGCTTCGCGGGCGGTGGTGCTTCGGTTGCGTCGGCGGCGTCCTCAGTGGCCTCGCCGTCCTCGGTCGTCTCGGCGTCTTCGGTGGCCTCGGCGTCGTCCGGTGCCGCCGCGGTCGCCTCGTCCTCGGGGCCCGCTGGGTTGTCCTCGGCGGTCAGATCACCTGTTGCAGGTTGCTGATCTTCCACTGGTTCCCTTCCTGCGTCGCGGTTGCCGCCCAACGGTTGGCGTTTTCCAAGACCTGTTTCTCATCCGGTGATTTCGTGGTGATGGCCGTGGCCACCATGACATTGGCGCTGCCGTCGTCGTTCCATCGCTCCAGGCCGGCGTCGAGCACGCTGCCCGTGGCCGGTTCGGCCCGGGCGACCTGGAGCAGGATCTCGTTGGCGTTCTTCTGGTACTGCTTGGCGAAATCACCGGTCGCCTGGGCGAGTATCCGGTTCACGTAGTCGTTGGCGTGAAAGGGGTCGATGGAGGTGAACTGCGTCATGAAGCCGGTCACGTAGGTCAGCACCTCGCGGTCCCGCGAGGCGGCCCGCGCCTGCGATTCGTGGGAAACCCACACCAGCGCGCAGACGGTGATCGCCGCCACCATCAGCACCGCCGCGACCGTACTGGCCAATGACATCAGCCACCCTCGCTGCGGCGCGACCGGGCACTCGACGAGCAAGGGCCGCTCACCGGGCGCGAACTTGCGGCGGGGGCTCATTTGCCGTCTCCCGGCGGTTTCGGCTTGGACAGCACGGTGAGATCATCGACGCGCCAACCGTTTCCGCCATTCTTGGCGAAGTTCACCCGCACGGTCGCGCTGATGTAGCGCACCTCGGGTGCCGCGCCGCGCCGGCCCTGCATGAACAGCAGCATGGTCGCCCGGTTCGGGGCGGCCGTTTCGATCGAGCTGTTGGTGACCCAGTACTCGTTGATCACCGGGGTGCCCTTGCGCACCAGGTCCTGCTGGGCCGCCAACTGTCCGCGGTATTTGTCGGTCGCCAGCGACTGCGCCCGGGCGAAGTCGTCCTGCAGCGACTTGGGGTCATACGTCAGCATCTGGGCCACGATTTTGGGGCCCTGCGTGGCGATCTGGGCGCGGGTCTGATCGCTCGCCCGCTGCGGGGCGTACACCGCGCCATAGCTCATCGCCGCACCGCCCAGGCACGCCAGCGTCGCGCCCGCCACCGCGACCGCGGCCCAGCGCCGGGCATCCGGCGGCACCTGGTCCGGTGGCAGGCGCCGCACCTCGGTGCGCGCCACCATGTCGGCGAACGTGCGGCGACGCGAATCCCACAGCGGCCACAGCCATCCCACCACCGACACGGTGTCGAGCAGGTGGGCGACGTCGCGCAGCAGCAGCGTCCACGGCCCCGCAGCGTCGCCGCCGCGACGGGTCACGGCGACGCCGACCAGGCCGCGGCCCAGACTCCACCCGAGGATCGTCGGCAGCAGCAATCGGTTGACCAACATCGCCAAGACGACAAGCCCCAACACGCAGATGCACACCCACCACCACGCGCCGCGCGCCGGCACCGTGGACGACACCAACGCCAGCGTCACCACGACCGCCACGCCGGGCAGCACGTCGACGCCAACGGCGCCGGCACGAGAAGGCCAGGGCGCCAAGGCTTCCCGCGGTGGCTCTTGGACGTCCGTGGGTGCAGTCTGTTCGACCACCACCGTCACTTCGTCACCTGGTCGAGTTTGGAGATCCGGTAGCGCCCCTCGGCGAAGGCCATCTTCACCCGCAGGCGGTAACCGGCCTCGTTCTGATTCTGGTCGCTGGCCACCTGGACGCGAAGCGCGACCAGGATATCGATCGAACCGTCGGGGTTGTTGCGCTCGACCGCCGCGCGCACATCCGACACCTGAACGTGGATGTTCGCGGCCTGATATGCCTGGATGAGCATGGAGGTGTAGAGCAGGGCCTGCGTGCGGAAAGTGTCTGTGCCACAGTCGATGATCTTCTGCTCGCTCGCGGTCATCGCGTTGGTGTCCGGCGCCTGGGTCGCCGTCACGCATTCCACCGCCGCCTTGAGCGCGGTGGCGTCGTTGCGGGCGATCATCTGGCTGTCGTGGTGGTAACGCAGCGCAAGGTAGCCACCCGCCCCGATCGCGGCCGCACACAGCACCAGCAGCACGGCGATGGCGGCTAGCCACCCACGCCCCACCCGCGACGGACCGCGTGGCGCGACCGCGCCGGGCTCACCGGATTCCACCGGATCCTCGGGGTCGCCCTGCGGACCGGTCTCCTCGGCTCCGCTGTCGGCCGCCGTCGAATCCTCATCCTTGTCTTCGGGGTTCAACGAATCGTCGTCCGTGTCGATGGGGTTCAGCCGGCTGGTGCCAGCATCTCCTTCCATCCGTCGTCTCCTGTTCTGGCCGAGTTCTCGACGGAGTATTTAACTCCGTCTGGCCCCACCAGTTCACCGCTTTGGGGACTGTAGACCGCCGTGGGAGGCCCGCTGGGGGTGTAGACACACGGGTTCGGTTGCTGGCCGTTGCACTGCACCGTACCCGACCCCGGCCGCGACAACGGATCGCTGGTCGGCGGGGGCGTTCCCGCCACCCGGTCCGACGGCGCGGGGTTGAGCCCGTTGTTGATCGACGGCGCCGGGATCACCATGCCGGGCTTGACGGGCTGGTCACAGCGCGCGGACGGCGCCGGGCAGGTGAGGGTCTGGTTGGGGTCGCCGTACCAGGGGTTGGTGCCCGCCGGGACGTACGGTTTGGGGTCGCGGCATTCCCGCGGGGTGGCCGCCCGTTTGCCCGGGATGTCGGTGCAGGGGATGTTGCGCGACCCACGCACGCTGTTGGCCGGGGTCTCCATCGGGATCTTGCAGTAGGTGCCCGTCGGCAACGGCTGCATGCTGGTGTCCGCCGGGGACCGCCACTCCGACGCCGGGATGAACCCGGTGAGGCACGGCGGCGGCTGGTTGATCGACAGCGCCAGATCGAGCGCGGCCATGTTCGGGAACGGCGCGGCCACGGTCTGTGCGATCGATGCGCCCTGCGGAAGAAACACCAGGACCTGCTCGACGCCGGTGTGGTAGCGCTTGAGCAGGTCGAAGACGACCTCGAGATTGGCCAGCGTCTGCGGCAGCGAATCCCGAACACCGCTGAAGACGCTTTCGACCTGATCGGCCGTCGGGGCCGCCTGGCGCAGCAGGCTTTTCAGGTGCGGGTCCTGCTGTGCGGACTGGGCGGCCAGCCTGTTCAGGTTGCGCGCCCAGCGCTCGATGTTGTCACCCGATTTGACCTGGCTGTCCAGCACCGGGCCGGAGTTCTCGATGATGTCGTTGACGTCGGTGATCTGTGTTTTGAAATCGCCCACGATCGCCTGGGTCGCGTCGACCAAGCGCTGCAGGGCGGGCCCCAGCCCGCCGACGGACTGCGCCGTCTCGTCGAGGAGCTGGCCGATCTTCTCCTTGGGCAGCACCGACAGGCCGCGGTTCGCCGTGTCCAGGGCCGGCCCGATCTCCGCGGGCACCGTGCCCTTGGTGATGGTCTGCCCGTCCGCCAGGTATTTGCCGGGGTTTCCGGTCGACACCAGGTCCAGGTATTGCTCACCGACGGCCGAGACCGAATGCACGTCGGCCGTCGCGTCGACCGGGATCTTGTAATGGCTGTCGATGCTCATGGTGGCCTCGGCGCCGTGCTCGGTCGGCTCGACATCCGTGACCTTGCCGATGGTGATGCCCCGGTAGGTGACGTTGGCCGTCGGGTACAGCCCGCCCGAAGCGGGCAGCTCGGCCTTCAGGGTGTAGCGACCGATCCCCACCAGGCTCGGGATCTGCAGGTAGTACACCCCGAGCACGAGCAGCGAGACGACGGTCAGGATGCCGAACGCGATCAGCTGGCGTCGGATGAAGGGAGTCAGCAATTCCTGTCCCCCCTTTCCACCAGCGGTCCGCCCGGAGCGTCATTCGGGTTCGGTGTGTAGCGCACGTCCGGGATCATCGTCTCGGGATCGCGCCCGAACGACTGCTCGAGTGCCCGCAGCGCTCCGGACAATCCGGTCCCGGTGAGGAACGCGTTATCGACGGCGCTGTAGGTCAGGTCCAGCGTCAGCGAGATGTTGATGTAGTCACCGCGGAAGATCTTCGGCACGGTGTCGATGTCGAACGGCTGGGTCAGGATCAACTTCAGCGCGCCGATCAAATACGGCGAAGCGCGGCCGAGCTCCTTGAGCGGGCATTGCAGCAGTTGCAGGTCCTTGTTCAGCGGCGCACGCGTCTCCGACAGGTACTGGTCGGCGACCTGGCTCAGGCGTCCCACCGAATCGACGGCGTTGATCAGCAGGTTTTGGGTGTCGGCGAAGTGCTTGATCACCGGCGGGATGTCGGTGAGCACCCGGTCCAGGACGTCGGCCCGGCCGCCCACATAAGTCAGCAGCCGGTTGGTGGAGTCGATGGCGTGGGTGATGTCGTCACGCTGCGCGTTGAGCTGGGTGGTGAACGTGTCCAGCTTGCCCAGCAGGGACCGGATCGCCTCGCCCCGCCCGTTGAAGATGTTGTAAATCTCGTTCTGCAGCACCTCGAGATTGGGGATGCCGCCACCGCGCAGGATCAGCGACAGGCTGGCCAGCGTCTGCTCGGTCGTCGGATACGACGACGAGTTCTTCAGCGGGATGGTGTCGCCGTCCTTGAGCAGCTCGGGCGACGGGTTCGGCGGTGCCGCGAGCTCGACGTGCTGGGAACCCAGCAGCGAGGTCTGGCCGATCTTGGCGGTGGCGTTCTTGGGCAGCTTGGTGTGCTTGTCCAGCCCGAGCGTCAGGGTGGCCACCCAGTTCTTCAGGTTGATGGCCTTGATCGAGCCGACGAACACGTCGGCCACCATCACCTTGCTGTTGCCGTTGATCGCCAGGGTGTCGGGCACCTGGACATAGATGGTCATGGCCCCCGACCCGCTGCCGGGGCCACCCGGAATCGAGACGTTGGAGATGCCCTTCCAGCCGCAGGAGCTCAGCACCATCGCGGCCACCAGCAGTACCAAGGTCTGCCACGACCGGTAGCGGATCAGCCTCATCACGCTCGTCGCGCCCCTCACTGGCCACCCCCGAAGTCAGCGGCCGACGCCGGGCCACCCGCGTTCGGCGCGGGCGCCGACACCGGCGCCGGTGTGGGCGCCACGGGGCCCGGGGCCACGCCCGGCCCGGGCGGTGGCGGCGGTATCGGAACCTGCGGCGGGTTTTGGCCGATCACTGGCGCGATCGGGTTCTCGTCGTAGGCGTTCGGCGGACCCGGCGGAGTCTGCAGGTTCGACTGGACGGGTTCGATGTTGGGGCCACCCATGAGCTCTTCCAGCGACTCCGGCGTCATCAGGCCCGCGGTGATAGGTCCGACCTGCTGGCCCTGCATACCCGGGGCGACGATCCAGCCCGGCTGGGTGTTGCGGTGCGAGGTCGGGGTGTCCGGCACCCAGATGCCCGGAACGGTCGTGTCCTTGTATCCGTTCGGCGGCTGTAGCCGCGGCTCGGAGTAGGCGACTTCCTTGGGCAGCGTCTCGGCGGTGCTGAACAGGTTCAACCCGAACGGCGGGTAGTTGAACTTGATCGCGTCGAGGATCGGTGCCAGGTATTGCGCGCACAGTTCGGCCGACTCCTGATAGCCCAGCCGGCTGCCGGCCTGAATCGCGCTGCAGATGAACTGCATCGGGTTCGCGAAGTTGGTGATCGAAGGGATGGCGACCACTGATCCGTGCGACGGGTGATAGATCTGGTTGATGTTCGCCGCGGCCGTCGGCAGCACATGCAGCGCGGTCTCCAGCCCGTTCAGCGGGTCCGGCTGCAGCAGCGCGTTGGTCGCGGTCTCCAGGTTCTTGACGTCGTAAATCAACACTTCGCTGTTCTTGTCCAGCCACGGACGGATCGTGGTCAGCAGGCTGTCGAACTGCTGGAGCGCGTTGGACAGGTCGGTGTCGTTGTGCGCGAGCCGGGTGGTGAAATCGGCCAGGTTCTGGTTGAGGGCGACGAACTGCGCGTCGTCCTCGTGCAGCGCGTTGACGAACAGCGCCAGGCTGCGCACCACCGCGAAGAAGTCGCCGCGACCCTCGTTCAATGCGGTCAACGCTCGCGACAGGTTGCTCAGCGTGGTGTTGAACTGCTTGCCCTTGCCGGCCAGCCCGTTGGCGAACGACTCGATGACCTCACCGAACGGGCCCTTGGGTTGCTCGGCAGTGGGGCCCAGCTTCGAGATGATGTTGGTGATGCTGTTGCGCAGCTGATCCCATTCGACCGGAACCTGGGTGCGCTCCTCGGGGATCACCGCGTTGTCGGACAGCACCGGGCCGCCCTTGTACGGCGGCTCCAGCTGGATCGCGCGCGAGGCCACCAGGGTGGGGTTGAGGATCACCGCCGACGCGTTGGCCGGCACCCGGTACTTGTTCTCGTAGTGGAAGGTGACCTTCATCTTGTCGCCGGCCGGCTCGATCTTGTCGATCGCGCCCACCCGCAGGCCCATGATCTGGACCTTGTCCCCCGGGTAAAGGGCGTTGGCCGCGGGGAAGTAGGCGACCACGGTGTTGTTGGTGAGCTTCTCGTACAGCCGCCAGCCGACGTAGCCGACAACGAGGGCCAGCACGATCACCAGGGCCCCGATGATCACCGACGCCCGGGACAGCTTCGGGAGCCGAATGTTGCGGATGTCAAAGATGGTGCTCAATTCTGGCTACCTCCCCCCGCTGCGCCACTACCTCCGGCTCCGCCGGGGTTGATGAACGGTGCCGGCAGCTGGTTACCGGGCCCGGGCGGTGCCGGCGGACCCGGCGGCAGCCCCGGCGCGAACGTCGACGGCGGCGGCACCGGTCCGGCCGGCGCCAGGTTCTCGGTGCGCGCGCCCGGGGGCGCCTGCGTCGGCAGCGGCACCGGTGTTCCCGGCACGTCGGGCGGCGGGTCGCCCGGCCGCCCGGCGATATTGATGCCCGGCGTGGGCGGCAGGCCCGCGGGGTTCGGCGGCGACGTCAACACGTCGACCGGCGCCGGGAAGCCCGGCCCACCGAATGGCCCGGACACCGCGCCCGCACAGGGCAGCGGGTTGTCGGGCCGGGGCAGCCCGTCGGCCGCGGGCGTGTACGAACACGGCGATCCCGGTGGGACGGCCGGGCCCGGGTGATCGGGCGTGCCCTCGAGCACCGGGGGCGCCGGGGGCGGTGCGCCGTTGGGGAACCGGGTGCCGTTGGGGTCGGGGAACCGGTAGGCGGGCAGTCCGGCGCTGCGCCAGAAGTCCTCCGGATCGATGCCGCGCTTCTTGAACGCCGCGTCGACCCACGGCTGCGAGATCTGGTAAAGGGCCAGGTTGTGGAGGACCACCTTGAAGAACGGTCCCGACGCGATGGCCTCGTTCAAAGACGGCAGGAACTTGCCGACCTCGGTGAACCCATTGGCCAGGTCGTCCTTGCGCTGGACCAGGATGTCGCTGAGCGTGCGCAACTGCTCCAGCACGTGGTTCAGGTTCGGGTTGTCATTGATGAAACCCTTGACCTGCTCGGAAAACGCGGCGATGTTCGCCAGCAGGGCGTTAATGGCCTGGCCGCGCTCGTTGAAGGCGGCCAGCAGCGTTTTCGCGTTGACCAACGCCCGGTCGACCTGGTTGCTGCGGTCACCCAGGACGCTGGCCACCTGGTTGGCCTGGGCCAGCAGATGCTTGACCTCTTCGTCGCGCTTGCCGATCGTGTCGGAGAACTTGGCCACGCCGTCGAGCGCCGGGCTCAGGTGTGGGTAGGTCTGGTCGATGGTCTCCGAGAGCACGTGCAGTGACTGCTTGACGGTGTCGATGTCCCATCCCTGGGCAGCTTTGGTGACGTCGAAGAACGCGTCGTAAATCTGGTAGGGCGTGGTGCTTTGGCCCAGCGGCAGGGTCTGGCCGGGGCGCAGCGGCTGGTTGCCGCGGGCCTCGACGTCGAGGATCTTCTTACCGAGGATGGTGTCGGTCTTGATCGCCAGCCGGCTCTCGGTGCCGATGGAGTTGGTGCCGACGGAGAACTTCAGCTTGACGTGGTCGCCGTCGATCTTCAGGCCCTCCACTTTGCCGACGTCCACGCCGGCGATGCGCACTTTGTCGCCGGTGTTGATGCCGCCGGAGTCGGTGAACTGCCCGTAGTAGCTCGGCTTGGCGAACAGCATCGGAACGCTGGTGAAGCTTTGGCCGACGCCGATCACCAGCACCGTCACGGCGATGCCCATCAGTCCGATGCGCACCCGGTTCGGGGGTTCCAGGGTTCTCATTGCGGCGTGCACCTACCCGTCGGCTGCTGGAACAGCCGGACCGTGCGGACCGGCCCGCCCGCCTGCAGGCCGTTGATCTTGAGGGTGATGTCGCAGGCGTAGAAGTTCACGAAGTCCCCGTAGGAGCCGATGGCGCGACCGATCATGTTCAACGCGGTCGGCACCTTCTTGAGGTAATCCTGCAATTGGTCTTGCTGGTCGATCAGCGGCTGCTGCACGGCGTCCAGATAATTCAGCGTCTTGTGCAGCAGTGTGCGATCTTCGGCCAGCAGATCGGCGACCGTCCCGGCGGCGTTGCTGATGTGGGCGAACCCGGCGGCCTGCTGGTCGCCGTGGTTCTTGAGCCCGGTGATCAACACCTCGAGCTTGTCGACCGTCTGGTCGAACTGCTGCCGGTGCCGAACGGTCGTGTCCAAGACGACGTTCAGGTTCTTGATGACCTCGCCGATCGCTTGGTCGCGCTCACCGAGCTGGTTGGTCAGCTGCGCGGTGTTGTCGAGGATGTCGTTGATGGTGCCGCCCTGGCCCTGGAACACGGTGACCAGCGTGGACGCGATGGTGTTGACCTTCTGCGGGTCCAGCGCCCGAAACAGCGGCTTGAAACCGCCGATCAGCGCGTCGAGGTCGAGTGCCGGCTGGGTGCGCGACAGCGGGATGAAGCCGCCGGGCGGCAGAACCTTGTCCGCTCCCTCACCCTGACCGCGTTTGATCTCCAGGTAGCGGTTACCGATCAGGTCGAGGTAGCGGATCTGGGCGCGCGTCGACTGGTACAGCGGGATCGAGCGGTCGACGTTGAATTTCACCCGTGCGCGCTTGCCGCCGTCGGTCAGTTCCACCTTGTCGACCTTGCCGACCTCGACGCCGGAGGCGCGGACGAACTGACCCGCGCGCAGGCCGCTGACGTTGGTGAACTCCGCCGAGTACCCGTTGGTGCGGTCAAAGCGCATCTGACCGAACACCACGATGATCATCACAGTGAAGATCAGCAGCACCACCGAGAAGATGCTGAGTCTGACAAGGGTTCCGGTGATTTTCATGGGTTGATCGTGTTATCCCCTACCTGGCGGCCCCAGACGTACTCGATCGCATACGGCGATCCGGTGTCGAGGTGGTTGTACGGCGCGAGGCTGTTTCCGGAGTCCATCACCAACTCCGGTGCGGGCCACAGATCGTGGGTGAGGGGCTGCCAGCAACCCGGGGCGCCGCCGGGGCCGCCGCGGGCGTTCACCCGGGGCAGGTTCTCGGGCCAGACGTAGGGGTTGGGCGCCCCGCCGACCAAACCGGCCGTGGCGCCGAGTCCAAGCGTCAACGCGGCGACGGCGACCAAGGACAGCGGGTTGGCGATCAGCCCCAGTCCGGACAGCGCCTGGGTGTGGCTGTTGAGCGAGTAGCCGTTGCCGCCCAGGAACGACGCGGCCTTGGGCTCGATGTCGTGGTAGTTGCGCACCGTGCAGAACAGCTCGGGGCTGTACGTGTCCAGCAGCTCCGCCGAGGGCACCAGGTCGGCCGCGCCGCGCGCCAGGTACGGCCCGCCCTTGGTGAACAGGTCGGCCCCGGTGTTGCCGAACCCGGCCGCCGCCAACAACGCCTGATCCAAATCCTTTTGCTGCGCATTGATCGTGCGCGAGGTCACCACCGCGTTATTCAAAAAGTCGAACAGATCCGGCGACGCGTTCGCATACGTATCCCCCAGCGCCGCCAACCGCTGAATGTCCTTGCGCGCCTGCGGCATTCGCGGGTTCACATCGTCGAGCAGCATATCGGCGTTCACCACCGACTGGCCGAACTTCTCCCCCAGCCCCGCCAACGACTGCGCCGCCGCGCTCAACGTCAAATTCAACTTGACCGGATCAACCTTCTCCGCGATCGAGGTGATCGTCTGAAACAACGTGTTGATCTCAGTGGTCACCGACCGCGCATCCAGCACCGTGTGCGACGAGATCTTCTGCGGCGACGGGTTGGCCGGCGTCGTCAACGACACATACTTCCCACCGAACACCGTCGTCGCCTTGATATCGGCGTTCACATTCGACGGAATCAGCTTCAAATACCGCGGATAGACCTCGAGGGTGAACTTGGCCGCCGGCTTGCCATCACGCACCGTCTCCGCGATCTTGCCCACCCGGCCGATCTCCACCCCGTTGTAGGTCACCTTCGACCCCGGATCCATCACCAGCCCGGCCCGCGCGGCCAGCATCGTCAGGTTGGTCTTCGGGGTGAAATCGCCACGGAACTGCCCGTAGACGAAGCCGAGGACCAGCGCGGCGATCAGCAACGCCACCAACCCGACCCACTTGTACGGCGGGTTCCGCGGGGCGTTGGTCTGGATCGGCGCGGGCATGGCGGCTACACCGTGAGCGCGAAGTTGGGGTTGACGCCATAGAGCGCCAACGCGGCGGCCAACACGACAACCTGCACCGACACCAGCGAGAAACGCATCGATCGGCCGACGGCCTCACCCACGCCGACCGGCCCGCCCCCGGCGTTGTAGCCGTAGAAGCAGTGGGTGATCATGACGACGGCGGTGATGATGATGGCTTCCAAGAACGACCAGAAGACGTCGTCGGGGCGCAGGAACGTCCGGAAGTAGTGCTCGTAGGTGCCGTTGGATTGCCCGTAGAGCACGGTCGTGGTGATCTGCGGTGACAGGAACGACATGATCATCGCCAGCGCGTACAGCGGGATGATCACCACCAGCCCGGCCATGATCCGGGTGGTCGCCAAGAACGAAATCGATTTGATGCCCATCACTTCCAGCGCGTCGATCTCCTCGCTGATGCGCATCGCGCCCAGCTCGGCCGTCGCGCCGGCACCGACCGTGGCGGCCATCGCGATGCCGGTGACGACGGGCGCGGCGATGCGCACGTTGATCAGCGCGGCGAAGAACCCGGTGAACGCCTCGACGCCGATGTTGCCCAGCGAGGCGAACCCCTGGATCGCGACCAGGGAGCTACCGGACAACGTCACGAAGCCGACGATGGCGACGGTGCCGCCGATGACGGCCATGGCGCCGGTGCCCATGCCGATCTGGGCGATCAGCCGCAGCGTTTCCTTGCGGTAGTTGCGCAGCGCGTGCGGAATGTGGGCCAGGGCCACCCCGCCGAACCACGCCATCTGGCCGATGTCGTCGAGCCCGCGTGCCGCGGCGAGGCCGTAGCGGTTGAGGTTTTCTGCCGCCCGCGGGAAGCGGGAGCGAAAGACGGCGGCGGTCGACATGTCAGTGCCCCGTCCCGAATCGGACGCCGATCGTGGTCAGCACGACGTTGACCGCATACAGCGCGACGACGCAGAGCACCACGGTCTCGTTGACGGCGGTGCCGAGCCCCTTGGAGCCGCCGCGCACGGTCAGGCCGCGGTAGCACCCGACCAGCCCGGCGATCAGACCGAAGACGGCGGCCTTGACCGTCGCGATGACGACCTCGGGCAGGCCGGTGATGGTGGTCAGGGTGGCCAGGTACGCCCCGCCCGACACGTTCTGCAGGTAGACACCGAATAGATAGCCACCGACCAGACCGACGGTGATCACCAGGCCGTTGAGCAGGGTGGCGACCAGGGTCGCGGCAATCACCCGGGGCACCACCAGCCGGTGGATCGGGTCGATCCCGAGCACCTCCATCGCGTCGATCTCTTCGCGGATGGTGCGCGCGCCCAGGTCGGCGCAGATCGCCGTCGAGCCGGCGCCGGCGACCACCAGCACCGTGGTCAGCGGGCCGAGCTGGGTGACCGCGCCGATGGCCGCGCCGGCACCGGAGAGGTCAGCGGCGCCGAACTGCGCCAGCAAAACGTTGAGGGTGAAGATCAGCAGCACGGTCAGCGGGATCGAGACCATGATGGTCGGCAAGAACGCCACCCGCATGATGAACCAGCACTGCAGGATGAACTCGCGATACTGGAAAGGCCAGCGGAACAGGGCTTTTCCGGTGAGCACGCACATCCGGAAGAACCCGCCGACAAGCTCCAGCGGGGTTTGCAGTTGATCGCGCACATAGCCGACCAGGTAGGGGCCCCGTCGACTCGTCGACGTTGAAGTCACCGTTGCCCCCTCAGACCGTCACCGCGCACCGTCCGGCGCCGCGGCGGAACATGTAGCACGCCTCCTCCTCGCCCCGACTCAACGTCTGTGACCATCGGCTCCCTACTGGCAAGTAGTAACGGAGACCACAGGAATGTACCCGATGGCCAAGCACGTGTGAACCGCATCCGCACAATTAACCCTTCGCCAACAGCTGGCAAACGTTACCGCTCCTGCCCAACTTCCTCTCTGGCTTTAAAACCTCTTGCCCTAGAATGGATTTAGTCGATTTTTGCGACTCCGTAACGGACCCGCAGCTCAGTCTTGAGCACCTTGCCGGCCGGGTTGCGCGGCAGCGCGTCGACGATCTCGAGCGCCTTCGGGTGCTTGTAGCGCGCCAGCCGCTCGGTCAAGAACTCGTCCAGTTCGTCGAGCCCCAACTTGTCGCCCGCCACCGCGGCGACCGCGATCGGCACCTCGCCCCACTTGTCGTGGGACCGGCCGATGACGGCGACTTCGACGATGCTCGGGTGGCTGGCCAGGACGTTCTCCACCTCGGCGCAGTAGATGTTCTCGCCACCGGAGATGATCATGTCCTTCTTGCGATCGACCACCCACACGTAACCGTCGGAGTCCATGCGGACCAGGTCGCCGGAGTGGAACCAGCCGCCGGCGAACGCTTCCGCCGTCGCCTCCGGGTTGTTCCAGTACCCGCTCATCAAAGTTGGTGCGCGATAGACGATTTCACCGACCTCGCCGATGGGCACGTCGTTCATGTTCTCGTCGACGACCCGGGCGGCCACCGTCGGGATCACCTTGCCGACCGAGCCGCGCTTACGGATCGCGTCCTCGCCCAGCAACATGCAGGTGACCGGCGACATCTCCGTCTGGCCGAACGCGGCCAGGATCTGGGTGCCGGGGAACCTTTCCGACATCTCCCGCAGCAGCGCGTCGGGAGCCGGTGCGGCGCCCCAGGAGATCACCCGCAATTTCAGGTCGCGTGGGTGCGCCTTTTGCTCGGCGCAGACCGCCTGCCACTGCGCGGGGACCAGAAAAATCCCGGTGACCTTTTCTGCGGCCAGCACGTCGAGCAGTTGCCCGGGCTCGAACGCGCCGAGCGGGTAGATGACGGTGGCGATGCCGAGCAGCACCCCGGTCAGCATGTTGCCGATGCCGGCGATGTGGAAGAACGGCACCCCGATGAACCCGACGTCACTGTTGATGTCGGCGCCGTTGGTGTACAGCCCGGTCATCGTCTGGCCGGTCAGGTTGGTGTGGGTGAGCACGGCGCCCTTGGGGCGGCCGGTAGTGCCCGAGGTGTACATGATCAACGCCGGCGAGTCGTTCGGGATGTCGACGGGTTCGTGCGACTCCCCGGTCTCGCTGACGAGGTCTTCGTAACCCAGCACCTTGGCCGTGTCGTCGTAAGTTGAGCCGCCCGCAACCACGATGGTGCCGAGCAGCGACTCGATGTCGCGCACGCCGGTGGCGACCGGGGCGAGCACCGATTCGGTGATGATCACCCGCGCTTCGCAATCCTGGACCAGGAAGGCGATTTCGGCCGCGGTAAGCCGGAAGTTCAGCGGCACCGCGATGGCGCCGAGCATGTTGATGGCCAGCACCGACTCGACGAACTCGGTGCGGTTGAGCATCAGGATCATGACGCGGTCGCCGAAGCCGACACCCCGGCGGCTCAGCGCGTCGGCCAGCGCCGCCACCCGGCCGCGCAGGTCACCCCACGTCAGGGTCTTGCCCAGGAACCTCAGCGCCGTCGCGTTCGGCTGCATCAGGGCGTGCCGCTCGAGCTGGTTCACCCAGTTCTGCCGCCGGGCCAGGTACGGCTGCTGGGTCAGATGGTCTGCCAATTGCGCGGTCAAACTGCACACTTCCCTTCACTCGCGCACCGCTTGCGCCAGGTTGATATTTGATAAAACTTAGTGTTGTGTGGGTCACACTATGGCTTTGACAGTCCACTGACAAGTCCCCGTCAACACCCGTCAAAACTTAAACCCCGTCCCGCCACGTCACTGAAAGTCCTGGCAGACCCTGTGAACGCACCGATGTCTATGCAGCCGAGGAGTCGGCGGCCGCTGCGGCGGGCCCAGCTGTCCGACGAGGTCGCCGGCCACCTGCGGGCGTCGATCATGTCCGGCAGGCTGCGTCCGGGAACGTTCATCCGTCTCGACGAGACCGCGGCCCAGCTCGGTGTCAGCGTCACCCCGGTGCGCGAAGCCCTGCTGAAATTGCGCGGCGAGGGCATGGTGCAGCTGGAGCCGCACCGCGGTCACGTCGTGTTGCCGCTCACCCGCCAGGACATCGAGGACATCTTCTGGCTGCAGGCCTCGATCGCCAAGGAGTTAGCGGCCGCGGCCACCGACCACATCACCGAGGCCGAGATCGACGAGCTGGACCGCATCAACGATTCCCTCGCCGCGGCCGTCGGTTCCGGCGACGCCGAGACCATCGCGGGCATCGAGTTCGCCTTTCACCGCGTCTTCAACCAGGCCAGCGGCCGGATCAAGCTCGCCTGGTTCCTGCTGAACGCCGCGCGCTACATGCCGGTGCTGGTGTATGCCGCCGATCCGCATTGGGGCGAGGCGGCCGTCGACAACCACCGGAAGCTGACCGCCGCGCTACGCCGACGCGACACTGCCGCGGTGATCGAGCACACCGTGTGGCAGTTCACCGACGCGGCGGCCCGGCTGACCGAGATGCGGGACCGCACCGGAATCTTCTGATTCGCGGCGATCGCAACAGACCAGCCGGGCGCAGCGGGTGTCGCCATCAAGCGCCGCGGCTAGCTGGCGGCCAGCTGCTCGGCTCGCTTCTTGAGGCTCTCGGCCAGATGGTCGAGGACGTTGTTGAGGAGTTGCTTGACCATCGGAGCGGGGACCGGCATCGACGTTTCGACATCCAGGTCCACGGTCAGCAGGCTCGACGCGCCCATCGCCACCACGGAGAACAGCTGCTCCTGCTTGGTGAACAGGTCGCCCTGCTGCAGGACGGTCTGGATCTGGTTTTCGCCCGGGTAGTACACGGCCTGGATGAACATGCTCTGCATGCCCTGGTAATCGGTGTCGAGCCGCAACTGGCTGGGCCGCCCGTCGTCGTACCGGGCGAGCACCCAGAGACCCTTGATCTCCTCGTTCCACTGCGGGTAGGCCTCGAAGTCGCCGACGATCTTCATGATCAACGCGGCGTCGGCGCCGATCTCGACGGTCTTGCTCAACACTGGCATGCGCGCAGCATAACGGGGTGAGCGAAAACCCCAGCGCGGGGCGCTATCTGGGCCGCGGCTAGGCCGATTCGCCGACGTCGGCCGTCGACAGCAGGGTCCGGACGGGCTCGGGAATCGGGACGGACTTGCGCGTGAGACGGTCGACGTAGACGTGCACCCAATGTCCCAGCGCGGTGATCGGCCGCGCTATTTCTTCTTCGGGGCCGTCCCCGGACTCGAACACGCCCAGCCGGTAGGTGACGCTGCTGCGGCCCAGCCGCGTCACGGCCAGACCCACCATGAGGTCCTGCGGGAAATGCAGCTCGGCGAAATAGCGGCAGCCCGACTCGGCGACGATGCCCAGCGCGGGGGTGGTCATCGGATCCAGCCCGGTGCTGGTGTTAATCCACGCGTTGATCGCGGTGTCGAACAACTGGTAGTAGACCGCGTTGTTGAGGTGTCCGAACATGTCGTTGTCGGCCCACCGCGTCCCGACCGGCCACAGCACCGGGAAGTCGTTGCTGGTCAACCCGTCCGGGGCGGGGGGAACTACTGGAGCCGGGGCCATGGTTGTATTCCAGCATGTCCGGAATTCGGGGCGCGGTGCTGGAGCACATCGGGGCGCCCCGGCCCTACGCACGGTCGCGGCCGATCAGCATCACCGACGTCGACCTCGCGCCCCCGGGACGCGACGAGGTGCTGGTCCGCATCGAGGCGGCCGGCATCTGCCACTCCGACCTGTCGGTGGTCGACGGCAACCGGGTACGCCCGGTGCCGATGCTGCTCGGCCACGAAGCCGCCGGCATCGTCGAGCAGGTCGGTGACGGTGTCGGTGACGTGGCCATCGGTCAGCGGGTGGTGCTCGTGTTCTTGCCGCGCTGCGGCCATTGCGCCGCGTGCGCGACGCAGGGACTGACGCCGTGTGAACCGGGCAGCGCGGCCAACGGCGCCGGCACCCTGCTGGGCGGTGACATTCGGCTCAGCCGGGCCGGTCGGCCGGTCTATCACCACCTCGGGGTCTCGGGTTTCGCGACGCACGCGGTCGTCAACCGCGCCAGCGCGGTCCCGGTGCCGCCCGACGTGCCGGCCGATGTCGCCGCGCTGTTGGGATGCGCGGTGCTGACCGGCGGTGGCGCGGTGCTCAACGTGGGGCATCCGCGGCCCGGCCAGGCGGTCGCGGTGGTCGGTCTGGGCGGCGTCGGGATGGCGGCGCTGCTCACCGCGCTGACCTACGACGACGTGCGGGTGGTCGCCGTCGATCAATTGCCGGAGAAGTTGGCCGCCGCCCGCCGCCTGGGCGCCCACGAGACCTACACGCCACAGCAGGCCGCGGACGCGCGGGTGAAGGCGGCCGTGGTCGTCGAGGCCGTCGGCCATCCAGCCGCCCTTGAGACCGCGATCGGGTTGACCGCGCCGGGCGGTCGCACCATCACGGTCGGTTTGCCGCCGCCGGACGCGCGAATCAGCGTGTCGCCGTTGGGTTTTGTGGCCGAGGGCCGGTCGCTGATCGGTAGCTACCTCGGATCGGCGGTGCCCAGCCGGGACATCCCGCGGTTCGTCGAGCTGTGGCGTTCCGGCCGGCTGCCGGTCCAATCGCTGGTGTCGTCGACGATCCGGCTGGACGACATCAACGAGGCGATGGACCATCTGGCCGACGGCACCGCCGTGCGCCAGCTGATCCGATTCGACGCCTAGCCGCCGTGCAGCGCGCTGGACAGGACATCGCCTTGCAGCGCGAACAGGCGCTGGGAGCCCGGCCATTCCGGTAGCAGCGAGTCGAACCCATGGCAGGCGCGCGCAAACACGTGCAGCTCCGCTGAGACACCGGCACGCAGGAGCCGCAGCGCATAGTCGATGGCCTCGTCCCGGAAGGGATCGATCTCGGCGCAGGTGATCAAGGCCGGTGCCAACCCGGCGAATTCCTGCCGACGGGCGGGCACCGCTGCCTGCGGCCCGACCTCCGGGTGCAGGTAGTGGCGCCACATCAGCTCGGCGCCCTCGCCGTCGAACGCCGGGCTGGCGCGGAACTCCGCCTTCGACGGGGTGGGCCGGTCGTCGAGCACCGGCTGGTGCAGCAGCTGGAACACCACCGGCGGCAACGATCCGTCGGCGGCGCGCTGCGCCAGGCACGCGGCCAGGGCGGCGCCGGCGCTGCTACCCGCGACGGCCAGCCGGGTGGGATCCACGCCGAGTGACGCCGCGTCGTCGGCCACCCAGCGCAGCACGGCGCTCGCGTCCTCGAGCGCGGCCGGATGGGGGTGCTCCGGCGCCAGCCGGTAGTCCACCGACACCACCGTGCACCGCCCGCGGCGGGCGAGCTCCACGCACTGGCGGTGATCGGTGTCGAGGTTTCCCAGCGCGAAACCGCCGGCGTGGCAATACACGACGGCGGGCGACGGCGCCGCGCCCCCGCGGTAGATACGCACCGCGACGCCGCCCACGCTGTCCTCGTCGATTCGGACGTCGCCGGCGCCGGTCTGCCCGGCCGTGATGCGGCGGCGTTCGTTGAACGGATCGCGGGTCAGTCGGATTGCGGCAGCCGAGAAGTCGGTGCGGGTGGTCGCGAGCGCGCGCAGCGCCGGGTCGAGGCGGTCGGCGCCGTCGAGCTCCGTCATCGCGTACTTCGCTCGGGCTCGGCGGCCGGGGAGGGGGTCAAGGCGGCGGGCGGCTCGAAGCGGAAGTCGGCCGGTCTGAACCTGCGCGTCATGCCCCAGAAGGTACGCGCGCTGCGCGGCCACTGGGTGACCACGCGCCCGTTAGGAGCGCGGAAGTAGTTGCTGCACTGGGTGGTCCACACGGTGCCCGCCATCCATCGGTCGATCTTGTCGACGAAGTCGGCCAGCGCCGAGGCACGCACCGCCACGTACCGCCGGCGGCGACGGCGCAGGTGCCGCAGCGCCCGCACGATGTAGCGCGCTTGGGCTTCGAGGATGAAGATGACGCTGTTGGAGCCGACGTTGGTGTTCGGCCCGTACAGCATGAAGAAGTTGGGAAACTCCGGCACGGCCATGCCGAGGTAGGCGTGTGCGCCGTCGCGCCAGACCTGCCGCAGCGTGATTCCGTGTTCGCCGGAAACGTCCAGTTCCCCGAGATAGTCGGCGGCGGCGTAGCCGGTGGCGCAGACCACCACGTCGACCTCGCGTTCGGTGCCGTCTTCGGTGACCAGGGATCGCTTACGCAGGTAGCGCGCCGGGCTGGTCACCACCTCGACGTTGGACCGGGTCAGCGCGGGCAGGTAGTCCGAGGAGAACACCAGCCGCTTGCAGCCCATCGGATGATCCGGTGTGAGCTTGCGGCGCAATTCCTCATCGTCGACCGTCTTTTCGAGCAGCTGCAGGGCCAGTGCGGTGAACTGCTCGGTCTTTTCGCTGCCGTGCTCGATCACGGAGATGTTGGATTCGCTGCGCAGCCACAGCCGGGCGCGGTAGAGCTTTTTGGCGAGCGGGAGGTGCGCGAAGGCCCAGCGCTCCCGCCGCGTGTAGTGCCGGTCGGGCTTGGGCAGTATCCAGGTGGGTGATCGTTGCACCGAATACACCGTGTCGGCCACCTTGGCCAATTCGGGGATCAGCTGGGAGGCCGTCGACCCGGTCCCCAGCACCGCAATCTTCTTGCCCTCCAGCGCGATCGAGTGGTCCCAGCGCGACGAGTGCATCACCTTTCCGGTGAAGGGCTCTTCTTCGATGAGGTCGGGCAGCAGCGGCCGGGTGAACAGGCCGACGGCCGAAACGACGATGTTGAAGTTGTGCTGTTCGCCGGCGGTGGTGGTCAGGCACCAGAGCTGGGTGTCCGAATCCCAGTGCGCGGAGCGGATTTCGGTGCGCAGCTTCAGGTGCGGCCGCAGGCCGTGCTTGTCGGCGGCCCGCTGGAAGTAGTCCAGGATTTCGGGTTGTCCCGACCACAGCCGTGACCAGTGGGCGTTCAGGTCGAAGGAGAACGAGTACAAGTGTGACTTGACGTCACAGGCTAGCCCCGGATAGGTGTTGATGCGCCAGGTGCCCCCGACACCGTCTTCGCGGTCGAAAATGGTGAAGTTGCCAAAACCGGCGCGGGACAGCATGATTCCGAGCGCCAGGCCGCCCGGGCCCGCGCCGATGATGCCTACCGACAGGTCGTTCATCGGATCTGCAGGCATTGACCACCGTCGATGATGAGTTCGGAGCCGGTGATGAACGACGCCTCACCGGAGACCAGGAAGGCCACGGCGTCGGCGACTTCGTCGGCCCGGCCTATCCGCCCGAACATCGACGCCTCGGCCAGCCGGTCCTGGGTGGTTTCGTCGAGCATCGAGGTGGCGATCGGCCCGGGGAACACCGCGTTGACCCGGATGCCGGCGGGGGCGAGTTCGGCCGCGGCGGTCTGGGTCAGGCCGCGCAGCGCCCACTTCGACGAGCCGTAGGCGCCGTGCTGCGGGAACGGGCGGATCGCGCCGGTGCTGCAGATGTTGACGATGGACGCGTCGGGCGCCGCGCGCAGGTGCTCCAGCGCCGCGCGCATGCCGAGGAACGCGCCCAGACAGTTGACCCGCCAGGAGTTTTCGAATCCTTCGGCGGTCTCCTCGGTCAACGACGCCCGGTGCAGCACGCCGGCGCAGTTGACCAGCGTGCTCAGCGACCCGAAGCGCTCGACCACCGCCGCAACCGCGGAGTCCCACTGCTGCTCCGCGGTGACGTCTAGTTCCACCGCGATCAGTTCCTCGTCGCCCGATTCGCGCACCGCGGCGGCGAGATCGTCGGCCCGCCGGTCGCAGGCCGCCACCGAAAACCCCTTGGCGCGTAACCGTTCGGCGATGGCCCGGCCCTGCCCGCCGGCCGCGCCGGTCACCAGTGCGACACGTGGATTCATGCCGGCGTCACCTCCGGGCTCTCGGCTAATCCGCCGGTGGTGATGAAGCGGCACCGGCGCCGCGCGAAACGCCACTGGCCGGCGACGCGGGTCAACTCGTCGTCGTAGAGGGCGGGCCGCAACTGCAGATCGCCGCACCGGACGAACAGCACCTGCGATCGGGCGCTCGCGCGGTCCCCGTCGACCGTGATCCTCGAGACACCGGTCAGATGCAGGCCGCGCGCCGCGTCGCGGAACATGCCGGCGATCCCGTCGTGTCCTGCGAAAGTCTTGCCGTAGACCAGGAATTCGCCGTCGGAGGCGAACAGCTGGGCGCAGCCGTCGACATCACCGGCATCGAGTGCGAGGGCGTATGCGGCGATCAGGTCGCGGATCGCGGCCTGATCGTCCGCCTGGTTGGCGGTCATTGCGTCGCCTCACGCAGGTGTTCGGCGGCCCCGCGCCGCAGCGCCAGGGACTCGGCGGCCAGGGTGATCATGCCGAAGCCCAACCGCGCCATGGCCTGGCCCGTGACACCGTCGCCGGCGTGGATGCCGGTGACCAGGCCCGCGTCCGAGGCCGCCCGGTGGACGCGCGTGATCGCGTCGAGCACCTCGGGGTGCCGGGTCGCCCCGAGGACGCCGACACCCATGGAGATGGCGAGATCGGCGGGGCCGACGTAGATTCCGGTCAGACCGTCGACGGCGCAGATCTCCTCGATGCCGGAGAGCGCCGCCGCGGTCTCGATCATCGCGAACACGCTCACCCGGGATTCGTGGGCGGCGGGGTCGGCACCGAGACTGGCGCACAGCGGGCCGAAGCTGCGCACGCCCGCCGGTGGATAGCGGGTGGCGGCCACCGCCGCCGCGGCCTCGTCGGCCGACTCGATCATCGCGATGACGACGGCGTCGGCGCCGGCATCGGCCACCCGCCCGATCGGCGCGGCATCGGCGTTGGGCAGGCGCACCGCGGTGGCCAGCGGCAGGTGCTCGGTGCGGCGCAGCATGCGGGCGATGTCGGCGTCGTCGAGATAGCCGTGCTGGGCGTCGAATCCGACGTAGTCGTAACCGGCGCGGGCGAATTCCTCGGGCCCCAGCCACGTCGGCCCGGTGACCCAGCCGCCGAAGATCACGGGTTTGCTGCCCAGCGCCAGCTGCAGATTGCTCGGCGAAGCATCCGTCACGGTCGGCCCCTCACCCGGCGATCGCGATCTTGATGCGCTCGGCCACCGGTCGGCAGGCCAGCTCGAACGCATCCTGCACCGCCTCGACACCGAACGTGTGGGTGAGGTAGGCGCCGAGTAGCCAGGGATGCTCGGCGGTGAACTTGCTCGCGAGCTCCAGCATGCGCCGCCGGTCAAGGGTCACACCGGATTTCAGCGTCAGGTTATTGCGCAGCATGGCCCGCATGCTGATCGGATACATCTCGTCGTCGGCGACACCGAAATAGAAGACGGTGCCGCCGGGTGCGGTGGCGTCGATGGCGTGCGTCAGGGTGGCGACCTGGTGTCCGACCGCCTCGATGACGACGTCGGCGCGGTCCCCGGGTTCGAGCTGACTCGCCCAGCGATCGCTGGTGGCGCGCACCGCCTCGTCGACGCCGAATGCCCTTGCCACATCGCGGCGATCGATCGGGTCGACCCCGGTGACGCGCCGCGCACCGGCCGCCTTGGCCACGTAGGAGAACAGCAGGCCGATCGATCCCTGGCCGATGATCGCGACGTGCCGGCCGGCCAAATCGCCGAGCTGCTCGCAGGCGTAGAGCACACAGGCCAGCGGTTGCAGGCCGATGGCCTGCGCCGGCGTCAGCGCCGGGTCGTAGGGCGCCAGCCCATCGCCGTTGCTCACGATGCGTTCCATCATGCCGTCGAACCCGGAGGCCCAGCCGACGACGACGTCCCCGGGACGGTGCGCGCGGTGCCGGCTGGCGATCACCTCACCGGCGACCTCGTGGATGGGGAAGCCGTCTTTCTCGGGTCCGCTGCGGCCGTCGTCGCCCGGGATCCGGCCCTTGGCACCGCGGAAGGCGGGCAGGTCGCTGCCGCAGACGCCGGCGGCCAAAAAACGCAGCAGCACCTGTCCGTCGGTCAGGGACTCGGGCGTGGGGTCCGCGATCGTCGTCCGCTCGAACTGGTACGGGGCGATGAGCCGGTAGGACCACACGTCACACCTCCACCGGGATGTTGTTCCAACCCCATTGGAAGCTCGACGGCAACCGGGTGGCGGCTTCGGACTGAATAGCGTAGTCGGGCACCCGGCGCAGCCATTCCTGTAGCAGCACATCGATTTCCAGCCTCGCCAGGTGGTAGCCGATGCAGAAGTGCTGGCCGCGGCCGAACGCCAGTGAGCGGCGGATGGGCCGGTCCCAGAGGAATTCGTCGGGTTCGGGGTACTCCCGCTCGTCGCGGCTGGCCGACGCGAGCAGGGTGATGACGCGCTGGCCGGGGCTGATGGTCTGGCCGTGAATCTCGAAGGGCCTGCGCGCCGTTCGCGCGAACCACTGCGCCGGCGCGCAGTACCGGATCATCTCCTCACGCGCGACGGGCACGTTGCTTGCGGGATCGGCGCGAACGGTGGCCAGCTGGCCGGGCCGTTGGCTGAGCTCCCACAGCCCGTGGGCGACGATCTTGGGCACCGTCTCCGTGCCGCCAATGAAGATGCACAGCATCTGGGTGGCGACTTCCATGTCGTCGAGGGCGCTGCCGTCGGGCAGGTGATAGCCGAGCAGGCCGTCGACCACGTCCAGCGGCGGCCCGGACCGGTCGGCGCGACGGCGGGCGACCGCGGGCAGCAGGAACTCGAAATAGTTGGGGCGCGCCTGCCCGGTGTCCACGCCGACACCGGGCTGAGCGAGGCTGCCGACGTTGACCGCGGCGAGGACCTGCGGCGCGAGATCGGTGGGGATGCCCAGCAATTCGCAGACAACCGCGGCCACCACGACGCCGCCGTAATCCTGGGTCAGGTCGAACGCACCGCGCGGCAGCAGCAGGTCGAGCCGTTCGTTGGCCAGCTCCCGGATCCTGCCCTCGAGGTCGGTGACCGACCGCGGCCGAAACGGCCGGGAGTGCGTGCGCCGGATCTCGCCGTACAGGTCGGCGTCGAACATGGCGTGGAACGGCAGGGGGTGCAGCGGTGGGTCGTCGACCGGACCCGAGTTGTGTTGGGCCAGCACCGATGCCGCGGGCAGGGTGCCCTCCGAGGCGACGAACGTGCCGTTGTTGACCTCCAGGACCTTCCAGATGTCCTCGAAGCGCGACAGCGCGAAGGTGTCCCACTGCGGCATGTAATACACCGGGTGGTGGTCGCGCAGGATTCGGTAGTACGGCAACGGGTTTGCCATCACCGCAGCGTCGAAGGGATCGTAGCTGAAGTCGGTGTGGTCCATGGGTCCTTGGCGCTCGGTCACTGCAGCGGTGAGGGCGGGAGGGCCTGCAGGATGGAATCTTCCCACCCGTCACGCAACGCGGGGGCCACGCTCATCCAGGTGACGATCTCGGCGGGCGGGCTCTCCTTCCACGAGGGGTAGTGCTCGGCGAAGCAGTCCCAGCCCCCGTCCAGCGCCCAGTAGTGGATGACCTCGTTGAAGCGGAAGGTCGTGGTGAACGAACCGAGCCAGCGTTTTCCGGTGCGTTCCGACCACGGCACGTAGAGCCGCTCGAGCTCCCGGATGTAGTCGTCCTGGCGGCCCGGCTTGGTCTGCATGATCTCCTGAATCACCAGCGGCGCAGTGAAATTCGCCTCACGCAGCTGGGCGAGCGTCCTGTTGCTGGGTCCGGCGTACATGATGCGGCCCTCGCCCGAGGCGCCGAGGTCGGCCAGAAACGCCGACCATTTTCCGGCCGCGGCCTCATGACTGCCGCCGCGGGCCTGGGCCGCGCCGATCCTGGCGTAGTCGGCGAACCCGTCGATCTCCCAGATGACCGTCACCTGCGGCCAGTGCCCGTTGTACGCGGTGGACTCCCAGATCGCGAACAACCGGGCGCCCAGTTGCTCCATCATCGGCTGGTAGGTGTCGGCGAAGATCTCGGTGAACCGGTCGCTGCGTCCGGATCCCAGCGAGATCGTCTCGTGCAGGTAGAGCAGCGCGTGTTTGTAGTACTTCTTCATGGGCCTAGTCGAGCCGGATCAGCTCGGAGTCGGCCCCCGACCCCACGTCGCACAGCAGCGTTTCGATGGGGGCGACCGTGGCGTCCGAAATGCCCGCTGCCGCAAGCGCATAGCCCTTGAACATGCGCGCCGCACCGCTGAGCAGGTGCTGGGCGCGGGTCGTGGCGCGATGCACTCCCAGGGGCCACCCGTCGCCCCACAACGCGACTTCCGTCAGCCGGTTGTCCAGCGACTCGAGCACGGCGTCACGCACCCGGGCGTCGGCGGTGAAGGCGTCCGCGCTGACGGCCAGGCTGGTCGAGCCCGCCCCCAGCGCGGCCAGGGACGACTCGAGGTCGGCAACCCGCACCCCCAGGATCCGCAGCGATCGGGTGTCGCGGCCCTGAGGCAGCAGGACCGTCACCTCCCAGCCGGCCATCGCCCGGTCGTAGAGCCACCCCCCGGCCGATTGCACGACGTCGACGGCGCTGGCGGCGACGACGTCCAGTCGATAGCGCAGGCCATCACTGGTGGCCTGGGTTGCTCGGGCGGCGTCGGTCTTGCTGATGTCGAACGTTGGAGCGACCATCGATCCATTCCTCACCACGGCCCCAACGACTCCGTTGGCGGGCCTCAAGCACTTGTCATGGGCTTTCTCAAGGGCTGGAGCCGCTGCACGCGTCGGGTGAAGCGACTCACCGGACAGCGTGACACTTCCGGCGAAATTTGTAAAGGTCCTCGCGGGCCGTTACGAACCGCGGCGCGCCTCGAGGTCGGCCAGGACTTCCTCGGTGTGCTGCCCGAGTTCTGGTGCCGCAGAACGCGGTGCCCAGGGGGTGCCGTGAAAATCCGCGGGCGTGGCCACCATCGGCACGGCCGCCTCCCCGTCGGGCACGTCGACGATGCCACCCGCGGCGTGGAACTGCTCGTCGGCCACGACGTCCTCGAGGGTGTTGACCGGTGACCAGAAGAAATCCGGTTCGCCGGCGAAGACCTGCGCCCATTCGTCGAGCGGGCGCGTCGCGAAGATCTCGTCCAGGGCGGCAATCAGCGCCGCCGAGTTGGCCGCACGGGATCGGGCATCGGCGAACCGCGGGTCGTCGCGCCATTCGGGCCGTCCCACCGCGCGGCACAGCGCCGGCCAGTGCCGCTCGGGCTCCAGGCCGACGATCCAGAACCGGCGCCCGTCTTGGGCGGCGTAGTTGTTCATGCACGGGTTGCCCATCGATTCGCGCTGCCCGATCGCGATCGGCTGGCCGCTCATCAGATAGGTGTTCAGGTCGAAGCTCACGGTGTAGGCGCCCTGCCGGTACAGCGAGGTGGTCACCAGCTGGCCCGCCCCGGTGCGTTCGCGCGCCAGCAGCGCCGCGCACACCGCCGCGGCCATCGTCATCCCGGCGGAGTGGTCGCCCATGCCGCCGCGCTGAAACGGAGGCGTCTCGCCGGGCCGGGTGAGCAGGTGGGCCACCCCGGCCCGCGACCAGAACGCGGCCACGTCGAAGGCGGCGCGATCGGCGTCCGGTCCGTTTTCGCCGTATCCGGTGATGAGGCCGTAGACCAGGCGGGGGTTGGTCGCCGACACCGACTCGAAGTCCAGCCCGAGGCGTTGCAGCGCACCCGGTCGCACGTTGGTCAGGAAAACGTCTGCGCCGGCGAGCAATTCGAAGGCGGTGGCGCGGCCCGCGTCGGTGCCGAGGTCCAGCACGACGCTGCGCTTGGACCGGTTGTCCATTTCGAACGGCGGGTTGAGGCCCATATCGCAGCCCAGCATCCGGCCGAACAGGCGCGCCGGATCGCCGGTGGGCGGTTCGATCTTGATCACGTCGGCGCCCCAGTCCGCCAGGATGCCGCCGGCGGCCGGCCCGGCCACCCACACCCCGAGCTCGACGACTTTGACGCCTTCCACCGGTCCCGCCATGGGTAAGTTCCTACCCTGTCGGCGGGCGGAGGCGCACGCATCCCCCCGATTGCGCGGTAGGGGTCAGCTCGCCACGGGCTGATCGCGCACCGCGAATCCGCCGTCATGGTCGAAGGCGGCGCGGTTGGCATCGACGTACTCGGGCACGGTCATGGGTTTGTGGCCTGTGATGACCTCGGTGAGGTTGTTCTCGCCCGCGAAGATGCCGTCCTGGTAGTCCCGGGCGACGCTGCTGATGTGCTGCACGAAGAAGTCGGACCTGCCTTGCGCTTTCAGCGCCGCGGCAAACGTCGGGACGCCGACCGGCTCGTAGCGGACCGGAATGCCCAGCGTGTCCGAGATTTGTTCCGCGATGTGAAAGTGGTCGAGTTCTTCGGCACCCACCAGCGGATAGATCTGGCGATTGTGGGGAGCCGGATTCTGCAGGATCGCGGCGATGACGCCGGCCTGATCGCGCCCGGCGATGGGCGCGTGGCGCCCGTTGCCGAACGGCAGTCGCAGCACCCCTTCGTCGCCGTTACGCAGCCATTGCCATTTGAGCCACTCGGCGAAGAACGTAGGGCGCAGGTGTGTGGTGCCGAACGCGAAGCGGTCCAGCAGCCGCTCGGCGATCCAGTGCTGCTGTGCAGCATTGCTTTTCGCCTCACGTCGCGCGGATATCTGCGACATGTTGACCACCGCGCGCACGCCCGCTTCGCTGGCTGCCTGGGCGAAGATGGCAGTGGCCGGCAGCAGGCTGCCCGGGGCGATCGGGTAGCAAAAGTAGGCGGCGCTGACGCCGGACATCGCCGAGCTGACGGCATGGAAGTCGAGCAGGTCACCTGTGACGACCTCGGCCCCGATGGCAGCCAGCGCGTCGGAGCGTCGGTCGCTGCGGTGCACGAACGCGCGCACTCGGTGGCCGGCGTCGAGCAGCATCTCGACGGTGGGCGCGCCGGTGTTGCCGGTTGCGCCGGTGATGAGAAACAGCTGGTCTGATGGCATTGTCCGCCCTCCTTGCTGAGTAACGATTCCGTTAGTAAGATAAGAGCACACCATGCTGGATAACGCAAGCGTTAGTCATAGGGGTTGTGATGGAGTTCGAGAACCGGCTGCAAGACCGGGAGCGATGGGCCATTGGCGAAAGCTGTTCGATGTCGAAAGTCCTCGAGCTACTCAGCACCAAGACCGCATTCCAAGTGGTCCGCGAGTTGTTCTTCGGCACAAGGCGATTCGAGGACTTTGTAGAACGCATTGCGACGTCGGCCCCGGCGGTGTCGCGGGCGCTCAAGCAGCTCGAAGCCGCGGGCATCGTCGCCCGCGTTCCCTACCGGGAGGCAGGTAAGCGCGTCCGCGACGAGTACCGACTGACCGAGGCCGGGGAGGACTTCCTGCCGGTGTTCATGTCGTTGGTGCAGTGGGGAGACACCTATCTGCAGGATGGGCCTGCGCCTCTGTCGTTCGTCGACGCGGCCACCGGCCGGGCAGTTGGGGTGTGCGTCACCACCGACATCGACGCACCGGGAAAGCGGTCGGCCGACATTCAGATACAGCGCACATGATTGGCTAGAGCGGCGAGCAACCGGAAGGACGACGCATGAGTCTGGTGGCAGGGCGCGGTCCCCTCAGCAGCGAGCCGGCGGGGCGCTTCGTGCCCGCGATCCCCTACGGTGTCGTCTACGTCGAGCCGCATCCCCGGCGCGTGCAGGCGGTCAAGGACGGGCGGCTGGTGATCGATACCGAGCGGGCGCTGATGGTGCACCGGCGGGGCCGCCCACTGGGCTACGTGTTCACGCCCGACGACGTCGGCGAGCTGCCGAGCGAGCCCGAGCCGGAGGCACCGGGTTTCGTTCACGTCCCGTGGGACGCGGTCGACACGTGGTTCGAGGAGGGGCGCAAACTCGTGCACTATCCGCCCAATCCCTATCACCGCGTCGACTGCCGCCCGACGCAACGGCGCCTGCGCGTCCGCGTCGACGGCACCACGTTGGTCGACACCGACGACACGACGATTCTGTTCGAGACCGCGCTCGAGCCGCGGTTGTACGTCGACCCGGCACACGTGCGCACCGATCTGCTGCGCCGATCCGAGACGTCGAGTTACTGCAATTACAAGGGCTTTGCGACGTATTGGTCGTTCGTCTCGGGCGACCGGGTCGCCGAGGACGTCGCCTGGTGTTATCCGGACCCGCCGCCGGAAAGCCTGCCGATCAAGGGTTTTCTGAGTTTCGACGACACGCGCGTCGACATGCTGGCCGCGCTGCCGGTCAGCGGCCGTAGCTAGGGCGCCCGAGCCCCAACTCGTGCTGGGCGATCATATTGCGGAACACTTCCATGGTGCCGCCGTAGATCCCGGCGGGCACGCCGTGCCGGAAGATGAACTCGATGGCACCATTGTCGGCGAAGTCCGCGGATCCCGTGGTGTCGGTGGGCAATGCCGAAGCCGCCCCCAGCAGGTCCATCAACTCCTGGGACACCTCACGCATGGTCTGGATGAGCCCCACCCGCCCGTACATCCCGGGAGTCGACATGGCCGCCTCGATCCGGGCCATGGCGCGCCCGAGGCGGTATTTCGTCGCCTCGTCGTCGATCGGGCGCCGCCCGCTGGCGTCGGGCCTGGACAGGATCGCGGCGACCCCGTCGGCCGCCTCGGCCATCAGGTGGCCGTGCTCTGAGAGCATCGAAATGTTCTGCAGGCCATGGTCTTGGACCTCGGTGATGCCATGTTCGGCATCGAGGGCGAACCGCATCACCGTCCAGCCGCCGTTGACCTCACCGATCCGGTAGAGGTCGTCGACCCGCACGTCGCTGTAGTACACGATGTTGGTGCGGTCCCCGTCGACGGTGCGGATGGCCTGGACCTCGATGCCCTCCGAATCCAGCGGCACCAGAAACATGGTCAGGTTCTTGTGCTTCGGGCCCTGCGGGTCGGTGTTGGTGAGCAGGAAGACGTACTTGGCGTTCTGCGCGTTCGAGGTGAACATCTTGGAGCCGTTAATGATCCACGCATCGCCGTCGCGCACCGCGCGGGTCTTGCAGGTGGCGACGTCGGAGCCGCCCTCGGGCTCGGTGTAGCCCAGGCAGAGCCGGATCTCACCAGACAGCACCCCGGGCAACACCTGGCTGCTCAGTTCCGGCGCACCGAATTGGCGCACCAACCGCGCGACGACCGCCGTGGTGCCCCAGTGGAACCACGGGGCGTGGGCACGACCGATCTCGAGGTGAAAGATCCGGCGGCGCACCGGATTGAAGCCGCCTTCGGACTCCAGTCTCCAGTCCGACTCCAGATAGCCGGCTTCGCCTAATGCCAAATGCACCGGCTCACTGAAGTTTTCGCCGGTCTCCCGATCGCGTCGCCGGACCTCGTCGGTGACATGCTCGGTGAGGAATTCCCGGAACTGATCGTGGAAGTCCTGGTCCTCGGGCGAGAGCGCTACGCGGGAGAAGTCCATTCAGGCCGCGTCGATCACGAGGGTACGGAAACGGTCGAGGGTCTCCAGCGCGTGCGTCATGCTGTCGCCGGGCAGATGGACACTGACCCAGGTCACCCCCAGCTTCGCCAAGCTGTCCAGGCCCTCCAGGTAAGCGTCGGGGTTGAACGCGTCATCGGCGGGGCTGCCGCCCTCGAAGTTGGTGAAGGTGATGTCGATCGCCGACCAATCCCGGCCCGCCGCATCGCATCTGCGCCGCAGGTCCTCGATGCCCGCGGTGAGCTTGGCCACCGAGTCGATGGTGGCCGTGCCCGCGGTCTGCGCCAACTGGGGCGGGGCGGGAAACGGGCACCAGCCGTCGCCGTACTGGGCCACCCGCTGACGCGACGCGGCGGTGTTGCCGCCGATCCAGATCGGGGGGTGCGGGCTGCTGACGGGCCGCGGATGCGCGGTGATGCCGCGCGCGCTGAAATGCTTCCCCTCGAAGGAGATGTCGTCTTGGGTCCAGACGGCCCGGATCACCTGGAGGGCTTCCTCGAACAACTCGGCGCGTTCGTCGTAGCTGACGCCCAGCGCGGCGAATTCGCGCTTGAGGTAGCCCACGCCGACCGCGAGCGTGAAGCGGCCGCCGGACAACAGGTCCAGCGTGGCGCCGGACTTGGCCACCACGAACGGGTTTCGGTACGGCAGCACCACGATGTTGGGGATCAGCCGCAGGGTGGACGTGGTGGCCGCGGCGAAACCCAGTGCGACGAAAGGATCTAACGCGTCATGCCCGCCGGCTTCCAGCCACCGCTGTGACGGTGCCGGGTGATCGGTGAAGCCGAAACCGTGGATCCCGGCGGCTTCGGTGGCCGCGGCCACCTTGCCGATGCCGTCCCCACTCACCAATTCCCGGTTGTAGGGATGGCTGTGCATCGGGTGGGTGATCGTGAAGTGCATGGCCGTCAGAAGCGCGCGCGGGAGTCGATCGCGGAGTCGCTGGTCCGCAGCGGGCGGATCAGCGCCTCCTGGGAGAACGACGCCAGCAGCTCCCCCTCTTCGGCGTGCACGGCGCCGCGCACGTACGACATTCCCGCACCCACCTGAGTGCTCTCGTGGGTGTAGAGCAGCCACCCACTCCAGTGCACCGGCTCGTGGAAGGCGACCGAGATGCTCATCGGCGCGGTGGACACGGTCAGGTGCGCCTGGGCGGTGCCGATGCCTTCGTGCGCGCGCATGGTGGTGGAGATCCCCAGGTGGCCGGTGAAGTACGCCAGCAGCGCCTTGGCCAGATCGTCGCGCTGCGGGATCGGGTCGTAGTGCAGCCACGCGTAGAGCTCCGGCGGGCCGACCTCGTCGGGGCTGTTGACGTCGACGACGTCCACCAGGCGCAGCTCGCGGCCGACCATCGGCATCGGTGAGGGGTTGGCGTCGGCCGGCGCGGCCACGTCGGGGCGCGGCAGGTGGTGACGGATGACATCGCCGGTCGGGACGTCGGCCAGCACCGTGATGCTCAGGCAGCGCCGGCTGTTCTGGTGCACGGCGACGACGGCGGTGGCGGTGGATCGGCCCTCGGCCACGACGTCGAGGATCAGCTCGATCGGCGGACCGACGGTCACGGCGCGAGAGAACACCGCGTGCGCCGAGCGCACCGACTTGTCCGGGAATCGTTTGGCCACCGCGACGATCGCCTGGGCCAGCACCTGGGTGCCCTCCACCACCTGGCGTTCGTCGCCGACAGCGATGCCGGTGTCGCCGGTGAACCGGTCCTGGCCGTCGGCCTGCACGTCAAACAGATCCAGCAGGCCTTGCACCGTCCACTCGGTCTGCTGAGATTCCTCGGAAGCTTTCGTCAAAATCCGCTCCACCTCTCGCGCTAGCAGCTCAGGGCTCAGCGTGACACTTTGAGTAGGATTTGTAAAGCTTGGCTAACAAGACGGCGGCCTGGCGGCTGAATCGGCCAACGGAAAGCGCAGGGAGGCAACACCATTGGGCATCGTGACCACCACTTCGGAGACCGCGTTCACGCAGTCCGCCGAGACCGTCTACGACTTCGTCACCAACCCGCAGAACTGGACCAAGACCTACCCCGGCAGCGCCCACATCGGCGGGCTGCCCGAGCTACCCCTGAAGGTCGGTGACACCTGGGAGGAAGCCGGGCCCGACGGCGACCGGATCTTCCGCTGGCAGCTGGCCGCCGCCGTGCGGCCCACCCTGTTCGTGTTCACCTCGATCGGGCGCCTGGGCCATGACCGCGACGGGAACGGCGGTATGGAGGGGCGGATCACCGTCTCCTACCACTTCACCCGGCCGGGCCAGGACGTCACGCTGTTCTCCCGGACCATGACGATCGAGGCGTACAAGCACGCCCCCTTGCCCGATCAGCTCTTCGTCCAGGCCAACCCGGCGAAGATCGACGCCTACCACGAGGCCGTCGCGCGCGAACTCGCCCGATCGGCAGATTGACACCGGCACCCGCGGTGCGTGACACTTTTTCGGTGTTTTGTAAAGCGGAAGGTTGGCCGAAGGCATGAGCGGATGATCCCCGAGCCGCTGGCCAACGGGTTCTGCTTCGGCGAGGGACCGCGCTGGTTCGAGGGCCTGCTGTGGTTCTCCGACATGCTAGGCGAAGCGGTCCACACCTCGACCATGGGGGGCTCGCTGACTACGCTGCCGCTGCCCGGGCACTCACCGTCGGGCCTGGGCTTCCGTCCCGACGGCTCGCTGCTGATCGCCTCGACCGAGGACCGGCGGGTACTGCGCTATGACGGCGAAACCGTCGTCACCATCGCCGATCTCGCCGACGTGGCGCCGGCCAACCTCGGCGACATGGTCGTCGACGACGCGGGCCGCGCCTACATCGGCTGCCAGGCGCTGCACGGCGGCGTCGTCATCCGCCTCGATCCCGACGACAGCGCGACCGTCGTCGCCGAGGATCTCGACTTCCCCAACGGGATGGCGATCACCCCGGACCGCAAGACCCTGATCGTCGCCGAGTCGACGGGGCGGCGGCTGAGCGCGTTCTCCATCGGTGATGACGGGGGCCTGACCGACCGGCGGATCTTCGCCGACGGCCTGGACGGGCCGCCCGACGGCATCGCGCTCGACGCCGAGGGCGGGGTGTGGGCGTCGATGACGCTGGCCCATCAGTTCGAGCGGATCGTGGCCGGCGGCGACGTGACCGACCGCATCGACATGGGCGACCGCGTCGCCATCGCCTGCGCCCTCGGTGGCCCGCAACGCCGCACCCTGTTTCTCTTATCGAGCACGGAGGCCTACCCCCAGCGCCTGGTCGGCACCCGGCTGTCGCGGCTGGACGCCGTCACGGTGACCACCCCCGGCGCCGGCCTCCCCTAACCCCCGAAAAGGTTGACGATGACCGACGCCTACTACGAACTGATCGACCCGGCCGGCGACGACGCCGATGCGCCGGGCGAGAAGTTCCGGGCGACCGACCTGGCGCGCGGCACCTGGTCGGCGGCGATCCAGCACGGCGGTCCGGTGTCGGGGCTGCTGGTGCGGGCGCTGGAACGCTGCGAACAGCGCGACGACACCCGCCTGTCCCGGGTCGTCATCGACCTGCTGGGCGGGGTGCCGGCCGACGGCGACCTGTGGGTCCGCTCGCAGGTGCAGCGCCCGGGCAAGCAGATCGAACTCGTCAGCGCCGAGATGCTGGCGCCGGGCCCCGACGGCGCACCCCGGCCGGTGGCGCGCGCCAGCGGCTGGCGGTTGCAGCACCAGGACACCCACGAGCTGGCGCACGCGGCGGCCCCCCTGCCCCGGCCGAGGGCCGAGGCCTACGACCGCAACCTCAAGGCCAAGGACTGGGACCGCAATTACGTGCACAGCCTTCAGTGGCTGTGGCTGACCGAGCCGCTGAGCGAGGGCCCCGGCGAATCGTGGATCAACCCGACGGTCGACCTGGTCAACGGCGAGTCCATGACCCCGCTGGAACGGCTGTTCGCGGTCGCCGACTGCGCCAACGGCATCGGCAGCAAGCTCGACATCACCAAATGGACGTTCCTCAACACCGATCTGGCCGTGCACGTGTTTCGTGTTCCCGACGGTGATTGGATCGGCATCAGGGCGGAAACCAGTTACGGGCCGGACGGAATCGGGACGACGATCGGCACATTGTTCGATGAGCAGGGCGCGGTCGGCGCCATCCAGCAGTCGGTGCTGGTGCGCCGGCGCCCCCCTCGGGCCTAACGTGGAGGCGAAAACATGAGCCAGCCGGTCCGGGCGACGACGATCGCCGACACAGACACCTCGACCCGTCAGCGCATCCTGGCGGCCACCGCCGAGGTGCTCGGCCGCAATGGCAAAACCAAGCTCAGCCTGTCCGACGTGGCCACCCAGGCGGGCGTGTCCCGCCCGACGCTGTACCGCTGGTTCGCGTCCAAAGAGGAGTTGCTGTCGGCGTTTTCGGCCTACGAGCGACAGATCTTCGAAAGCGGCCTCGTGAAGGCCACCGCGGGCCTCAAGGGCGTCGACAAGCTCGACGCCGTGCTGCGGTTCATCGTCGATTACCAGCATTCATACTCGGGTGTGCGCATGGTCGACGTCGAACCCGAGCAC
This sequence comes from Mycobacterium marseillense, assembly GCF_010731675.1. Taxonomy (NCBI): domain Bacteria; kingdom Bacillati; phylum Actinomycetota; class Actinomycetes; order Mycobacteriales; family Mycobacteriaceae; genus Mycobacterium; species Mycobacterium marseillense. Next base: position 3,657,750 of record NZ_AP022584.1, read on the forward strand.
ACCATCGCCCAGTTCTCCTGGGTCATCCCGCAGATGCGCGAGGGCCTGCGACGGCACCTGCCCGGACCGAACTCCGCGGTGAAGGCGGCGACGGTGATCCGGATCGCGATCTCGCACTACATCGTGCGCAGCGACGACGCCGAGCAGTTCCTGGCGCAGCTGCGCCACGCGGTCGGGATCAAGGGCAGCTGAGATCAACCACCCCCGCGAGCGTGCAACTGGCGACACATTTCCCGAGTAGCGGTGTCGGTACTTGCACTCTCGGGGCGAACGCGCGTCAGTCGAACAGCACCGCGGCGTTGAGATAACCGGTCGGGTCCAGCGCGGCCTTGAGCGTGCGCATCGCGGCGATGTCGGCGGGCTCGCGGGACATGCCGAGGTAGGGCCGCTTGCGGCTGCCGACGCCGTGCTCGGAGCTGACATTGCCCCCGGATCGCGCGATGAGGTCCATCATCGGCTCGTAGAGGTGCCGCTCTTGCTCATCGGGGCAACGCAATACGTTCAGGTGCAGGTTGCCCTCGCCGACATGCCCGAACAGCACCGGCAGCGCCCCGGGAGCGTGGGTAGCGACCAAATCGACGGCGTGGCTTTCGAATTCGCTGATCGCCGACAGCGGCAGCGACACGTCGAATTTCAGCGGCGGCCCGTACACGCCCAGCACCTCGGCGAGTGATTCGCGCAACTGCCACAACCGTTGCTGCGCCGCGAGATCCACGCCCACCGCCGGTTCGCCGCACATGGGCACGTTTTCGAGCAGGTCGGCGAGGCGCTCGGTCTGGTCATGGTCGGCGGCCAACTCAACCAGCAGCAGCCAGTC